>CALYPF010000121.1 GCA_945271245.1 uncultured Enterobacteriaceae bacterium | reverse complement strand
GAGCGCCTGCATGGCATGCAGGAGGTCAGCGGTTCGATCCCGCTTAGCTCCACCACCTTTCTTTGGAGAAAGGTTTGGGTAGCAAATGTTTCTATTTTAGGGGCTATAGCTCAGCTGGGAGAGCGCCTGCATGGCATGCAGGAGGTCAGCGGTTCGATCCCGCTTAGCTCCACCATATAAATGAAAAACCTCGCTTATGCGGGGTTTTTTCGCCTTAATGTCTTATAGAAGGTGAACCAGTTTCTGATTTAGCCATTTGAGTATTTCTCCTTACTTTGCTTAGGTTACACAATCGGCTATCCTTTTTCTTAAACGGTTACGTCCATTACAAAATAAGGGGCGATGCAGCCCGATGAAATCTCTTTTTCCACCGGCATTAAGTAAATTTTTGCTTGCCGGGGCGCTATTTTTGCTTCTCCTTCCTTTATCGCGTGTAATTTCGCCTCAGGCGGTAATTGATGGCAGCGATATTTTTCTGGCCTGGCTGCCGCTTAGCGTAATGCTGGCCATGTTAATGCTTTTTGGCCGTTCAGCGGTATTACCGCTTATCGTCTCCCAATTCATTTTCTTTTCGTGGCTATTTAATCTGTCCTTTTGGCCCCTTATCGCCTTTATTGCCAGTATTACGCTTCCGGTACTGGGCTCGTGCGGCATTGCTCGCATAATGCTCGGGCGCCGCTGGCGCTTTTCGCTTTCCGGCCCGGGAATTGGTATCCGATTATTTTGGTTGAGTTTTTTTACTCCCTGCGCGATTAAAGCCAGCATGTTTTTTGTGGGACATCTGGCTGATTTCCCTCCTTCTTTATCTCGCTACTTTGGCTTGACCGGCTCATTATTTGACGTGGTTGATGTTTTAGGAATGATGGCCGCCGCGTTGATTTTTACCCGGCTGTTTTATTATGCGCTGCGTATGATTTTGAACCCGTACTTTGCGCGTACATTTTGGCGCTATTGCATTGCTCCATCGTTTATCGCCGGGCGGCGCTGTTATGCTATCGGGTGGCTATTGCTATTAGGTGCTCTGTTAACAATTTTATGCTGGCCTACAGATCGCCTTATTGTTTCAGGTTATCTGATTCCCGTTATATTTATCGTGTTTACCATGGGGATTCGTCAGTTTGAGCCACGCGTGCTGCATGTGCTTTGGGCATTGTCCGCTTGGATATTACTCATGCTCAGCGGCAATGTATTTTATGGCGTAAGTACGGGGCTGGCGCTCTCTTTTATTCTGTCTGTGTTTATATCATTTACCGTTTGCCTGTTGTACATGCTCAAAATTAATCAAAAAAGCGAGCGGGTGCAGCGTATTTATTTTGCTCAGGCGCTGACCGATCCTTTAACTCAGCTACCGAATCTGCGCGCTCTGGAAAACCATCTTATTCTTTTTCCTCAGGGAACACTTTGTTGTCTGCGTTTAGCTAACCTTGAATTTTTGAGTCGTTACTACGGAATGCTTATGCGCATCCACTGTAAACGCACGATAACGCGACAACTGCAGCCGCTGCTACAGGCAGGGGAAAGTATTTTCCAGTTCCCGGGGAGTGAATTACTCATTTTTTTAAGAGGCCCTGAGCCGCAGTCGCGGCTTACCTATATGGTAAATCAGCTTAATAATCAGAAGATCGACTGGAACGGTGTCACTATGGACCTTGAATATGGTGCCTCGTGGGGAACAGTTCGTGAGATTGAGCCGGAAGATTTACAGCGCGTTCTGGGGCAACTGAGCTGGCTTGCAGAACAGGCGAGCGTTGATAATGAGGTATTAGGGCTGGCACTCATGCAGGAATCGGTGCTGGAAGAAGCATCAGAGCGGGTGCAAATGCTGCATAAAGTGAGACTGGCTATCGATGAAGAGCAATTGCAGCTTTATGCTCAGCCTATTCAGGACAGCCAGGGCAGGGGCTATGCCGAGATTTTATGTCGCCTGATTGATGATGATGGCAAGCTCGTCATGCCAGATCGGTTCATGGGGCTGGTCGCGGAATTTAACTTAAGTGCGCGCTTTGATATGCAAATCTTAACCCGGCTTTTGGACTGGCTAAAGCGGCATCCGCAGCCGGGGGACGCCGTGCGTTTTTCCGTAAATTTAATGCCTCTTACGCTTATGCAGCATAATATTGCGCAGCAGATCGTGAGTTTATTTAAACGCTATTCCGTCTCTCCCTGCAGTGTAGTGATTGAAATTACAGAAGCGCAGGCATTTTCTGATTCCGGTGTTAGCCTGCGTAATATTGCCCTGCTGCGCGATGAAGGCTTTCGTATCGCCATTGATGATTTTGGCACCGGGTATGCTAATTATGAACGACTAAAAAATTTGCAGGCGGATATCATCAAGATAGACGGCTATTTCGTGCGCGATATTCTGCATAACCCGATGGATGCCCTGATTGTTAAATCTATCTGTGAACTTGCGCGGGCGCGGAATTTAACCGTGGTAGCTGAGTATGTTGAAACTGCGGAACAGCGCGATATGTTGCTGTCCCTCGGCGTGCAGTATTTGCAGGGCTGGCTGATTGGAAAACCTGAGCCACTGCCCGCCTGATTCCAGGGGTGTTTGCACCTGAGGAAACCTGATTTATTTTTGGTACTTCTCGCAGGGGCTTAGAAATATAGGTCCACAAAGCGTTTAATAGACCCTGGATAAAAAAGAAGCCAGCGCCGGGTAGTGGATGTTTAGAAACAGGACGAGACAGGCTTTGGCAGGATGCAGCCACCCGTCTGCGGTGGCCTGATTGCGCTTTCATGATGTAAAAAAACCGGCACTTGCCGGTTTTTTTACTGGTT
Source organism: uncultured Enterobacteriaceae bacterium (assembly GCA_945271245.1). Taxonomy (GTDB): domain Bacteria; phylum Pseudomonadota; class Gammaproteobacteria; order Enterobacterales; family Enterobacteriaceae; genus Apirhabdus; species Apirhabdus apintestini. Next base: position 12,020 of record CALYPF010000121.1, on the reverse strand, counting down.
ACTGGGAACGGTTAAATCACCAGGGCGGCAATTGCTGCCGATAGCACGCTTACCAGCGTAGAGCCATAAACCAGTTTAAGACCAAACCGAGAAACCACGTTACCCTGCTCTTCATTCAGGCCTTTTATTGCACCGGCGATAATCCCGATAGAAGAGAAGTTAGCGAAGGAGACCAGGAAGATAGATAAAATTCCTTCTGCGCGCGGGGAAAAGGTTCCGGAAACTTTCTGAAGCTCCATCATGGCAACAAACTCATTAGACACCAGCTTCGTGGCCATAATACTGCCAGCCTGCAGCGCTTCGCCGGCGGGAATTCCCATTACCCACGCAACCGGCCAGAAAATATAGCCTAAAATACCCTGGAAGGAGATGCTATGTCCAAACCAGCCAGTGACCGTAGCAAATAACGCATTGAGCGCGGAAATCAGCGCGATAAAACCAATCAGCATGGCTGCAACGATGATAGCCACTTTAAAGCCAGCCAGAATATACTCCCCCAGCATTTCGAAGAAACTTTGCCCTGCATGCAAATTGCTCATCTGCAAATTGGCTTCTTCTCCCTCAACCCGGTAGGGATTGATTAGTGATAGTACAATAAAGGTACTGAACATATTAAGTACCAGCGCTGCGACAACATACTGTGGCTGTAACATGGTCATATAGGCGCCCACGATGGACATCGAGACTGTAGACATTGCCGTTGCCGCCATGGTGTACATACGATTGCGCGACATTTTCCCGAGAATATCTTTATAGGCGATAAAATTCTCCGATTGGCCAAGAATCAGCGAACTGACGGCGTTAAATGATTCCAGTTTACCCATACCGTTAATTTTAGAAAGCAGCGTACCGATAAAGCGGATGACTACGGGTAGCACGCGGATATGCTGTAAAATACCAATCAGCGCTGAGACGAAAACAATAGGACACAGCACTTTCAGGAAGAAGAAAGCCAGCCCTTCGTCGCTCATTTTCCCAAAGACAAAGTTCGTCCCTTCACCCGCGAATCCAAGTAGTTTCTCAAACATCTCAGAAAAGCCTTTCACGAAGCCAAGACCAATTTCTGAATGCAGGAAAAACCAGGCCAGTAAAATCTCAATCACTAAAAGCTGAATAACAAAACGAATACGAATATTTTTGCGATTATGGCTAACCAGCAACGCGAGCAGCGCAACCACGATAAGCGCTAAGGCAAAGTGAAGAACGCGGAACATGTTGGCTCCAAATATGAGGCGAATTTCATTTCGTTGCACATTCTATGTAACAAGGAATAATAAAACGAGAGAAATGTCACTCATTAAGAATGTTATGTGAACTCAGGCGAAAAGCACATTCCGTTATTTATTTCTGTAATGTTAATTTTGCGATGACAACGCTCCGGCTTTTGCTAAAATCGTAACAGTTTTTAAATTGTTTTAGCTTTTACATCACATCAAATGAGTTAAGCGCCAGCCGCAACTATCGTTTATTTCTATTGAAATCATCAGAATATGACTCAATAAGTTTTATTGATAATAATTCTCATTTTGGTAGCATAAAACATAGCAAAGGCTATGTTTGTTGAGGCACTAATGACAATGAGTCGCGTTGAAAAAAGAAGCGGGCGCTCTGCGCGCAAGATGAGGCTGGCACTAATGGGGCCCGCTTTTATTGCCGCTATTGGCTATATTGACCCGGGGAATTTTGCAACTAATATCCAGGCCGGCGCGAGCTTTGGCTATCAGCTTTTATGGGTTGTGGTATGGGCTAATTTAATGGCGATGGTTATCCAGGTATTGTCTGCCAAACTGGGGATAGCTACCGGTAAAAACCTTGCTGAGCATATTCGCGACAGATATCCCCGGCCGCTGGTCTGGTTCTGGTGGATTCAGGCGGAAGTCATTGCTATGGCGACCGATCTTGCGGAATTCATCGGCGCTGCCATCGGTTTTAAGCTTCTGCTCGGTGTTTCTTTACTGCAAGGCGCTGTATTAACCGGCGTAGCGACTTACCTGATATTGATGCTTCAGCGGCGCGGGCAAAAACCGCTGGAGAAAGTTATCGGCGGTTTGCTGCTATTTGTCGCCGCTGCCTATATTATTGAACTCATTTTTTCTCAGCCTCAGCTCTCCGCGTTAGGAAAAGGCATGCTACTTCCGACGCTTCCTAATTCTGAGGCGATTTTTCTCGCGGCCGGTGTGTTAGGGGCGACCATCATGCCGCACGTCATTTACCTGCATTCTTCACTTACGCAAAACCTCCATGACGGAAATGCTAAAGAACGCTACAGCGCGACGCGCTGGGATGTGGCGATTGCCATGACTATCGCCGGGTTTGTTAATCTGGCGATGATGGCGACGGCGGCCGCGGCGTTTCATTTTAGTGGGCATACCGGTGTTACAGATTTGGATGAGGCTTACCTGACTCTGGAGCCGCTACTTAGCCACGCTGCGGCCACTATCTTTGGGCTTAGCCTGGTAGCCGCCGGGCTGTCCTCTACCGTGGTTGGCACCCTGGCCGGGCAGGTGGTAATGCAGGGGTTTGTGCACTTTTATATCCCTCTTTGGCTACGCCGCGCGATTACCATGGCACCCTCATTTATCGTTATTCTTATGGGGTGGGACCCTACGCGAATTCTTATCATGAGTCAGGTGCTATTGAGTTTCGGCATTGCGCTTGCGTTGGTACCATTGCTGTGTTTTACCAGCGATGCCCGGCTGATGGGCGAGCTAGTCAACCGTCGGTCAGTTAAATATCTCGGCTGGTTGATCGTCGCGATAGTCATCACGTTGAATCTTTGGCTGTTAATAGGCATGGTTCAGGGATAAAAACAGCGGGTGATGCGGTACCGTGATGGTTTTATGCCCGATGGCGAGGATATACGTTCTGCCACCTGACCTGGCAGCCGTTCTTTTCTGAGAAGAAATGAGCACAGATAAGAGGTCGTTGAGCGTCGATTGTTAATGGCGTGCAGATGATGGCTACGGCCGCCCCGATATCAACATCGGGGCCAGGATTAATGATGATGGTGCCGGTGGTGCCTATCGTGGTGATGATTGTGGTGACGATGATGGTGGTCCCGATGGCGATCGTCCCGATAATCGCGCCCCCATCCACGCTCATAGCCGTTATGACGCTGCCAGTGACCACCGTGCCATCTCCAGTGGCGGTGCCAGTCGTTATTATCGCGCCAGCGCCCGCCGTCCCAAAAGTTTCCGTAGTCGTCGCGATCGCCTAATTTTAGCTTTACGCCCGGTAGTAGCGAAATATCATGACTGGCGAATGCCGTAAGCGGTGCCGCCATCACAATGATCGCGGCTAGCAAGACAGATCTAATTACCATAAAACTTCCCCTTACAATCTAACCAGTTAAGGTCTGTTAATGTAAGTTTAACGAGAAGTAACAGCGTGTTTCATCGCCTAAAGTCTGAAACCAATCCACGGCGCACTATTTGTCAAAAATTTCCTCAGGCCGTTTGCAGGATGTGGTCTATTTCCTCGCGCTCTTTTGGGCTAAAGGCATTATGTGCCAGCGCGGCAACGGCATCATCCAGTTGCTCAATATGGCTTGCGCCAATCAGCGCGGAGGTGATATCGCCGTTACGAAATAGCCATGATAGCGCCATTTGCGAAAGCTTTTGCCCGCGCTGAAGCGCCAGTTCATTAAGCCTGCGGATTTGGGCCACTACCTGCGGGGTCAGGCGATCGGCGGTTAAAAAACGGCTGCCGCTGGCGATACGCGAATCTTCAGGAATACCGTTCAGGTAACGGTCGGTCAGCAGGCCGCCGGCAAGTGGAGAGAAAGCTATGCAGCCGACGCGGCGCTGTGTGAGCATAGGCAGTAGAGCCTGCTCAGGCTGGCGAACAAACATAGAGTACTTTGTTTGATGAATAATGCAGGGCGTTCCCAATTCGCGCAGCAGGCAAAATGCGCGCTCTGCCAGCTCGGCCGGATAATTGGATAATCCCACATATAGCGCCTTACCCTGCCGGACGGTACTATCCAGCGCCTGCATAGTTTCTTCCAGCGGCGTTTCAGGATCCGGGCGATGATGATAAAAAATATCAACGTAATCCAGCCCCAGCCGTCGCAGGCTTTGATCCAGGCTGGAAATCAAATATTTGCGTGAACCCCAATCACCGTACGGGCCATCCCACATGGTATAGCCGGCCTTGGTTGCGATCAGCAGTTCATCGCGCAGCCCCAAAAAATCCTGTTTCAGGATTTCTCCCAAGCGTTGCTCTGCTGCGCCGGGAGGCGGGCCATAATTATTGCCTAAATCAAAATGCGTGATGCCTAAATCGAAGGCGCGATGAATAAGTTTTTGGCTCTGAGCATAGGGCGTGTTTTGACCGAAATTATGCCAAAGCCCCAGGGAAATAGCGGGTAGTTTGAGACCACTATTCCCACAGCGATGATAGGTCATGGTGTGATAACGCTGCGCATCAGGCTGATAAGGCATGTTAATTTCCTTTAGGCGGACATAGGTTAAATGGGTGTATGCGTTTACATTTTAGTCACAAATGCGTCGCGTATACCTCTCTCGGTTGTAAAGTTTTATTTCCATGCACGGTATAGATAGCCGCTGGACATCGGGGGCGACTCTTTAATACTCAATAAGGATATGGGCATGGAGAATACAGATGAATACATCTTATAGCGTTGCTGACTATTTATTGGATCGGCTTGCAGAATGCGGCATTACGCATTTATTCGGAGTGCCGGGCGATTATAATTTACGCTTTCTGGATAATGTACCCGCCCATCGTCAAGTTTCGTGGGTGGGCTGCGCAAATGAGCTCAATGCCGCCTATGCCGCAGACGGTTATGCGCGCTGTCTTGGCGCCGGAGCATTATTAACCACTTTTGGCGTAGGTGAGTTAAGCGCGTTAAACGGCATTGCGGGGAGTTATGCAGAACGTGTACCAGTGATACATATCGTGGGCGCACCGGAGCAGAGCGCGCAGCAGCAGGGCGCATTACTTCATCATTCGCTAGGCGACGGTGATTTTCGCCATTTTTACCGCATGAGCGCCGAAGTCTCCGCCGCACAGGCCGCGCTCACCCCGCAAAACGCCTGTATAGAAATCGACAGAGTACTGAAAACCGCGCTGGCGCAGCGGCGGCCGGGATACCTGCTATTGCCTTCCGACGTTGCCCGCACCGCCGTGATAGCGCCGGAACCGGCGCTTTTGCATTCGGATGAAGAAGCCTGCCCGGCCCGTGCCGAGGCGTTTCGTCAGTGTGCGCAACAGGCATTGAAGGCGTGTCGGCGTATTTCACTATTGGCAGATTTCCTTGCCGACCGTTTCGGCGTAAGCCAGGTGCTGCACCAGTGGATGCAGGAGGCGCCTTTACCGCATGCTACGCTGCTAATGGGGAAGGGGCTTTTTGATGAAACCCAGCCTGGCTTTGTGGGTACCTACAGCGGAGCGGCCAGTGAAGATAGCGTGCGACGCGCCGTTGAGGAGGCTGACATGATTCTCTGCGTTGGCGTTTGTTTTACGGATACCATTACTTCCGGATTTACACAGAATGTGCCCGCCGCGCGAAGCATTGATATCCAGCCGCACGCCGCACGGGTGGGTGAACGCTGGTTTAGCGGCTTGCCGATGGCGCAAAGCGTGGCCATACTACGGGAACTGTGTCGGCAGATGCCGGATGCAGGTCAGATCCCAGCGCCGCCCCCGCTGTCAGCCAGTGAAGGGAATACATTGGATCAGCGCGCTTTTTGGCTTGCGCTGGAGGCCTTTTTGCGCCCCGGCGATATTGTGATTGCCGATCAGGGCACCGCCTGTTTTGGCGCCGCCGGGTTACGGCTACCCGCGCACACGACGTTTATCGTTCAGTCGCTGTGGGCATCGATAGGCTTCACCCTGCCAGCGGCGTTTGGCGCGCAAACGGCCGCGCCTGAGCGCAGAGTTATCCTTATCGTCGGCGACGGCGCGGCGCAGCTTAGCGCTCAGGAAATGGGGTCGATGCTGCGCGATGGGCAGCGCCCGATTATTTTATTACTCAATAACGACGGATATACGGTAGAGCGCGCAATTCACGGCGCTGACCAGCGCTATAACGACATCAGCCGCTGGCGCTGGACGCGCCTGCCTGAAGCCCTGTGTGCCGATGCTGAGGCTTATACGGTTTGCGTGCGCGACTCCGCCGGGCTGGCTTCTGCGCTTCGAGACGCCGCAGATGCACAGCGCTTATCGTTAATTGAAGTGATGTTGCCGCAAAACGATGTCCCGGACCTGCTGCAGGCGGTGTCAAAAACGCTGGGCTAGTAGACTTATTTGTGTTTGCTGCCTAAAACGTAGCGCAGATAGCCAAACCATGAACAGGCAGGGCTATCTGCCATTTCACATCCCGCATAACCAGACGCTCTGGGGGGAATTTAGAAGACGGCGCGCCGCGGATTTTTATCTCCACCCGCTAAAAAACACCGACGTTGATTTATCCGGCTATCCCGGCGGACTTTGCTATTGCGGCATGGGCGGCTAAGCCGCAATAGCAATGTCGCTCGTAGTCGCGGCGTTTAAATGGCTATCTATAACCAGAGGCAGGAAGTACTCTGGAGCGGTTTGTAACCAGGTTAACCGGCGGTAACATAATTAGGGATAATTATATTACCGAGTTCGATATTATCAGGCCGCCTGTGCTATGGTCCTGCAGTTACGATAAAGTGTGAAATGCACAAATCCTGTTTTTTTAGCGGAGCATCAGACGAATGACCCACTATGCGCTGGTCGGCGACGTTGGCGGTACCAATACCCGTCTTGCGTTGTGCGATTTGAAAAACGGCGACATCTCCCGCGCCAAAACTTACTCCGGGCTGGATTTCCCAAGCCTTGAAGCCGTGGTCCATGCGTATCTGGCAGAACATCAGCAAAGCGTTGTGGGCGGCTGTATCGCCATTGCCTGCCCGATAACCGGGGATTGGGTTGCGATGACCAATCACACCTGGGCTTTTTCTATCGCCGAAATGAAAAAAAATCTGGGTTTTGAGCATCTGGAAATTATTAATGATTTTACCGCCGTATCAATGGCCATTCCGATGCTAAAGGCCGGGGATTTAATCCAGTTTGGTGGCGATAAGCCCGTACCGGAAAAGCCGATTGCGGTGTATGGCGCAGGCACCGGGCTTGGGGTCGCGCATTTGGTGCACGTTGACAGGCGCTGGGTCAGTTTGCCGGGAGAAGGCGGGCACGTGGATTTTGCTCCTAACAGCGAAGAAGAAGATTTAATTCTGACCCAGTTGCGCGATGAATTAGGGCACGTTTCCGCTGAGCGCGTGCTTTCGGGGCCGGGATTAGTCAATCTTTATCGGGCGATTGTAAAATCCGACGGTCGTCTGCCGGAAAATTTACAGCCTAAAGAGGTGACGGAGCGGGCACTGGCCGACAGTTGTATCGATTGCCGTCGGGCGCTGTCGCTGTTTTGTGTGATTATGGGGCGTTTCGGCGGTGATTTAGCGTTAACGCTGGGAACATTCGGCGGTGTTTATATCGCCGGTGGCATTGTGCCGCGCTTCCTGGACTTTTTTAAATCCTCTGGTTTTCGCGGCGGCTTTGAAGATAAAGGGCGCTTTAAAGCCTACGTTGAAAATATTCCGGTGTATTTGATTACGCATGAGCAGCCAGGCCTGCTTGGTGCCGGTGCGTATTTGCGTCAAATTATGGGGCAGACGCTGTAAGCTCTCGGGAATGCCCTGCGGGGCATTCTACAGGCGCATTAACTGACGAAAAGCTTTCACTTTGCTGCGGCTGACCGGCACCTGAAAATCCAGATCGCGCAAACGCAAAATATATGTATTGTTAAACCATGGCTCTATTTCGCGAATTTTGCTGATATTGACGCAAAACGAGCGATGGCAGCGGAAAAAACGCGATTCCGGTAGCCGGCTACAAAATTCGGTAATGTTCATTGGCATGATGTACGTTTCGCGTCGCGTATAGACAAACGTCATTTTCTCATGCGCCTCGGCGTAATAAATATCATCGACGTCGGTAACGATAATACGCTCATCTTTAATGAGGTTGATGGTATTGCTTTCCCGGGGTTCGCTGGTGCCAGCGCTTTGCGGCATACAGCGCTGTAGCCACGCCGCGTACAGCTTATTGAGCATGTTAAGAATACGCGATTCTTCATAGGGCTTCAGAATATAGTCAAATGCCTCCAGTTCAAAAGCTTCAACCGCGTGCTCTTTCCAGGCGGTGATAAAGACAATAAACGGCTTACTGGCAAATTTGCTGATATTTTGCGCCAGTAACACACCGTCCAGCGACGGGATATTAATATCCAGGAAGATTGCATCAACTTCATGATCTTGCAGGTATTTCAATACATCCAGCCCGTCGTCAAAGGTACCGACGATGTTCATTTTTCCATGAGATTTAATTAACCAGCTAAGCTCCTGCTGCGCCAGCACTTCGTCTTCAACGATGATGACTTTCATTGGCTTTTTCTCTGCCCGGATGACCGGTTGTTTCAGGGGTAGCGGGAACATAAAAATAGATTTCGGTACCCGGCTCTAGACGCCGGATGTGCAATCCATGACCGTATAACAGCGACACGCGGTGGTGAACATTGAGTAAACCGATTTTATTACCGGGCATTTCGTTACGTTCAACGCGGGCAATAATCGCAGGATCGATGCCAGGGCCCGTATCGCGCACGGCAATTCGAGTCTGGCTGCCGCATTCTGCAACGCTAATTGTGACGACCCCTTTCCCTTTACAGGGCTGAATGCCGTGCACAATCGCATTTTCTACCAGAGGCTGAATCAGCAGGCTTGGAATGCGGCAGTTCACATTTTCATCAATGTCGTAAATCACCGTCAGTTTATCGCCGAAGCGCGCCTGCTCAATAGCGATATAGTCCTTAATTTGGTAAAGCTCGCGCTTGATATCAATCGGTTCGTCGTCGTTCAATTCAAGGTTATAGCGCAGATAACGCGACAAATTGAAAATAAGCTGACGCGCGGTGTCCGGGTTTAAACGGATAGACGACGAAATTGCGTTTAGCGCGTTAAATAAGAAGTGGGGGTTAATTTTACTCTGCAGCGCGCGTAATTCCGCTTTATCCGCCATTTCGCGCAATTGCTCGGCGCGTGACACCTCAAGCTGGGTCGAAATAATTTGCGACAAACCGACGGCCATCTCCTGTAGGGAAGAGGTTATCTGGTGGGCGTGGCAGTAATAAATTTTCAGCGTGCCGGTAACCTCACCTTTCTCCCACAGCGGGATCACCAGCATAGAATGGATTTCCGGAGTGCGATAAGCCTCATCGTTATTTTTGATAATGATTTTCCCGCTCTGCAGCGCCTCGCGGGTGACAGGGCTGATATTAGCGTCCCGCTCCCGATAATTATCTTCACCAATTCCCGTATAGGCGAGCACCTCTGAGGTATTGGTAATCGCTACGGCGTCGGCGCTGATATCGCGTCGAATAATGTCACAAATCTGGCGCAGCGAGCTATCGTTAACGCTGCGAAATAGCGGCAGCGTTTTGTTGGCGATATCCAGCGCCAGCTTGGCCTGGCGTGCAGCGCTAGCCTCTTTCTCTCCTTCGACGCTGCGCACCAGCAGTACGATAAACCCAATGCATACGCTTCCGAGGATCATTGGAATACCGATTTTCGAGACAATATCCAGCCCCAGTGCAGTATTAGGCGCTAATGCCACCACCAGAATCATGGTCAGTGATTCACACAGCATGCCGCCAAGAATCCCTGCTTTCCAGTGCTGTGCCTTAGGGACGCATCGACAGATCCAGCCGGAGGCGAAGCCTGCGATAACGCTGGTTATCAGGCAGGGGATTGCTGTTATCCCATTTATATCAATGAGATAACGGTGAAGCCCGGCAATGATGCCGGTAATAATGCCGACCCACGGCCCAAACAGAATGCCGCCGGACATGACGGCAATGACGCGCACATTCACCAGCGAGCCTTCAACCGGTACGCCTGACCAGGTGCTGAACAGCGCAAACATTGAAAACAGCGCGGTCACTGCGAGCAGCTCTTTCGGTGTATGGGCGCTTTTATGCAGTAACTGGCGAAACAAACGGATGCGGATCAGGAAAAACAGGCAAATTAGCATCAGCGCCGCGCGATCAAAAACCGCCAGCAGCATATTAAAAATATCGTGCACGGAAGACTCACAGAATCAGACATGAGCGCTAAGGATAAGAAATCTGGCGGCTAAAGGCCAGCTACCGGCATAGGTTTATGTATCAGAGCGTTCGACATTGCGCGGTCATAAAAATGGAACTGTGGGAGCGCAGGATTAAATTTAAAGATAGTGCAACAGGCGAATGGGACACAAAATGTACGGACAGCAAATAAGAATGGCTGAGAGTTACGACAGACCCTGATTGGCGCGCCATTACGCTCTCATCGGGCGGCATATAGAGCCATCAGGCGCATAATTAATTGTGGCATAGCCAGTAGCAGCGCTGGCCTTAGCCGCATTTAATGAGTCATTGATGTCCTGCGGGAACATAGCGGAACGCGGCGTTATGATTCAACGCGATGATTTAGTTCAACATGAAGAGGAAAGTGCCAACCCAAAGGATTAAGATCACTGAAATGCCCATCAGAAAATATTTCACGTTGTTTCACTCCACACTGCTTTTGCTCTGAAAATCTCGGTTGCGTTCACCGGTTATCATATAACCCGCTTTGCCTGATATTGCCGCACTCCGGCGCGGCGGCTAATGTAGCGCTAAAACCAAGGGTAAACAAGATAGTAGAAATAAATGAATAAGTTATGCGTGTGTTAAATCCGATGGTCAAGGGAACTTAGTGGCTGCCGGGTAGTAACTTAATGAGAGTAAAGAAGAAATGCTTTTATAAAAGAGCCCTCTATTTTTAACCGGTTAGCCATAGAGCTGCCCGGCATTATCATTACAGGCCAATTATTTTGTCTCTGTTAATTTGCGCCGTTATTTTAAGAAATTAGCGTAAAAATACGCATTGATATTTATTGTTTCATCTCAATTATTTACACTCAAAACCAATTGCTCAGAAACGATCCGCGCACGCCGTAAGCGACGGCAATCTATTTCGCTGGCTATATGCTGCTCCGGTGCCTCTGCAGAAAATTTCCATCCCAAAATTTTCTTTGCCTCATTACGCGTAAAAAAGCCCTCAAATGAGGGCAGTAGCGTAGTAAGGAATGATTAAGGAATTAGCAATTTAATTACAGATAATACAGTTCGATGGTGGACATCCCGTCGAGGTGAACTGCTTTAGTGAGGTCCAGCTCAGAGCCTTTGTTAATAGCGGCCTGTACGTCCAGGGTGCCGGTTAATGTAGTAAAAGCTACTGGCGTTAAACTGCCCGCCGCTGCAAACGAATAAAGCCAGCTATGGGTACCGCCTATCCATGCTCCTTCCGCTAGAGTTCCGTTTTTCACCCACGTTGTAGCCATGTCTTTTGAAAGAATACTGTCAACGCCGGTGGTGGCCCCATCGAGCGTAACTGACGCTGTTTTCAGTATCGCAGTATAAGCGCCAATTTTTTTACTATCGGCCAAACCCAGCCCGGATACGGCTGTGCTGTCACCAATGGTAGTACCGTTAAGTTTCACTCCCACTGGCTTGGCTTCAGTTCCCTGGCGCACATCTATAGATTTAAGCGCGACTTTTGCAGGCGCATCGCAGTTGATGGAGAAGTTCAGGCTTTTTACCGGCAGCACAGTATAGTCGTCCTGAGCAATAGCGCTGGCTTTAATGGTGCCGTAATCGATGGTGGCACCGCCGGATAGCGCGGGCTTGCACGCCGCCGGAACGATGGTGCCGATAACCTTAACGTCAACGCTATCAGCGGCCATCGCAGAGTTGACTGCCAGTGCCATAGCGGCGGCGGCGATAATTTTCCCTTTATTAAACATCTTAATTTCCTGTTTTCTTTGTATTTATTCCATGGGTATAAAACAGGGGCTACCTTCATTGCCCGTGCGAGCTGAGATAATACTCACCAGGTTAAAAATTGTCAACAACGGGTAAAAAGTGATCCACTTACCGTCACCACCAACGGTCT
>CALYPF010000120.1 GCA_945271245.1 uncultured Enterobacteriaceae bacterium | reverse complement strand
CTGGATCAGTTTTCAACCGCTGGGGTGGATCAGTTTTGCACCGTTGGTAACACTTTCTATGGCCTGCGTGAAGGGACGGCAAAAACAGCACTGCTATATGGCCATGGCCTGGGTGCGGAAGTCAAAGGGATTGGCTCCGATGGCGCCCTGCTGTCTGAGGCGAATACCTGGCGCTTCGCATCTTACGGCACAACACCTCTGGGAAGCGGTTGGTATGTCGCACCAGCAATTCTCGCACAAAGCAGTAAAGATCGTTACGTCAAAGGCGATAGCTACGAATGGGTGACCTTCAATACACGTCTGATCAAAGAGGTAACACAGAATTTTGCTCTGGCCTTTGAGGGTAGCTATCAATATATGGATCTGAAACCAAAGGGGTATCAAAACCACAACGCCGTAAACGGCAGTTTCTATAAACTCACCTTTGCTCCAACTCTAAAAGCTAACGATATCAATAATTTCTTTAGCCGTCCGGAGCTTCGCCTGTTTGCCACCTGGATGGACTGGAGCAGCAAACTTGATGATTTTGCCAGCAATGACGCTTTCGGCAGCAGTGGTTTCAATACTGGCGGAGAGTGGAATTTTGGTGTCCAAATGGAAACCTGGTTTTAATACCAGACAACCTCACAGATGTGAAGTTTTTACTGAAATAACAATGAATTAGAGGGTTATATGGATTTCGATAAAATCGCCCAATCGTTGCTTCCTTTATTAGGTGGTAAGGAGAACATCGCCAGTGCAGCACATTGCGCCACTCGCCTACGGCTGGTACTGGTTGACGACACACTTGCCGATCAACATGCCATTGGCCAGATTGATGGAGTGAAAGGTTGTTTTCGTAATTCAGGGCAAATGCAAATTATCTTTGGCACCGGCGTGGTTAATAAAGTCTATGCTGCCTTTATTCAGGTTGCAGGTATTAGCGAATCCAGTAAAGCAGATATCGCTCGACTCGCCGCTCAAAAACTCAATCCTTTTCAGCGAATAGCACGGCTACTTTCTAATATTTTTGTCCCCATCATTCCAGCCATTGTTGCTTCTGGTTTATTAATGGGGCTTCTGGGAATGGTGAAAACATATGGCTGGGTGAATACCGATAATGCGATTTATATCCTGCTGGATATGTGCAGTTCAGCCGCATTTATTATTCTCCCCATCCTTATTGGCTTTACTGCTGCTCGTGAATTTGGTGGAAATCCTTATCTTGGCGCGACATTAGGAGGGATTCTGACTCACCCGGCACTCACAAATGCCTGGGGCGTTGCTGCGGGATTTCAGACAATGAACTTCTTCGGTTTTGAAATCGCCATGATTGGCTATCAGGGAACGGTTTTCCCCGTGCTTCTGGCAGTATGGTTTATGAGCATAGTGGAAAAACAGTTACGCAGGTTTATCCCTGATGCTCTGGATCTCATTCTGACGCCATTTCTGACTGTCGTCATTTCTGGCTTTATCGCTCTTTTGATTATTGGTCCGGCAGGACGAGCGTTAGGTGACGGTATCTCTTTCGTTCTCAGCACGCTGATTGCACACGCAGGCTGGTTAGCAGGGTTGTTATTCGGCGGGCTATATTCAGCGATTGTTATTACGGGTATTCATCATAGCTTCCACGCAATTGAAGCAGGACTTTTAGGTAACCCTGCAATCGGTGTTAATTTCCTGCTGCCTATTTGGGCAATGGCAAACGTTGCGCAAGGCGGTGCATGTCTGGCGGTATGGTTTAAAACCAAAGATACAAAAATTAAAGCAATCACCCTACCCTCGGCCTTTTCCGCAATGTTAGGGATTACTGAAGCCGCTATTTTTGGTATCAACCTTCGTTTTGTTAAACCTTTTATTGCGGCCTTAATTGGTGGCGCTGCCGGCGGTGCCTGGGTTGTCTCTGTTCACGTTTATATGACTGCCGTTGGTCTGACCGCAATACCCGGCATGGCAATCGTTCAGCCAACATCGTTGGTTAATTATATTATTGGAATGGTGATTGCTTTCGCTGTCGCTTTTAGCCTCTCTTTATTATTCAAATACAAAACGGACGAGGAGTAATGTCGATGCCTTCACAAATGCCCGCGATTTTACAGGCAGTGATGAAAGGTCAGTCCAAAGCACTGGCAGATGCCCACTATCCTTGTTGGCATCTCGCTCCCGTCACCGGACTAATGAACGATCCAAATGGCTTTTGCTGGTCTGGAGGCCGCTATCATCTGTTTTATCAGTGGAATCCACTGGCTTGTGATCATAAGTACAAATGTTGGGGGCACTGGAGTTCGACGGATTTATTGCACTGGCAGCATGAACCATTAGCGCTAATGCCCGATAAAGAGTACGACCGTAATGGTTGTTACTCAGGAAGCGCGGTTAATAATCAGGGCGTTCTCACACTTTGCTATACCGGTAATGTTAAGTTTGATGATGGCAGCAGAACGGCATGGCAATGTCTGGCCACCGAAAATAACCAGGGCGGGTTTGATAAACTAGGCCCTGTCATATCGTTACCTGATGGTTACACCGGACATGTTCGTGATCCAAAAGTCTGGAAGCACAACAGCCAATGGTACATGGTGCTTGGCGCGCAAGATAAAGAGAAACGGGGGAAAGTGCTGCTGTATTCCTCTGTCGATCTGAATACCTGGTCTTTTCATGGAGAAATTGCTGGTAACGGTCTGAATGAAATAGATAACGCAGGATACATGTGGGAATGTCCTGATCTTTTCGCCCTTGATGGTGAATACATTCTCCTCTGTTGCCCCCAGGGAATGGTGCGCGAACATGAGCGCTATCTGAATACTTATCCCTGCGCCTGGCTACATGGACAGTTTGATTACGAGACAGGCAAATTTACGCATGGCGCTTTCTCAGAGCTGGATGCGGGATTTGAATTCTATGCACCACAGACGATGGAAGCCCCGGACGGGCGACGATTGCTGGTCGGCTGGATGGGGGTTCCTGATGGCGAAGAGATGTTGCAGCCAACCAGAAAGCATCATTGGCAGCATCAAATGACCTGTTTTCGCGAACTCTCATTCCAGAAGGGAAAATTGTTTCAGATGCCAATCAGGGAACTCGCGCAACTGCGTGAAGCTGAACACTTCTGGCAAGGAAAAGCGGATCATGCGCCGCATGTCGAAATTGAACGCCTGGAAATGGACATCATTCCGTCGGGTGAGCTGTATCTGAATTTTGGCAATGCGCTGGCACTGCATCTTAATGACGATGGTATTCAACTACAGAGGAGAAGCCTTGCAGGGCAAGAGAAACTAACTCGTTACTGGCGAGGAAGCGTAACGTCACTGAAGATTCTCTGTGACAGTTCCAGCGTAGAGATATTCATCAATAATGGTGAAGGTGTAATGAGTAATCGTTATTTTCCCCATCATCCAGCTTCGCTGATATTACAGGGTGAGTCTGACGTCACGTTACGCTACTGGTCGCTACGCGCCTGCATGGTAGAATGAGGGTTTTGAATTACGGATCCTCGTCGTGAGAAAAACCAAACGCGTTACTATTAAAGACATTGCTGAACTGGCGGGAGTGTCGAAAGCAACCGCCAGTCTGGTTCTCAATGGTCGTGGCAAAGAGTTACGTGTTGCGCAGGAAACGCGTGAGCGTGTGCTGAGTATTGCCCAACAGCAGCATTATCAGCCCAGCATTCATGCCCGCTCATTACGGGACAACCGCAGTCATACCATTGGTCTCGTCGTTCCTGAAATCACTAACTACGGATTTGCAGTATTTTCCCATGAACTGGAAACATTGTGTCGGGAAGCGGGCGTCCAACTCCTCATATCCTGTACTGATGAAAATCCTTCACAGGAAACAATGGTGGTGAACAATATGATTGCCCGCCAGGTTGATGGGTTAATCGTCGCATCCAGTATGCTGCATGATAATGACTATCAAAAACTTAGCGAGCAATTACCTGTTGTGTTGTTCGATCGCCACATGAACGGCAGCACATTGCCATTGGTCATTACTGACTCTGTTTCTCCCACCGCCGCTCTGGTGGCAGATATTGCACGGAGTCACCCGGATGAATTCTATTTTCTGGGGGGACAACCCCGTTTGTCACCGACTCGCGATCGACTGGAAGGATTTACACAAGGCTTGCAGCAAGCCGGAGTAACGCTACAACCTGAATGGATTATTCACGGTAATTATCATCCGAGCTCAGGCTATGAAATGTTTGCCGCGCTATGCGCTCGTTTAGGACGTCCTCCTAAAGCCTTATTCACTGCCGCTTGTGGATTACTGGAAGGCGTTCTGCGCTATATGAGCCAATATAATTTACTCGACAGTACAATCCACCTGGCGAGTTTTGATGATCATTATTTGTATGATTCACTTTCGGTAAGAATCGACACAATACAACAGGATAATCGCCAACTTGCTTTTCACTGCTTTGAGCTTATTTCGCAACTGATTGAAGGTGAAACGCCATCCCCATTACAGCGTTATCTTCCTGCCAGTTTACAAAAACGCTATAGATAATTTATTAATTATCTTATGTAGCTGAGTATTAGGTGACAAATGATCAGTCTTTCCCACGACAATTGTATCGTTCTGATGAACTCATATTGACGCATTTTTCGGGCGTATCAGCCCCCGGTGTTACGAATGGTGCATACGAACGATCGCAGTTTGACGATGGTTGATTTATTTTGTTGCGCAGGGGCAATCGCCTGCTAGGTACCGAAGGCTGGCTCTGAAGTACTGAGTCGGGTGATCGCGTCTGGCCGCTGGCTGCGAATTACTGACACGGGATTGGTGGCAGGTGATGAAATCCTGTCCCGGAAATGGCTCCGGATTGATTCAAGTTCTGACCCGCTGTCAGCCCGCGTGGTTGCTGCTCTGGCTCATTTCCTGTCGTCAGTTTTCTCATGCCCGGCTGCGGGTTTTCGGACTGAATGATAATATCTGACGACAGGAGTCGCTCATCTATCGAAGGTAAATCTCCCTGAAAGTAATAGTTCTGGCAGGGGGAACAGAACTGTAATCATTGTGCCGTAATTTGAGTTGGCTACCTTTGCTACATGAAAACTTTATTCACTTTGTTCATGTTGATTGGGGTTTTCAATGAGGAAAGTTTCCAGGGTACAATCTCCATTAACCTGTTTCCGCAAAGCAAGTGGCATTTTACCGTTACCAGACCACGTCCTGGTTTCGCCGTTCTCATCCTCAAAGATATATTTCGCTTTTCTCACACCGCCTTTGGGTTTTCGTTTGGTTTCCGTTGTCCCTGCAATAGCAGAAACTGGACCCTGCCATTCTTCCGGGTCAAGCCCCACAGAAACGATGTACTCAAATACCTGTTGACATTTAGTTTCCAGTTCCTTACGTTCAGCCGCTTTTCGTTCAGCATCTTCACGGCGTTCTTCAATAACAGTGTTGAGCTTTTCCTGCATGTCGAGTAATTGCTCAAAATCAAGTTCGCGTACATACGTGCGTAGTGAACGAATATTCGTCATTGTCCGACTGATGATGCTGTATTCTTCTTCTTTAGTCAGTTTGCACATAATTCCCCTCTCTTTTGCAATAAACGTGTTTTCTCTGGTGGGTTGATTACCCAGTCTTTTTTACTGTGTCTGACATTTTGTACTGTGGTGCAGTTGTAATGCAAACCTTCCGGGCTTCTGGGACACAGCATTTCAGTCCGGGCCCCATCATTACCATTTTGTTGATTCGAAACGAAAACCCTCACCAATATCGATCGATTTTACCGATCGATATGATCACATCGATCGGTTGTAACCATTTTACCCTGTCTTTTGCATGGTTTTAAAATAGGCAACCCTCTTTGTCGGGTAGGGCAAGAACCAACGGAGATGATTGAAATGAAAAAGGTTATTGCGGTTTCAGCGCTTGCAATGGCAGGCATGTTTTCGGCCCAGACTCTGGCTGATGAGAGCAAAACAGGCTTTTATGTGACCGGTAAAGCAGGTGCTTCTGTTATGTCACTTTCAGAGCAACGTTTCGTTGATGGTGAAGGGGCATGGGCGGATAAATATAAAGGCGGTGACAAAAGTGATACGGTTTTTGGCGCAGGCCTTGCGGTGGGATACGATTTTTATCAGCACTACAATGTGCCGGTGCGTACTGAAGTGGAGTTTTATGGCCGCGGTAACGCTGAATCAAAATATCGTCTGAGTTATTGGGAAAGTGTCGGTGGTGCCGAGTTTGATGATGCACAGAACAAGCTCAGTGTAAACACGCTGATGCTGAATGCGTATTATGATTTCAGAAACAGCAGTGCATTCACGCCATGGATATCTGCTGGTCTGGGTTATGCTCGGGTTCATCATAAAACTTCGTACATATATACCGATAACAGTCCGGCAGGCAGTGAAGTATATTCAGCTTCAGCGTCAAAATACGAAAATAACCTGGCATGGAGCCTTGGTGTCGGTGTTAAATACGATGTGACGCAGGATTTCAGCCTTGACCTCAGTTACCGGTATCTGGATGCAGGGGATTCCACTCTGACTTATAAAGATGAGGATGGCGCTAAATATAAATCCTCTGTTGATGTCAGAAGTAATGAGTTTATGTTAGGTGCAACATATAACTTCTGATGGCCATTTCTGCCTGCGCTTTGGAGCACAGTAAAGTGCAGGTATGACAAATCAATAACAGATATCCTGATGATATTCTCCCTCTGGCAACTAATAATTTCAGATGAATGAAATATAAATAGAGCAAAAATATTACTCTCGTTGATTTTTTACAGGGGGCAGGTAGCGCGCAGTATGGTTGTCAGTCTGTTAAATGAAAAAGGACTGTTGTTGGGACACGTTGTTTTTTGTCATATCAGCCCTTCCGGAAACAATAAACCGTATTACGAAGGAGGCTCCCGGACATCTGGTTTAAAGTTTGAACATAATCAAATAAAAATCTGTTGCCGGAGGGCGTAGTTTTGTGGAACTGACAAATGATGTCAGGAGTATTTATATAATTCACTTACACAAGAGTAATACTACAGGTGCAGTGATTTATGGCTGACTCAACGAGAAATCGCTCAGCGGAGCGTTTGATTGATATCCTTGTTGAATTACAGAATTATGGCGTGGTCAGTCGTCATAATTTGATGAAAAAATACAACATCACTGAGCGAACAGCATATCGTGATCTGAATATGCTTTCTCCCTTTATTGAAGCCTGTGGCGATGGAAAATACCGGCTTATTTCAGCAAGAGCAGGAAACCAGAGCAAAGGATCACTGCACAAATCTCTGGCCAGGTTACTGGATACTGATGCGATTTTTCCTGAACGGGATGAAGGTTTCTGGCAGAAATTAGAAAACAGGGCAACCGAAAAGCATATTCGTGTTCAGTTTCATAACCCTGAGCACACTATCAGGGATGATTTAAGAAAATATCTTGATGTTCTTGAAAAAGCGATCCGCAACAGTAATATTTGTCAGATTGCATATGCCGGTAAGACCAGAATCGTTCATCCCTATAAATTAACTAATCAGAGAAGTATATGGTATTTGCTGGCTACTGAAGAGAACAAGTTAAAGTCGTTTTCATTAGCTAAAATAAAATGGCTGGATATAAAAAAAGAAAAGTTTGCAAAGAGTGAGGAAATACAGTCACTGATAAGTGAGTCATGTGACCCGTGGGTGAGCGACAAAACATTTGATGTAGTGTTGTTCATTCACAGTAATATCGCCCATTATTTTTTGCGACGGGACTTACTTCCTTACCAGCAATTGCTACACAGACATGATAATGGCATTACGCTGTCATGCAAGGCTGCACATAAAAATCAAATTATCCCGTTGATTTTATACTGGCTACCGAATGTTGAAATTATTGAACCAGTATGGTTGAAAGAAGCCGTGTTAACAATGTTAGGAAAATACCTCACCGCTGAGAATGTTTCCTGAAATATTTCAGTTGACTGATGATAAAGCAACCTGTACAGGAGGAAAAGAATGGCGTTACCTTTCATTATTTTGGGTGTGGCTGCCGGCGCTGCGGCATTCGGCGGAAAAAAAGCTTACGATGGATATCAAAAAAAGTCAGAAGCAGAGGATGTGCTCGAAAAAGCAAAAGAGCGTTACGAGGAGCATAAAGGAAAATTTGAGCAGGCTGAAGCTCAGACATCATCAAAATTAACAACGCTCGGAAATAAAGAGCTTGAGATTGGTAAAGATTTCAGTGAGTTCGACAGGATTGCTGCTGAGCTCCTGGCGCGTCTGGAAAAAGAGGGCAATAAAGACCTGAAACTGAGTGTCCCGCAACATAACATCAATAAGATTCATAACCTGGCCATTTCAGCAACAGAATATCTCAGTACGGTCGTAGCTGCCGGAGTTTCCGGGGCTGCTGCGGGTTTTGCTGTGTATAGCGGAGTGATGGCATTTGCTGCGGCTTCCACAGGTACACCCATTGCAGCGCTTTCTGGTGCCGCGGCTTATAACGCGACGATGGCGGCAATTGGAGGGGGCTCTCTCGCGGCAGGGGGCATGGGAATGGCCGGCGGCGCAATGGTATTAGGCACCGCAGTGGCTGCACCGTTGATTGCCATTGCGGGCTGGGCTTACGACAGACACGCGACGAAAGCTCTTGAAAATGCCCATCAGTGTGCCTGCAAAGTTGAACGGGCAGTTAAGAAAATGAATCTGGCCCGGGAGCATTTTGCAAAAGTTAATCAATACGTTGATGAAATTCTCGCTGCGCTGAACAGAATGCATGCTGTATTTATTAAACACTATTTTGAGCCGCTTAAATCCATGCATTCTGTTATTACAGAACAACAGGATATCAATGTATCAGATGAAATCATTATGCTTATTGACCATGGATATTCACTGGCCGCTATTATGACGGATATTATTACAACGCCACTGTTTAAACCGCGGAAACAGGAAAATGGTGAGGCTGTGATAAAAGATAACGTTATTGAAATGGAAAAGGATGATAATGGAATGAATGTTATTAATAAGGAAGAGCTGGATGATGTACTGGCCAGTTCGGTTGTGAAATTTGATGATTTTTCATCCCGGAGTTAATGATTTACCGGGCGTTAAAGCCCGGCTTTACAAGAAGTGAAATAACATGAATGTGGAAAAATTTGACTGGGCAGAAGAGTTACATCAGACCATGGTGAAGAGCCTGGTTGCATCATTCGGGCTGGATTTTCTGTTGCTAAATGATCGTAAGGGTGGTGATGTTGACACTATCCATAATGTGCGTAATGGCATTTATGCCACGGAGGCTGAGCGACAGCGGTATGAAGGTCGTGGCGACTATGATTCTCATCATTACCACAGCCATGAGAACTACATCGCGACGAACCGGAAAGGAAAGCGTGCACATCAGTCAGGGACTCTTACTGATGCATATACAGGCGAAGTGTTTGCTTCAGACGATAAAAAAAATCTGGATCATATTATTTCCGCTAAAGAAATTCATGATGATCCGGGGAGAATTCTTGCTGAACGGGATGGTGCAGAACTGGCAAATGACGCTTCAAATCTGGCATTCACTCATGAGTCGCTCAATAAATCAAAGAAAGCAGACTCAATGGATGCGTTTATTTGCACGCTGCAGAAAAACAGAGAAGATACGTTAAGGCAGATAGCAGAGCTTGAATCTCAGGCAACACTGACAGAAAAAGAAAAGAAACGTCTGATAAGTCTGAGAAAAAAAGCTGATGCAGATACTGAGCGTATGGAAAGGGCTGATAAATATGCCCGGGAAAAATACGAGACCACGATTAATCAGAGCTATTACCTGAGTAGTAAGTTTGCTACTGCTGTCGCCAGTGCTTCACTTAATTCCGGTTTTCGTATGGGGACGCGACAGATGCTGGGGCTTATTCTTGCCGAGATCTGGTTCGAACTGAGGGAACGAATCCCGCATATTATCAGACAGCAACGGAACTCATTCTGCGCCGGCAAATGCCTGTCCGAAATAACGTCAGCATTACGTGCCTGCCAGGAACGAGTACAGGAAAAATTCAGTTCTTTTTTAATTGCCTTTAAAGATGGTGTCATCGGAGGGATACTGTCAGGTATTACCACAACGCTGTTAAATATATTCCTGACGACGGAAAGAATGATTGTCCGGCTTATCAGGGAAATGTGGAACAACCTCGTTCAGGCCTTTAAAGTCCTGGTATTTAACCCGGAGGGATTATCGCCGGGGCAGTTAGCCAAAGCGGTCACTAAACTGATAGCAGCAGGTGTGGCTGTTGCCGGTGGGGTGATGATAAATGAGGCGATGGCGCAGATCCTTATTTTTCCATTTGGTTCAGAGCTTGCTGCCTTTTGTGGTGCGCTGACGACAGGTATTCTCGGGCTGGTGATGAATTATTATCTCGAATATAGCGAGGTTATGCAGCGGGTATGGGCATTTCTGGACAAATTTAAGGACAAATTCCAGCGGTCACTGGAATACTTTCAGGCAGTCAATGCTGAACTTGATCGCTATCTTGTGGAACTTACTGCACTGGAATTTTCTGTTGATGCTGCCGCGTTAAATCATTTTTCACTTCATCTGGATAGCGTAAACAGTGAGATAGAGCGCGGACTTCTGCTGAGAGAAGAAGTCAGCCGACGAGGGATTGCGTTGCCGTTTGAGTCAGGAAATGTGGCTTCTGTTCGTGACTGGTTAAATAAGCGATGAAATTACACCCTCCATTTCCCTGTAACCAGTGTGGGGCCTGTTGTCGTCATGTCAACAGGGCGGGTGAAACGCAATGTCTGGATCGTGGTGACGGTATTTGCCGTCACTATCAGACTGATTCTCATTTGTGTGCAATTTATGATAAACGCCCACAGATTTGCCGGGTTGAAGACCAGTATTTACTGAATTATCAGTCTCAGTACAGCTGGCAGGAGTTTATTGCATTAAACCGGGCCGCCTGCCTTATTCTGAATAAACTGTAATGCCATTAATGGCGGCGTCAGGATAGAAACTGAGAGAACATAAAACAGTAAAATGTCATTCCGTTCAGCAGCCAGCGTTGCTTTCTCCGGCTGCTGTTATTGTAAGGCATTTTCGTTAAGAACGCAGAAGGAGAGGATCGTGAGATTGCTGTTAAAAGGGCTCGTCGGAATGGCGCTGGTCTGGCTTGTTATTGGTTTCGGGATGGAGTTATTTTTTCTCGCCGATCGGGTTCATCCGGCATTAAGAGTAATCGTTGGCCTGGGGATGTTATTCCTGATGATAATGATTGCGGGCGGTATGTGCCGTTCTCTTCTGTCACGAAAGAAAACATCATGACGCTCCTGTTTACGCCGCTACATTTGTGGCGGCTTTATGATTATTCAAAATAATGAATTCACCTGTCACGGCATGTTCAGCGACCAGTGCCGGACAGAAATATCGCTTTTACACAATTATTATGAAAATTAATCTTCCGTTCATACACTGGCCGCGGATTTGCAATGATAAGTGCCTCGTGTTATCTGTGGGTGTCTTTACTCTTTCTAATCTCCTGGTATCCTCAGGAGCACATCTGATCTACCGGGTGTTATTCTTTATCCTGGCAATTCTTATTATTAAGGCGATGAAATCGCTTACGCTGCGTTTTATTCTGGCCTTTCCGTTCACATTACTGACCGCGGCAGATATCAGTATCAGCCTGTATTCATGGTGTACATTTGACACCACATTCAATGATGGTTTTGCAATCAGTATCCTACAGACAGATCCTGATGAAGCAATAAGAATGTTCAGGATGTATGTTGTTTATGTTATCGCATTTATTATCCTCTTTTTATTGTTCTTCTGTTCAGCAATAAATAAAACGTCCTCATTGCCATCGGAAAAGGTCACGGTAATTACATTTTTATTGTTAATTACAGTAACGTTATATTCTTCCTTCCAGTTTGCGTTGAAGAAACAGTATCAAATAAATGAAGTTGATCCTTACATAGTCGCTTCCCGGTTTGCCACATATACCCCTTTCTTTAATCTGAACTATTTTGCACTGGCCGCAAAGGAGCATCAGAGATTAATGACGATTGCTGATACCATACCTCACTACGATCTGGTGATTACGGATAACAACACTGACGTATTTGTTCTGGTGATTGGTGAATCTGCAAGGACTGATAACATGTCCATTTACGGGTATTCGCGCCCTACCACACCAGAGCTTCAGAAACAGAAATCACGACTGAAACTGTTCACTCAGGCAATCAGTGGCGCACCTTACACCGCGCTGGCTGTTCCACTGGCGTTATCTGCCGATAGTGTACTGCATCATGATATCCGTAATTACCCTGATAACATTATCAACATGGCGAATCAGGCGGGGTTCGATACCTGGTGGCTCAGTGCGCAGTCCGCTTTCCGACAGAACGGAACGGCTGTGGCCAGTATCGCCATGCGGGCCAGAAACAGAATTTATGTCAGAGGCTATGATGAGTTACTGCTCCCACACCTGGCTGAAGCACTGAACAGTAATCCGGGAGGCAGGAAACTGATTGTTCTGCATTTGACGGGCAGTCATGAGCCAGTCTGCAGTAACTGGCCCAGAGATAAAGCCGTGTTTAAACCGCTGGATACAGAAGAAGTCTGCTACGATAATTCCATTCATTATACCGACAGTTTGTTGGGACAGATTTTCGCCATGCTGGAAACGCGTCGGGCATCAGTCATGTATTTTTCAGATCACGGTCTGGAGTATGACCCGACAAAAGAACATGCCTATTTTCATGGTGGAATAAAACCCAGTCAGCAGGCTTATCATGTTCCGATGTTTATCTGGTACAGCCCGACACTGGGAGAGCATGTCGATCGCCAGACGGTGAACAGCGTTTTTTCCACTGCGTATAATGATTATCTGATTAATGCATGGATGGGCGTAACCAGACCGGCTCAACCGAAAACGCCGGAGGAGGTGATTACCCGCTGGCAGGGGAAATCCGTGGTTTTTGATGCCAGTCATAACGTGTTTGACTACAAAGTATTACGAAAGAACTTTAATGAAACCCTGGAGTAATTCATTAAAGTAATTTATTTCGCTATCTTTTTTCCGGTTACTCACAAAGAAAAATATTCATAAAACAATTCCCGGGCTGGCAGCCCGGGATGATTACTATTTTAATGGATTGTTAATCTTTGCATATTCAAACGGGCTGATACATTGTTCTCTGTTCGCATCCAGAAAATCTGCCCACCACTGTAGCATCAGTCGACGTTCTTCCAGATGTTCTGCTTTATGGATATACGCAGCACGTACACCATTACGCTCCTGATGGCTCATCTGACGTTCCACAGCATCGCGGGACCACAAACCTGATTCAATCAATGCACTGCACGCCATCGCCCGGAATCCATGGCCACAGACTTCCCGGGTTGTGTCATACCCCATCACCCTGAGGGCTTTATTTACAGTATTTTCACTGATTGGTTTACGCGGGTCATGTGCACCCGTAAATATCAGACCATTTTCACCTGCCCATGTCTGAAGTTCTGTCAGTATGGCTACAGCCTGTTGGCTGAGTGGCACAAGATGTGGTGTTCGCATCTTGGAGCCCCGGTGTGAGTATTTTACGCCCGGCAGAGGTTCGCGTTCGGCTGGAATAGTCCACATGGCATTGTCAATATCAATTTCAGACCAGCGGGCATATCTGAGTTCACTGGAACGAATAAAAACCAGTAAATTCAGCATAACTGCCAGTCGGGTGACAGGCTGGCCTTTATAACCGTCAATACGCGACAGAAGTTCAGGCAGGCGTGAAAGATCCAGAGCAGGGCGATGCTGGCGTTTTACCGTGGTCAATGCACCAGCCATATCCAGAGCCGGGTTATATCTGATGATGCCAGACTGTACGGCATAACGCATTACAGCAGATATTCTTTGCTGCAGACGACTGGCGATTTCATAAATTTGTTTAGCTTCTGCAGCACGAACAGGGATAAGCAGGTCCGGGGTATTGAGTGTTGTGATATCCCGGTTGCCGATAAAGGGGAAAACGTGTGTCTCGAGGCTTTTGAGTACTTTATCGCTGTGTGATTGTGCCCATTGTTTATTACTGGCATGCCAGCGTCGTGCAATATGTTCAAAAGAGAGCTGTAAATCAGGGACAACTTTTTTAGCTCTTTTCTGTTCGCAAGGGTCAACCCCCTCCGAAATCAGTTTTCGGGCCTCATCCCGTTTTGTACGAGCTTCGGAGAGAGAAACTTCTGGATACACACCAAGTGCCAGAGTCTTCTCCTTACCCAGAATACGATAACGGAGACGCCAGTAACGGGAACCATTAGGATGAACCAGCAGGAACATGCCGGCCCCGTCAGTAAGTTTATAAGCCTTGTCAGTGGGCTTTGCAGCCCGGATTTTTGCGTCAGTCAGTGCCATAGTTCAGCCTTCTGAATGCGTTAAAGAGGGTACAAATTCTGTCGAACTGGGGTATACCCGCAATTATACCCACACAATGAGGTTGATGTGGGGAGAATTTGGTTGAGTTCGGTAGAATTGATTTGGAGGAAGAACACTTAAATCATGGTGTTCTGAAACGAAAAACGGACCTCCGTGGAGGTCCGTTTATATGAATTTGGTGCCCGGACTCGGAATCGAACCAAGGACACGGGGATTTTCAATCCCCTGCTCTACCGACTGAGCTATCCGGGCAACGGCCCGCATTAAACCGTAAAGCGCCGTATGCGTCAATGGGTTTGTCGCAAATAGGATGCATTGGTTGGCGAACTGCGCATTTTATTTACACTACGGGTTAAGACGCTGCATAGGCTATCAACTTTTTATGTGTTTGCTGACAGGCCTGCCTGATTTATTCTGTAACGCCAACGCCAACGCCAACGCCAACGCCAACGCCAACGCCAACGCCAACGCCAACGCCA
>CALYPF010000119.1 GCA_945271245.1 uncultured Enterobacteriaceae bacterium | reverse complement strand
GGTGACAAGGGTTACAGCGATACCAGCGCGATGTTTGGCGTTAAGGTCAATTTCTGAGAATCATCAGGGCCTCTTATTAAAGAGGCCTGTTCTCTCAATAACGGTAATTAACTATTTATGAAACTGCATAATTTACTAACCGCTTTTTTTATTTTTTCACTGACTGCCATTACAGCAGGCTGTGATAACAAAGGGGCACAAAAGAGCGAGGTCGTTTATATTGATGTCGCAAAAGCTATCATTGATTCTCCGCTTGCCACGCAGGAGAAAGCCCGCCTCGATCAGGTGCGAAAGATTCTGATAAATGCCGGCGATGATGCCGCAAAAAATTATAAAGGCATGGATAAGAATAAAGCCGAGCAGGCCAGAGTTGCAGATACTGAGGTATTAAACCGGCAGTGGGTGCTGGAACAACGCGCGACTCGTGGCATCGTATTGAAAAAATTAGAAAGCGCTATTAATGACCTTCGCCAGAAAAAGAAATATGCCATTATTATTAATCGAAATGCGGTGTTATCCGCCGCTGATGGCAGTGATGTTACCGATGAAGTAGTAACGCTTTTAAAGGATACAAAACTGAATTTTGGTAAGTTGCCAGAAATTTCCGTTAAAGCGAAGGCGGAAAATTAAGATACGCAGCAACACTATTTCAGAGCATTGAGAAGGCACCGGCTATACCCGGTGTCTTTTCTCATTAATTACAAAGCGATAAAATCAACGTATTCTACGAAATAAACAAAACGATCTTTAAAAGAGGCATGGATGAGTAAAGATAACTGGCTAAGGATTTTGCGAAGGTGCAATAATATTGAAACGCTGGAAAAGGTAATTGATAAGAAAAACTACGAATTGACCGATCGGGAACTCTCCGTTTTTTGGGGTGCGGCAGATCATCGATTAGCAGAATTAATTACCGGGCGCTTATACGATAAAGTTCCCACGGAAATTTGGAAATATGTGCGTTAATCAACGAACTCAAAATTGCGGCATTATATGCTCAATTCTGAAAATGCGTTTATCAGAAAAGTGTTTGTATTGAATTAAAAGTGAATGCGTAATGTCTTGCGCCCGCATTCGCGGGCGAAGAATATTTATTTAAGAAAAAATACCGGCTTAAGCTCTTCACTTAACGGGCTGTTATCTGGATTTGTCGGCATAATATCCCGCATATGCTTCCACCAGCGTTGACACACCTCCGTTTGCGCCACGGCGTCCCACCGTGCTTCAGATTCAATTTCCACGCTGGCGAAAAGTAAATGGCGTTGGGTATCCAGATAAATCGCGTAATTGTGAGCGCCGTGTTCTTTTAAAACACATTCTAGTTCGGGCCAAATAGGAGAATGACGGCGCTGATATTCGTCATGGGCCTCCGGATTGACCTGCATAACAAAGGCTTTGCGGATCATAACGCCTCCAGATAAAGCGCCCGGATTTCATTGCGGTTAGCGCTGCGCGGATTGCACGGGGCGCAGGGATCGGCCAGGGCGTTATCCAGCCAGCCTTCGATGTCATTTTGGGTAATTCCAAGCTGAGAAAAGCCTGCAGGGATACCGACCCGCGTCGAAAGCTGACGAATCGCGGTGATGGCGGCTTCGCTCGCCTGTTCCACGCTCATCGCATGTGTATCTACACCCATTGCCTGCGCGATTTGTGCAAAGCGCGCGATGGCCTGAGGACGATTAAAGTTCTCAACGACCGGTAGCAAAATCGCGTTACAAACACCGTGCGGCAAATTATGCGTTGCCCCCGGCTGGTGAGCCAGGGCGTGTACCAGCCCCAAACCGGCGCTGTTAAACGCCATGCCGGCAAGATACTGTCCATAGGCCATCATTTCGCGTGCCTGTATGTCCTGGCCGTTATCAACCGCTTTACCCAGCCAGGCGCTAATAATTCGAATGGCCTCCAGCGCGCTGGCATCCGTTAGTGGATGCGCGCCGGTCGAGACAAAAGCTTCAATGGCGTGAGTTAGCGCATCCATGCCCGTGGCGGCGGTGACATCTGCAGGAATATTCAGCATTACGCTGGCATCGTCGACGGCGATATCCGGGATGATATTAGTATCGATAATCACGGCTTTAATATGACGAACAGGATCGATAATAACGGCGTTACTGGTCATTTCCGCTGCGGTACCCGCCGTAGTATTGATTGCAACAAGCGGCACGCCGGGATGCGTTACGTGACCAACGCCCGCATAGGTCACTGAAGGCGGTGGGTTGGCGGTAAGTATTTTTATCGCTTTGGCAGTATCGATAGGGCTGCCCCCGCCAAAAGCGATTAAATAATCGCAGTTTGCGCTCTGATAGGCTTCCAGCCCGCTTTGCACCAGCGTTTCAGTAGGATTGGGAAATACGCCGTCAAATAAATGATAGGGTAATTGATGTGCTTCCAGCGCTGTAAACAGGCTATCGAGCAGGCCGAGTTTTACTAACTGGGCGTCGGTTACGATAAGCGCTTTTCCCCAGCGCTTTTGAGCGATGAGTTTTACCATATCGCCGATGGCGCCTGCGCCGTGCAGGCTAATTTTAGGCAATGCCAGCATAAAGCTCATATATGTCTCCTTGTATACCGCATACGGTTACTTTGGCGGCGCAGGCGCTGCCGCCGGGTTATCAGCAATCCAGCGCGCTTTGTAGCGGCGTAACGCCAAAACGCTGCGCCAGCGCGATAAGTTGCTCGCGGCTGATGGTTTGTTTCATCCCACCCATCGAAATGACTTTTACTAATACTTCGGCGGATTTCTCTGCGGTGTCAATCAGCCCAAAGGCTTCATCCAGCGTTGGGCCGCTGCCAAATACGCCGTGGAATGGCCAGAGCACCAGCGCGCGTTTCTCCATTTCCAGAGCCGTTGCGGCGCCGATTTCGTCTGTTCCGGGCACCATCCACGGTAAAATACCAACGCCTTCAGGAAACACCACCAGACACTCGGTACTGCCTTCCCATAATTTACGGGTGAAGATATCGCTATTGTTTTCCAGCACATAGGTCAGGGCGATAAGATTAGTGGCGTGGCAGTGCATGATGACCCTATCTTTACCGCCGCTGGCCTTCATACGCGCGCAGTGAGATAAAAAGTGCGCCGGAAGCTCAGATGTCGGTACCGCGTCATTCTCCAACCCCCACAGGATATGATATCCCGCGCCGTCATTATCGATTTGAACAATGCCGAGATTAGCCGCCGGAGAGAGTTGTACATTACGGAAAAATTTCCCGGAACCGGTGACAATAAAGGGTATACCGGCCCGGTCAGGCATTGGCTGGCTAAGGGAGATATAGCGCGGATGAGCGTGGAAACTCGCGCGCCAGGGGGCGATGTCGTCCGCGTCCAGGCGCAGCGTCAGGTTTCCGCCATTTCGCTCATCCCAGCCTTTTAACCAGGCATCAGAAGTGGCTTTAATCATGCCCTGGACAAACCAGGCGTCGATAATGTTCTGCATAGTCTTATGGTTCCGTTAGGTGGAGGCGAAGGCCTCATCTTTACTTCCCGCTACAGGGGAGAGCGCTATGTCAGCTTCCCTGGCGAGAGGTCGGGATATATTGGGTTTTTAAACGCGTGCTACGACGTATTGCCTGTCTCTAAGCGCCGCTGTCATCACTTAACAACGACGCTGACGAACCTTGCCCGGCGGCTAGCCGGGCAGATCGCCTGACAATCACTATTTACGCAGGCTCAGCACATCTTTTTCATACGCCTTAATATCTGTCAGCCAGCGGCTATCTGCCGGCGTATCGTGACGCTGGCAATACATCTCCCACACTGCCTGCCAGGGCAGCGTTTTTTGTTCTTCCAATAGTGCCAGGCGCTCGGTGTAGTTGCCCGCCAGTTCTAACTGACGCAGATGTTCCGTTGGCTCCAGTAGCGCGCGCAGCAGCGCTTTTTTCACGTTACGCGTCCCGATAACCCAGGCGGCGATACGGTTAATCGACGCATCAAAGAAATCGAGGCCGATATGTACGCGATCGAATAAGTTGTGGCGGATGATTTCGCTGGCGATAGCCTGCGTCTCATCGTCCAGCAGTACCACGTGATCGCTATCCCAGCGCACCGGGCGGCTGACGTGCAGCAGCAAATGTGGGATGTACAGCATGGCGCTGGAGATCTTGTCAGAGATAACTTCCGTTGGGTGGAAGTGGCCGGCGTCCAGACAGAGGGCGGTTTGACGGCTGGTGGCATAGCCCATGTAGAATTCGTTAGAGCCGACGTTATAGCTTTCGGTACCAATCCCGAAGAGTTTGCTTTCTACCGCATCAATGTGATGCGCCGGGTTCAGTTTCTCACTGATAACCTCGTCCAGCGCTTCCATCAGGCGCTGACGCGGCGCAAAGCGATCGACGGTGATGTCCTTCATGCCGTCCGGCACCCAAATGTTCATTACAGAAGGTGTGCCAAGCTGTTCACCAAACCAGGCGGAAACGCGGCGGCTGGCTTTGCAGTGGTCTATCCAGAACTGGCGGATTTTGTCATCGGCGTGGGACAGGGTAAAACCATCGGCGCTGAGCGGATGCGAGAAGCAGGAAGGGTTAAAGTCCAGTCCCAGCTTGTGCTGTCTTGCCCACTCAACCCAATTTTTAAAATGCTCAGGTTTGATTTGGTCACGCTCGACGTGGCCATCGGCTTCCAGATAAATAGCGTGTAAGTTTAAACGCTTAGGACCAGGAATCAGGCGCAGCGCCTGTTCCAGGTCGGCGCGTAGTTCTTTTGCCGTGCGCGCTTTACCCGGATAGTTGCCCGTCGCCTGAATGCCGCCGGTAAGCTGGCCTTCCGGGTTCTCAAAGCCGGCAACGTCGTCGCCCTGCCAGCAGTGCATAGAAACCGGCAGGCGGTCGAGCTGCTTTAACGCCGCTTCGGCATCCACGCCGACGGCGGCGAAACGCTCTTTAGCGAGGCTCCAGGCTTGTTCGAGTTGAGTAGTCATGCGCAAAGCTCCTTGGTTTGACGTGAGCGCAAAAACTGCGACGCGTAGCGTGCAATTTCACTGCTTGAGTCAGGGGTATAAGAAATTAAGGTGTGGTTGGCCGCGACGACGCGGCGAAAAGCGTCGACGTCAGCGATTTCATCCAGTGCCATAAGCTGGCAGCCTATATTGCCAAGCGTTGATGCCTCAATCGGCCCGGCCAGAACCGGGATGCCGCAGGCGTCGGCGCAAAGCTGATTCAGCAATTGGTTTTGGCAACCGCCGCCCACAATGTGCAGGCGCTCGAAGGGGCGCCCGCGCAGGGCGGCAAGTTCATGCAACACTTCGGCGTACAGCAATGCCAGACTGTCGAAAATGCAGCGCGCCAGCTCCGCGTCGTTTTGCGGTTCGGGTTGACCCTGCTCGCGGCAGGCCGCCTGAATTTCCTGGCTCATATTGGCCGGGTTGATAAAACGATCGTCATTAGGATTGATCGTAAAGCGGCAGGTTGGGATCCGCTGCGTGCGGGCTATCAGATCGGGAAGATCGCTAACGTTCTGCTCTTTCAGGACTCGCTGGAGCAGCCATAATCCCATGATATTTTTAAGTACCCGGTAGCGCCCTTCTGCACCACCTTCATTGGTGATATTTGCCGCCAGCGCCGCATCGCTGGTGTAAGGCGTGGTGCTTTCAAACCCCATCAGCGACCACGTGCCTGAAGATAGCCAGGCAGCATTGGTGCTTTCCAGCGGCGCGGCGATAACGGCGCTCGCCGTATCGTGCGTG
The DNA here is from genome assembly GCA_945271245.1 of uncultured Enterobacteriaceae bacterium. GTDB lineage: Bacteria > Pseudomonadota > Gammaproteobacteria > Enterobacterales > Enterobacteriaceae > Apirhabdus > Apirhabdus apintestini. The sequence continues at coordinate 9,481 of CALYPF010000119.1, read as the reverse complement.
GCGACAGAAACCACGGGGATGCGATTGTTTAATGGGCAAATCCAGTGGCCGATAATATTTCCCGGATGCGTCGGCGTTCCCAGTAACCGTGCGGGGATACCCGCCCACTCCAGTAACGCGGGGTCCCAGTTATCGGTATTAATATTAACAAGCTGGGTAGTGGTGGCGTTGGTGTATTCCCAGTTAAGCTCACCGGTGAGGCGAAAGCAGAAATAATCGGGCATCATCAGCGCACGTTCTGCCTGCGCCAGCGCCTGTGGAGCTTGTTCTGATAGCGCCTTGAACTGATATAACGTATTAAAAGGCAGGAACTGGATGCCAGAACGGCGGTAGATATTTTCGCGGCCCAGCGCAGCAATAGCGCGTGGCATAATTCCATCAGTACGCGCATCGCGATAGGAGACTGGTAGCCCCACGCGTTCGCCTGCTTTATTAATCAGTACATAGTCCACGCCCCAGGTATCAATCCCGATGCTGTCAGGTTTTATCTGTAGATCGCAGACTTTTTGCAGCCCCTGACGTATTTCCGCCTCCAGCGCGTCCACGTCCCAGCAATCATGGTCTTGTTGACGAATAAGATTGTTGGTGAAGCGATGGATTTCCTGAAGCGTCAGGCGATGAGCGTTACGGTGATACGTGGCCAGCATGACGCGGCCGCTCGATGCGCCCAGGTCCACGGCCACACAGTGGCGAACAGTCATAACTGAGGTCCTTCTGATAATCGTTGTTCGCCAGTCTAATCAGGCACGGCGTTACCCACCTTCTTACCAGTGACAGCGCCGGTAGCGCGCTGGCAAGAAAGCAAAACTAAGCGTGAGGAAAATCACATTTTGGGGAGAGCCATGAAATGACCCGCGCGGGTTCCACTGCGCATTTGGTTTTACGACGATGTGATACTCGCCGCAAATTCGCGTGATGGTGCTGCTTTTCTTGAATATTGAACGCGATTTCCACCGCATTAACGTCGGAAATTTAAGGTGAGAATGACTCGCGTTGCATACTATCGGACAAATAATGAGCGGGAATGGGGGTGCATATGACGGTACTACATGGGGTGGATTTTTTTCAGTCCGGCAAAGTGTCTGTTACGATCGAACCGCGCGTGCCGCAGTCGGCTTTTCCTGAGCATCATCATGATTTTTATGAAATTATTATCGTTGAGCAGGGCACCGGTACCCATGTTTTTAATGGACAGCCCTATACTCTTAGCGGAGGTTCCGTGTGTTTCGTGCGCGATCACGATCGCCACCTATTCGAGCACACCGAAAATCTGTGTCTGACAAATGTATTGTACCGCGCGCCGGACGCGTTCAAATTTTTGTCCGGGCTGGACACGCTTTTACCGCAGGAGAGAGAGGGGCGCTATCCCTCCCACTGGCGGATAAACCAAAGCCGTCTTCAGCAGGCCCGGCGCATTATTGAACGCCTGGAAGAGCAGGATGATACCGATGTGCCACAGGCGGTAGCGGGCCGGGAAATTCTCTTTATGCAATTACTGGTGCTGCTCAGCCAGGGAAGCCCGGTAGATGACGTGAGCGAACACGACGGGCGGCTGAATCGCTTACTGAGCTGGCTGGAAGAGCATGTTGCAGAAGAAGTATGTTGGGAGGCTATAGCGGCACGCTTTTCTCTGTCTTTACGCACGCTGCACCGGCAGCTAAAACAGCGAACCGGCCTGACGCCGCAGCGCTATCTGAATCGGCTGCGTTTAGTGAAGGCGCATCACTTATTGCGATACGGAGAGACAAGCGTTACCGACGTCGCGTTTCAGTGTGGTTTTGGTGACAGCAATCATTTCTCAACGCTGTTTCGGCGTGAGTTTGGCTGGTCGCCCCGTGATGTCCGTCACGGACGCGATCAACAGTTTCTTTAATACCAGCCGCATTATCGTATTCTGGCCCGGAATCAGGATAATGGACGATCCCTGAACGTTGAGGATATCTATTGAGCGGGCTGGTTCTTCGTAAATCTGAGTTTTTCATATCTCCACAGCAGTCGGTTGCTGTCGCTGGCCGTTATCCACAACCCGCGTTTGCGGAGCATTCCCACGATTTTTGCGAGCTGATTCTGGTCTGGCGTGGGAATGGCCTGCATAAACTTAACGGTCGGGCATATCGTATTACTCGGGGAGACCTGTTTTACATCCGCGCAGAAGATGTTCATAGCTACGCGTCCGTTAATGATTTGGTGCTGCAAAATATTATCTGGTGCCCAAAGCGTTTTCAGCTAGCGTTTGACTGGCCTGCCGTAATTCCTGCCGAAGCGCCCGGGGCCGCAATGTCGCGCGCCTGGCGCCTGAGCAGCCAGGGGATGACGCAGGCGCGTAGTATCATTAATCAGCTTGAGCATGAAAATCATTGCCCCGATGCGTTCTCACATACGTTATCCGAAACGTTATTTTTACAGTTGCTTATAGCATTACGGCGCTATCGTTACCGTCCTGACCGGGCGCGGGATAAGGAAGAGAGCGTATTAGATCTCTTGATTGCGCATCTCTCCGCCAGTCTTGATTGCGCGTTTGATTTGGATGCTTTCTGCGCTGAAAATCGCTGTAGCGAACGGGTACTGCGCCAGCAGTTTCGTGATTAGACTTGAGATAAATGACAGGGAATAAGTGAGATAATTATGGGAAGAACTGGGTCAACATGGGAAGAGACTGGATGGAATATGCAATAACGTTACAGTATGTGAAAATCAGACCGGCCCGAAAAAAAACAGAACTCGCGCCAGCCTGATTGCAGATGTTACTCCTTTTTCCCCGTATCGGCATCGGGTTCACCATCAAACAGTTTGCCCTGCATCCGATCCAGTTCTTCTTTTCTGACCCGCTTCACCACGCTGTAGACCCACTGTAGCGAAACACCAAATTTGCGGGCCAGTTCGTGATGGTTGCGTCCGTCAAACTCCAGGAAGATTTCCCGGTCGCGCTGGCTGACCTTCCAGACCATGCCCATCGGAAAATAGACGTTTTGCCCACCCCAGACCTGCATCATGCGGTTCGCAACAGCCTGACCAATCTGGTCGGCAATTGCGGGTTCGATATCAATAATCTCGCGGACGGTCTCAGAAGTGTGCTGTGCCAGTTCAACCAACAGTTCCGGCCCTTTACTACGAAACTGATTCAGGTCGCTCATTGTTTCACTCCCGCAGCTCTGCGCTGCCACCTCTTCAGTTTCTCAATAACGCTACTTGCCTGCTCATTGCTGAGCCAGCGTAACGCGCTGATGCCCGTTTCCCGTTTAACCCACAACGCCAGCGCCTGCTCTGAACAGTCACGGACGACGCCTGCCGCAGCCATTTCAAGCCATAGCGCACGGATTTTCTTTGACTGCGGATGGCTATCCAGCGGTAAGCCGGACCTGGCTTTCCCGGCAGGCTTAATGCGAAAGCCTTTCTTTTTCATGGATTCCAGCACGCGGTTTAGCTGCGGGGTATCCATCCCTTTGGTTGAGGCTTTGCCAGTCAGACCCTGTAGCATCTGGCGGTAGGTGTCCTCATCCATCTGGAGATCGCTGCGGGCAATATGAATGAGTTGAATAAGACGCTGTTTAGTCATCATCGCAACTCCTTTTACCTGCGTCACCGATATAGTCGACATATAAAGGAAGCGTGACAGGCCAGCACAGGAACATAACGGCCCAACTGATCCAGTGTCCGGCACCGCTGTAACGTGAGTAAAACCCTGAACGGCGGTGCAGTTCAGCTGTACACCACCCCACGAGACCATACCAGAACAGGGCACAAACAATAGATTCAGCCATCATAAGCCACTCCCCAGCTTCCGCTGTTCCTGCCCGCCGACGGGCTGATGCAGGCGGACGTTTTCCCCTTCTCTGTAACCGATGTGGCGGGACATATCTGCATCACGTGATTTCCCGGCCCCACGGCCCGTAGTTGTGCCTGAGTCAGGGTATTTTTGTTCAAGCCAGAGGCTTGCCAGCTCCCGTTCTTCGCGGGACATAGCAAACAAATGAACCTCGCTGCGCACGGCCAGAACCCAGCCTTCGGCAAACTTGTCACCACGGCTGGTCTTGGTCGTGTTTTTGATCCTTTTATTCTGCTGTCGAATGTAGTTTTTACGGGCCACGATTAATTGTCTGGCCAGTACTTCCCATGTATATGAGGCCAGTTCAACCCGGTCTTTATTACCGTAAAAACCAACGCTGGGTTTAAAGCCGGAGTGAATAATAGACTTAACGCCAAATGCCACCTGGATAATATCCAGCAGACCCAGCATGTAACGCGGCGGATTAACGCTACCTGCAGCCCAGTAGTTACTGACACTTTCATCAATATCACTGAGTGCGAGGTCAGCCTGGGTGATGTTATAGGCCTGCATCAGTTTCTGGGCGCGTTGCAGGGCCAGTGCAGCTTCATGAGGGTTGTCGGATTTAGCCAGCGCCAGCAACTTTTTTAACTTCTCCAGCAGCTTTTCATTATTCTGCGTCATAAGTCACCCCCAGGCGTTCAGCAAGGCGTTCCAGCTTTTTCTGCTTATGAAAGTCAATCATCAGGCCCATCCCGTTGAGGCGGAACTGTTCAATCATGATTTCGACGTCGGCCAGTTCGCCAGCCAGGTCAACTTCACTGCCCAGTCCGTTCATGTTGCGGGCAGCAGCAGCGGCCAGTTCGGCGGCTTCTTCCATCAGCTTCAGCGCCTGTGCTTCAGGGCCAAAGGCTTTCAGAGCCAGATAGTAGATCGTCGAACGGTTATCTAAATTCATGTTTTTCATCTTATCCTACCCAAATCAATGACGTGATACGCCGGTAACTTTCACATGGCCGTCCTCTGTAATTTCCAGCTCGTACAGCGGCGGCATTTTTCTCAGGTGGTCACTGGTGGCGTGAAGAACGTAAATGGCCTGATCCAGGCCATTTGTTGCTACGATGGCGTGCGAAGCCATGCTGATTAATTTGATTAATACCTGCCGGATATGGTTGGGATTTTCACAACCACATTCACTGATATATTCCGCGACAATTTCACGGGTCCGTTTTTCGGCTTCTTTTGCAGTAATCATTTATTTGCCTCACAAGGGATGAACTCCATGGCCGGGACTTCGGTGTAGTAATGCTGGCTGCAGTGCGGGCATACCAGCGTGATGAGGACGGCTGGCACACGGTACTTACCGGAGGTAATGACGCTGGCGTCGCTGAATTTCAGGGTGGTGATACCTTTCTGGCAGTTGGTACATTTGATGGACATGATTTATTCCTCAATGCTGTTTTCGGCGTGCAGAAGCCCACGGCACTGACGCCGAAATAAAAAAGAAATTGAATTAAAATTAAATGGCAGCGATATCTAACGGAATATTAATTAGCTTCCCGTGTTTATCTTTCTCCCGGAAATTAATATAGGTTTTGGACATGGCCACCTGCAGTGATTCCGATATGGCCTCCATTGCCCGGTTCCAGCGCTCATCCTGAATCTTGACGCGACGCAGGGAAAGAATGCGTCCGGTGTTAAGCTGGCCCTCTTTGTCCACCTGAAAAGCATCGCTGATGATGGCCCGCAGGTTGGCGTTTGCGCCTTCCGACCACTCGGTGACGCACTCGTCTATCAGGTCTTTGGCAATCTGCAGTTCTGGTCCGAAGGTCAGGGTTTCCTGCACGCGGATGGTGATCTGCTGAGCACCGTCGAAGCTGCTGAAGGTCACGTTGCCCTTAGCACCGCCGCGCGTTCTGCCGTACTTCTCGGCCACAAGGTCAAGCCGGGCATAGCACTCGTCAAAGGCACGACGCTTGAAGTCGCTGAGTTCATCGCGTTTAACCTTCGCGGCGGCAACCTGTTCTTTAACGAAAGAATCCATCGCAAGGTCATAATCAGACACCTGGTCAACCGGCACCAGACGCCCCTTTCGGTCTTTCATGTAGTCTTCTTTATTTATTTCGCTCATCTCTGTTCACCTTATGGTTAATGTAATGATTCTGACCAGGTAATGCGGCAGCCATGCAACTCAAAGACGCCCTGACGGAAGCGTCCTGAGCCGTCATGGCCAACATGGGTATAACTTGCCTTGCCCTGCTCCAGCAGGCGGGCACAGTGCCCGTTGCGGGCGATACGGATAACCGGCTTACTGCCAGCAATCATGACGCTTTGTACGGTAGTGTTCATGGCGTTGAGCGCCATAATGGCGGACTGCACCTTACTCATCTGCTGATTGATATCGGCGATGGTTTTCATGATTAAACCCCTTTGACGACGTCGGCGTTGACCTGCGGAACCCCGATTTCAGCGGCCAGATTCATGGCCGCTATCACCAGGTTACTGACGGCCAGCGGATACAGCAGGCTGACCATGCTTTTACGGTTGCTGCCCAGATTGCTCAGGCGGGCACGGATGGCTTCCACAGCGCTGTCGTCCATGATGTCGACCAACTGCTTACCGGCGCGTTGCAGTTTGAACGCCAGAAACTCTTCCAGGCTGTTGTCCAGCGGCAGCAGTTCAACTACCTCGCAGCGCTGGACGACCTCACGGACTTCCATGTTGCGTTCGGACAGTTTGTCCGCCAGCTCAGGCTGGCCAATCAGCACGATGGACAGCAGTTTTTTGAAGCCCGATTCCAGCTCAAAAAATCGTTTAAGGTGCTTCAGCGTAGGGATGGGCAGGCTGTGAGCCTCCTCAATCACCAGAACGTGGCTGAAACCCGCCTGGCTACTGTCCTTCAGGACGCGGTGCAACTGACGGAAGCGGGCGTCCTGGCTGCGTTTAATGCTCTCCAGTGGCGCGATGGTGCTGATGATGGCTTCGGCGATGGCTGCCGCCTTGAGGGTTTTGCCCTTCACGTCGTTGTCTTCCATGGCGATGATGTATGGCTCGATAACAATCACCGGCGCGTTCTCGCGGTTGACGCGTTCAATCAGGTCGCGGCGCAGCGTGGATTTACCCGCGCCGGACTCGCCGATAACCGCCAGAAAGCCACCGTGGCGGGCTGTCTGGAACAGTGCCTCACGCACGTAGCGGATATCCGGTGTGGTGAACACATCGTCCGCGCCCTGCATGGCCTCATCAGCGAACGGGTCACGGAAAAGGCCAAACGCTTTTTTGGTTGCTGGAAATAACACCTGCTTTTTGAGTAACATGTTCTCTTCCTCACTGAGGTTGGTTTTATCGGTAGTACCCGCTGTACGGGGCGTGACCGCGCCCTGTGCAGCATCAAAACTCTTCGCTGTATCAATCCCCTGACTTTCCAGCCAGGACGCCAGACGCTGACGCACCATCTCCGGGCTGGTGCGGGGCCACTCGTTGTGGTTCACAATCTGGGCCAGCGTGGCCTCGGAAACGGCGACGGCTCTTGCCACCACCGCCTGCGGGATGCGGGCCTCTTTCAGTTGTTGCTTCAGTACCAGCATGTCTTCCTCCTCAGTTGCCGTTAACGATGCTGATAACGCTGCTGCGGGCCGGGGTGGTCAGGGTGACCATGACCTCATCCAGCGCGGCTTCCGGTACGCCATCCGGGTACTGCGCCGTTAACTGGCGGTAATGTTCCGGCGTCCAGGTATGGCCGTTCGCGCTGAACTTCTCGCGCAGGGCTTTCGCGGCCTCCACATGGGTCAGCGGACGCTGCTCAATACGCGGGCCGCGCACGTCTGAAGCCTGACCGCGCTTAGGCATATAGGCCGGAAGCGTGGTGTCGTCGATATGTTTATACGGGTCAAGTCGCCCGCCAAACGGCAGCGCCTTCGCCTTGCGTGCAGCAGCTGCATCGGCGGCGTTATCCGTGCCGGTGACCAGCTCTTCGATTTCTTTTGCCGCCGTCTGCGCCGGGGTCTCAGGCAGGGCTTTGTAGCTTTCGCCAAATACCGCCGCGCTCTCGGCAAAGCCGAACTCGTTCTTTCTGACCTCTTCGACCAGGAAGAACGTCTCGTGGCCGTCTTCGCCGGTCAGCACTACCTGCGCAACATCGCTGCGCCACGGGTTACGGGTAATCATCAGTTTTTCACCGACCATCACGCCCGGCACCGTCGAAACATCAAACTCTGCGCCCCGGAACGGTACACGCAGTTTTGATGTGACCTTGCGGCTTTCCGGCGCAGCCACCGCCAGTTCGCGGCATACCTCGACGGAAGGTGCTTTCTTCAACTGCTCTGCGGTGATTTTCAGCCAGATATCCGTGCGGGTTTTACCGTGGCGGCTGTGAACAGCCGTGGCGTTAAAGTGGCGGCGCCATTTCACCGCCAGCGCGTTCAGCTCTTCCAGACTGTGAACCGGCTGGAACTTGAGACCCGGCTCCAGCTTGCGTTCGATAATGTCACGCGCCTTTTCCACCTGCCCGGTGGCGCGGGCGTTATGTGGTTTGTGCGCTATCAGGTCGATGCCCAGCGAACGGCACATATTTTTTGTCATGCCAGCGGTGTTCGCCGAGCCGGGGTCGAGGTAGAGTATTTTCGGCACGCCGTGCAGCACGTCAGCGCCACCACGCTCCTGCATGGCGTTGATAAGAACAGAACAGAGGTTCTCACCGGATTCAGCCCCCATCACGTACTCAACGTAAATCCAGCCGCTGGTATGGTCGGTAATCTCATAACTCCACACGCGGTCACTGGCGATGCGGGCGATGTTGGCGGGCTTGTTCTTGTAGAACTTCGCGCTGTCCATTACCTGCAGCCCTTTATGACCGTTGCTCAGGTAGTAAAGCGTACAAAGCGAGGCATCAATCTCCCAGACATGGTTGGGATGAAGGCTGGCCATCTCGGACGACGGGGCCGGGGCGTCAAGCTGTTCAGGGTGCAGACCATAGTTACGCAGGGCGCGGCTGATGGTGTCCTCGGACAATGGGAAAAACTCGCCGGTGGCCTCGTCCGTTCTGCCTGCAGTGATAAAGCCGTTTGACCGCAGGGTCTCCACCGCATCTGCGATGGAATACAGGCGTTTGCCGTTCTTACGGGTGGCCTCGCGCAGCGTGGCTGATATCAGCGCGGCTTCGTCGCGGCTCAGGGCGCTGCGCCCGGCATCGGCGCGTTTTTTACGTTTGTCAGTCACTGATACCTCCTTCAGCTTGCGCAGCAGGGTGGCGCGGGACATGCCCAGTTCAGCGCAGGCGGCGTCGTATATCGCACCGCGCTTACCATGCCCCGCGTCACGTGCCGCGCGGGCAACATAAACCAGTCGTTCAGTCAGGGCGGCACTCATCGGTTATGCCTCCTGCCCGTTAATCTGTGGCGTCGGGTCAGTCAGCCATGAAGGGGCAGCGTTACCTGTCGGCTCATCCGGCAGGTCAAATGTGGAGCGCAGGCTACGCGCGGTGCTTTCCAGCTGGCAGACCAGACCGGCCATAAAGTCTCTGGGGGTATCAATCATGTTTTCAGCGCAGTATGCGCACAGGGTCTCAAAGGCGCTGGACAGTCGAACCGCGATGGCAGATTCCGCCTCAACCGCTAACGCCGTCACTTCCGCGCGTAACTTCTTCACTTCTTCGTCAGGCTTAGGTGGCTGCGGACAGTATTACGCGAAATACCCAGTTCTCTGGCGATGGCCCGG
>CALYPF010000118.1 GCA_945271245.1 uncultured Enterobacteriaceae bacterium | reverse complement strand
CCTGGATCAGTTTTCAACCGCTGGGGTGGATCAGTTTTGCACCGTTGGTAACAGTGACGGAGGCGTGGAATCCGGCTTTTCAGCCTTGTAAACAATCTCACCGTCGATTTTTATCCAGTCCACACGGATAAGACGTGTCTTAAGACTGACGCGGTTTTCACCGGCATGATCACCTTTGGTCAGCGTGAAAATGTCAGGTTTAATCCCGCTGAGAACAAAACCGATCATCACTTTTTTGTCCTCATCAGACGACTTCTGGCAACGGTTAATTAAACTCGTTGCGTCCTTGCCGGCGACGGTGACATCAAAGCGGGTATAGTCTGCATTATCTGTCGGGCCACTCAGGGCATTAAGCGTACAACAGGTAAACTTACTGTTACCGTTGACGACCTGACGCACATTGGTGATATAGCCCAGACCGTTAATATTCAGGTTAAAATAGTTAGTTTCTTTGGACATGATGTTTCTCCATGGAGTGAAATATAAAAACGTCAGAGTGGAGAACGCATCATCCCTGTCGGGAAGTTGCATTCCCGCAGGAGGTCAGTCGAATGGATTTTACAACTGACCGTCGAAGTCAAATTACGCCCCCGTTGTTATGTGCAGTGACTTAACAACGTCTGTTCCCAGGGGTGACAGACGTACCGTCCGAAGACGCCACCTCTCAGGCTACGGCAGCATTGGCATGGGTCGCCCGAAGGCGTCAGTCTCAGACCCGCTATGACTTTGGCATGTGATCACCCGAAGGCGCTTCTCTCAGATCACTCAGTACTCACAGGCACCTGAAGCATTGGCAGTTATCCGGAGATAACGAGTTAGCGTGTTCAGTTTTAAGCCACAGGAAAGGGAAGTCAATGTGAGGTAAAAGGGAAATTAGATAACCGGAAAAAACAAAAAATGGCGGCTCCTTTCGGAAACCGCCATCGCAGAGTGCACTATGCTCTTAAGTCGAAAAAAGGCACCGTGGGGTCAGGTAACCCGGCACATATTTCACACGGTTTTTGTACCTTATAAGCCCATCCTGTTCAGGGAGATGTCTTATTGGGTTGCCGCCAGCATCACTAATGCACAAGCGATACAGACCCTGCAACCACAGGAGTGCGGCACCTTCAAGTACCGCAGTTACCATACGAAAAATGCGTCATGAAAACAACCGGGATTTTGCTACCTGAGTTTAATTTTCAGGCGCGTGGGAAGCGATGATCCCCCCCGTCCCTGAAGGGTTTTCGCGTTCCCGCCGTCACCGACAATGCCCTTACAATCGGGGTAATTCAGACACCCCCAGAACGAACCATTTTTTCCCTTGCGCTGACTCGTTTTGCCGCCACACACGGGACAGGGAGGTGAAGGTGGAGCCTGTATGGCCAGTGGCTGTGATTTCCCCTGAGCCACTAACTGACTGACCCACTGGCTCTGTTTTGCCATAAAGTTATCCAGACTCACCCTGCCTGCGGCCACCTCATCCAGCATCTGTTCCCACAGTGCCGTAAGGCCCGGATTCGTCAACGTTCCTGGCAACACATCCACCAGATTACGTCCCAGAGGCGTTGACCGCAGCGCCTTTTTCTCCCGCACTAAAAATCCACGCTTCACCAGCGTGTCAATTATCCCGGCCCGGGTTGCTTCAGTCCCTATCCCCGCATTCTCTTTGAGCACTTTTTTCAGCGCGGCATCGGTGACGAACGCCGCCGCATTGGTCATCGCGGCAATAAGCGTACCGTCGTTGTAAGGGGCTGGCGGTTTGGTCTGCAGCGCCTTCTGCTCCGCCCCCTGTACCTGGCAGACCTGACCGGCCTGCATGGCAGGCAGGACAGCCTCATCACCCTTCTCGTCATCATCGGCCATTTTTCCAAACAGAGACTTCCAGCCAGTTTTCACCACCACATTGCCACGGGTACGAAAGAGCTGACCGCCTATATTAAAGGTGGCCTCAGTCGCGTCAACCTCCATCAGCGGCATGAACTGGGCAAGATAGTGCAGCCTGACCAACTGATAAACATTGCGTTCTTCATCACTGAGCTTGCTCAAATCACCGGTGTGTTTTGTCGGAATGATGCCATGGTGAGCAGTGATTTTTTTGTCATTCCAGATGCGTGACACAAACTGCGTGTCCAGCTGCGCGACCACCGGCTGTAATGCAGGGTCAGTACCCACGACCGCAGACAGAACCTGCGGAATTTCTTCCCGCATCGAAACAGGCAGATAACCGCAGTCGGTGCGGGGGTAACTGGTAAGTTTGTGGGTTTCATACAACTTCTGGGCGATATCGAGTACCGTCTGGGCCGGCATCCCCCAGTGACGTGAACAGGCCTGTTGCAGTGAACTCAGGCTGAATGCCAGCGGCGCGGACTGTTTCTTTCTCTCCGTCTGGCAGTCAATCACGGCCCCCGTCGGTGTCTGCCGACAAAGCTCTACCACCTGCGCCACAACTCCCGGCTGGATACAGCGTTTCTCTTCATCGCAGTACTGCGCAGCCGGTACCCACTTTGCCGGAAATGCGGCGCCGTTCACGGCAAGCGTAGCAATAACCTCAAAGTACGGCTTTGCCACGAAGTTCTCTATCTCGCGGTCACGCTGTACCACTATCGCCAGCGTCGGGGTTTGTACCCGTCCCACCGAAAGCACGTTGCCGACACCCGCCTCCCGGCCTTTGAGCGTAAACAGGCGGGTCAGATTCATGCCGATAAGCCAGTCAGCCCGGCTACGGCCCACGCCGGCATAATACAACGCTTCGGTTCTCGATGATGGCCACAAATCAGACAACGCGGTACGGATACTGGCATCGTCCAGTGCCGACATCCACAGCCGGAATATCCTCCCCTGAAACTTGCAGTAATCCAGCAGTTCCCGGGCAATCACTTCACCTTCCCTGTCGGCGTCAGTGGCAATCACCACCTCATCGACCTGCTTGAGCAGACGGTTAATCACCGCGAACTGGGCTTTTGCATCCGCTTTAACGACCAGTTTCCACTGCTGCGGCACTAACGGCAGCACCTCGGTACGCCAGGGCTTACCATACTGCTCGCCGTAGACCTCAGGTTCCGCAGTTTCCAACAGATGACCGCGGGCCCAGGTGACCGTCACCCCGGGGCCGCTAAGAAACCCATCTCCCCGCTGCGTGGCCCCCAGAAACTTCGCAATATCTCTGCCCTGGGAAGGCTTTTCACACAACACCAGACGCATGATGACACTCCTTTCAGAAAACCCGCGTGTCAGCGTGGTTAATCATCGATGCGCTTCGAATCAGCGGCAAATAATGAAAGATCAACCACAATCCGTCCTTCTGGCGGATCTTCCAGTAATGGCACAATATCTGCATTGTTTGCTTTTGCCGCCAGAAGAAGTTCAATACTCCCCTTGCTGACCGGAGGTGAAAATGAAGAACGTTTTTTGCCCAGTAAAATATCTTCGTCCAGAGAAGCCATTTGTTCCGTCAGTGCAGAACTGTTCTGAAGAATATCGCGACGGGTGATCCCGGACGAACGGTATCCCAGTACCAGGCCATATGAACGATGAATTGACTGAGCCCCGCGACGCAGATAGTCATCACGCTGGGCATGAGAAATCAGACCATAATGTGATGCCTGAAAGGCTTTCAAAGCCAGCTGGTCAAACCCAACCAGTAACCAGACACACCGGTATCCTACGGGGGTGCGGCTGAAAACAGAGATATTCACGGGGGAAACAGATAAAGCTTCAGACAGCGATATACGGGCAGGGACATTTTTCAGTATGTTGTCCAGTTCAGTGACTAATCTCTCCAGCCTCCCGGTACCCCGGTTAAATTCCTGCTCGAGAAGGTACATCTTCTCATCAGCAAAAGGATCGTCCTTCAGGGAATCTTCATTTATACGATTCACCAGATGCAGAAAGTAAGGCATTCCCATAATGCGGCGATGAGAAACTTTTCGGCCATCTTTTTCTTTTTTCTCTGCGTGCTGCCCTTCCCATAACAGGATGGCATACCGCGTGTGTAGTTCGACTGCAAGCGACGAGCGCAACGCGCCACTTCTTAACTCCGACTTTTTTTCTGTTTCATCAGAGGTGCCTTTCTCAGTATTTTCTTTCATAACTGTTCTTTCCTGTAAACTCAGAGACAGAGCAGAAAGAATGAATGAGAGGCGGCTCGTGACTCAACGCTCAATTCATTTTCCATTTTTCGCAAAAGCGCAGAAACATCAAAACCATCTGTACGTTTTTTGTACTTGCTGCCCGGGGCAGCAAGCTTATTTTTTAACCAATGCTTATCTTCTGTCAGCTTTATAATTTAAAAGGTCATTCAGGTCGCTTTTTAGGCCCCTCCTTATTGTCTATTTTTTGTACTTGCTGCCCGGGGCAGCAAGCTTACTTTTTAACCAACACTTATCTTCTGTCATCTTTATAATTGAAACGATCATTCAGGTCGCTTTTTAGGCCCCCTCCTTTTTGTCTATTTTTTGTACTTGCTGCCCGGGGCAGCAAGTTTACTTTTTAACCAGTTGCATGCGTACTATCTGATTCAGCAATTTAGCTGCTGGCGAATCCGGGCTACCATCGCTTTTACGGTTTCCTGACCTGCAGGGATGTGAGGCCCAGTTGGGCATGCAGGGATTTGTACCTCAGTGGATGAACTGGCCTGTACGACAGGTCTGGCAGGGGTTTGCTGAGGCGCAGCAGGTTCCACGTGATACTTACCCTCTCTCGCCTGTTTTAGGGTGGCCAGCAGGTAGCCCACCGGGTTGCTGATGCGCTTCTGGCGCCAGCCATTCACCACGCTGATGGCAACCTGCTCAGCCACAGACGGTGATTTCTGTGCCAGCTGGTTTAGTTGATGAGCTAGCATCGGCTGCTCATTTTCAGGCAGGATGTCCTGCAGGCCGTCAGGCCACACAAAACCCTCGGGCACCCCGGTTAACGGTTTTTTGTCGGCCTCCGGAGATACGTACGTTTTTTTAATCACACTTTGTGTGAAAGAACGTACGTTATTATGGTGCGATTTTCGAACTCTGCTGCAATCCCTTGATTCTCCACTGAGTTCTCTTTTCGAACTCAGTGTTTTCTCATCCCCACTATGACTGAGTTCGATATTCGAACTCAGTCTCTCAGCCTGATTTTTAGCGTCCTTTTCACTGAGTTCGATTTTTGTACTTGACTGTATTCGGGCGCACTGCGCGGCATCGGACAAACGAGTCAGACGTTCGGCTATCATCGTCACCCGGGAATGTCGATGCCGCATCATTGGGTCGTCCTGAATGGATGTCAGTACCTGCCATGCAGTTTCATTCACGGCCCGGCTTTTGTGCCGGCAGGCATCAGCCACCAAATCCAGCCACCCCGGGTCAAAGGTTTCCGCATCACGCGCACTCAGGGGCTCATCGTGTTGAGCATAAATATTCCCCCGCACGCGCCCTTTACCATCTCTCACTTTTTTACACAGGCTCAGCCAGCCGGTCAGACGCAACATCGTCAGTGCGCGACTCACCGTCCCCCGGGAAGCCAGTCCAGCCCCCGGAGACGCCAGCAGCTGTTGCAGTTCATCATAAGAAGGGAAAATCGCCCCGTCATTCTGCAGGGCGTACTGGCGTATCATCATCCATGCGACCTTATCCAGTGGTGACAGACGGGTGTCGAGAAGCAGCGCCCGTGGATAGGCATCGTGGACATTCCCCATAAAGAGCAGACCGCTGCGCTCCTGACCTGCCTGTGCATCATTACGCATTGCCAGACGCTCCTGCATTCTGGCAAGCGTATAGTCAATGATGCTGTCGGCCGGCAGCGTACTCCGGTTTACTGGTGCCATGTTTTCTTCTCGTTGTTATATCGGTACAGATTTTTTCGCGTTCAAAAATAGCGACGATAATCATCACTGACAGAACCGGTTAGCTGAGCACACCGCCCGTCCGAAGATCGAGTGACAAGTGGGTGATGATTCCCCTCACCGCTTCAGTTCCCGGTCATAAGTCTGGTGAGACATAAATAGCCAGTTTTTTCCGGCGTCCTTACTCAGCAGACGCCAGCGCACTCCTAAATCAATCTTGAGATAACCCGTCTGACCAATCTGGCTGTAAACCCGTTTTCCCTGCTGATACAAAGTGAGAAGTGAGCGAGCCTTTAACGTTATCGACTTACTCACATGGCGTGGGTCGGTTCGGTAAAACTGAAATGTGGGCGTTAACGAGTCCATCAGGCCACCTCCGTTCCGGCAGCATTTTTACGGCTCCAGACCTTGACCTGAGTCCATACCGACGTCAGATTCACGTTTTGTTCCTCAGCCATCAGCATCATGACATCCAGACCTTCCGCGCTGTCGGGACTTATCATTCCGGCATCACGCCACTGTTCCCATAACGCGGATTCTTTATCTTCTTCAGGAGAACTGCTGCGGCCTTTACGGGTCTGGATCCCCTCCAGACGCCTGCGGGCACTGACCTCTGAAGCTTCAAGTCCGAAATAGGTCTGCATCATTTCGATTGAAGCCCCCAGTGCCAGTGCCCGGTCAATACGCTCCAGTCGTTTCTGTTCCCGACGCGCCTGCGTCAACATCAGGCTCAGGTTCTCATGATGGATACGCACATCCAGAACGCTGACTTTACTTTCAGACAGGTACAGCAGATCATCAGAAGATAATTCACGCAACATCCGCATCTCTTCTGGCTCAAGCCCCAGCGATTCACAACGCCGAATATTGCCGCTCTTAAGCTCCATGACCAGATTAAATAACAACGTATTGGCAGCCTGCGATAATGAATAGCTCATATTCCACTCTCCTGACGATACTTTGTGAAATTAACCACAACAGATTGTGTACCCATGAATGACCTATCCATTACCCACCTCACTGAACTGCACTTCATTGTTGCTCACCGTCATAGCCGGAAAAATCTCAGCCTGACTGCCTGCGGTCCATGCCGCGTGCCTGACTTTACTGGCATTGCGGCACCCTTCCGGCTGCCGGACTTTAGCGGGAGTCAGACTACGCTGCTGCCGGGATAACCACTGGTCGAGTACCGCTTTCTCTGATGACTCAGGCTCGACCGACTCCAGTACCGACCAGACGCCCGCCACCCAGTACAACCGGTATTCATCCATCCGGCGTCGGATGGTGGACAGCTTCAGCAACGGGTGTGTACAGGCAGTATGCAGGTAATGTTCCGCGTCACGCTTGAGTTGCCGGCATACCACGCCAAAGAGGTAGCACGCGACAGCCGGGCGTTCACCAATGCCATAGAACGTCACGCTGCGGCGCTTCTTCCTGTCACTGTGCTGATACCAGCCGTAATAGCTGCGACAACCCGCAGTCATGCAGACCACAGTGACCAGCGCATTCAGCCAGCCCGGCACCGAAAGCGCATTACTGGGGATATTCCTGCAGGTTTCACTCGTTATCTCTGCCAGTGCAACGGCCTCCGGGGCCACACCGTATTTCATCATCAGCGCCTGAGCCTGACGCAGCGCTACCGCCGCTTCATGAGCATTGCCGGTGTTATCCGCCAGAGCCATCAGCTTTTTGATGCGTGAAAGCACTTTTTCACTCGCCGACATGGGGCACCTCCTCAACGTCCGGATATGCCACAATATCGAGCATCTCTGGGCGAATACGGGTCAGCCGTAACTGAACACCGCAGCACGAACAGGCATCAAATACCACCGACAACCCGCGCTTTGCACCTTCAACCACGCCATGACTTCCCGCAGGAATAACCGCAACGCCACTGCTTAACGACTGCGTTGTCACTACCGTCGCTCCCATCCACTGGTAATGTGCCCGGGGTTTTTTCAGGCTCTTCGTCATTTTTTCTCTCCCGCTTCGCGCCATTCCTGACAGTGTGTACACAGACTTACGCCGGGGATTGACTCACGGCGTGGCTCAGGTATCTCATCACCACAGTCCCTGCAATGTTTGCGTGAGGTATTTCCCTGCGCCCGGAGGGCTGCCCTGATTTCAGCAATCCTGCTGTCGATGTGTATCTGCGATTCGATTTGAGCCATCGCATCATCGGTATCAATGCTCATACATCCCCCCGTCATTGTATTCAGTTGGCATATTTCTCTGCAGTTCACGCAGACGACGAATAACACGAATAAGGCGAAGGGTTTTCACCACATGTATATCGTCAAAAACAGGCGCATCACCCGCTGATTGCGAGCCAAAAAAGTTCATGCAAAACATAAACATGTTGAACTGCTGATGCGGTAAGTGACCGGACAGACCCGCCAGAAAAAGGACAAATTCTCCACCGTGTTCAGATACAGCGAACCCGGCCGCACCGGTACTTTTATCTTCGCTGACGTGCATCTCACAGCCCATCGCTTCAGCAAGTTCGAAAACCAGCCGATAGGCCATGTCCTGCAGATGGTCGATATCATCCTGAAGTGCCGAAATCGCCCAGATGTCGTTCACTGGCTCCAGTCCAACATTGGCAAATGCCACAGAGGACAGGGAAGCATTAGCGGCTAAAAGCGGAATATCAGATGCCTCACCGACGGCATCATTATCACCTTCAAACGAGGAGTCAGCCGTTAACAACGCCTGAGCGCCAGCAAAGGATGACGCCATGACGGCGATATTTCCGGCATCAGGAATAAATGTGGACTCTCCGGGGGGAATATCACCGGATATAACAGAGGGCCCTCCGAGGAAATCGTTCTGAACTTCAGTTTTAGGCGGACGCGATGATTCAGAAGACCCAAACCATCCCCCGGCTCCGTCATCATCATTATCTGAATCAGGTTGTTGAGTTAAGACAGCGCCGTTATTTGAAGTCGATATCAATGTTGAATCTGAAGAGGAGTTGCTCTGTTGATTATCATCGTTTTCAGCACCCGACAATGATGCAGAAGCGTTCTGCCATGCCTGACGGTCTGCATCCACCAAATGAGGAGCCACGGGCTCTGGCTCGCCAAAAAGCAAACGTTGGTTCTGCACTTTGGGATCAAGTTCGATAAGCCAGCGCTCATAGTTCAGGGAGGGATGTGGTAATGCTTTAATAAGGCTACCAATCAGCTCATCACGGAACATCTCAAATGAGTACAAATCTGGATCATCAAACTGCCTGCAAACCTCACCAAATACAGAGTTTACGTCACTTTCACTCTCGATCTCTGTACTATGCAATTTCCAGACTTTTTCGATACATGCACGTAATGACAGTAACTGTTCAACCTGATGTTTTCCCAACCCAGAAGTCAGCAATCCAGGCATATACGGGTAAAGAAACTCAACAGTATGCTCCATCCGGCTAATCATACTGTTGTGTATTGGATAGCCCTCCAGTTTCAGCAATTCGGAGAGTTCTCTCAGTGTTACTACTCGCCCCAGCGTTTCCTCATGAATAGTTCTGGCTTTTCGGACTCCTAATGCCCTGTCTATAAACGTCAGATCACCGCGAACATCATTCTCGGCCAGATGACCCAGGAGACACTTAAGTCTGCCCGGCCAGGGTTTAAACAGCACATGGAAACGGTAAAAATGCTCATCCCTGGTTTCCTCATAAAGCTCACGCAGAATGGCATAGCGAGTATTACCGCCGTCGCTGAAGATATAAGGGGAACCGGGGATATCCGGATTTTTTGTCATCTTCGGAACCGTATCCAGACCACGGGCCCGGATAGACTCCTTGATTTCATCGTACTTTGGATTACGCGTGGTACGGGGGTTATCCGGATTCGGCGCCATCTCATCCAGTGTCAACACCATAGGCATTTCACTGGTCGGCATGATCGGGACTGCGGGCGCTGAAGAAGGCTCTTTTGCGCCCTGCAGCAGTGCATCCCCCAGATTCAGAAGCGGGGCTTTAGCCATGACTCACCTCCCCATAACCGAGGTGATACTCTGAAAAGCGCATATACTCGCCGTCGAAGCGGACTTTGACAGTCCCCAGCGGTCCCTGACGCTGCTTACCCAGAATGATTTCCGCTATCCCGCTGTCAGGTGAGTGCTCGTTATAAACTTCATCGCGATAAAGGAACATAATGACATCCGCATCCTGCTCCAGTGAGCCGGAGTCACGTAAGTCACTGAGTGTCGGGCGTTTGTCCTGACGCTGTTCAACGCTGCGATTAAGCTGGGAAAGTGCGGCCACAGGGCACTTTATCTCTTTGGCCAGCGACTTGAGGGAGCGCGAGATTTCCTGAATTTCCTGCGTACGGTTCTCCCTGCCCGGGCAACTCATCAACTGAAGATAATCGACAAGAATGAGCGAGGACTGACCGTACTTGCGCACATTACGCCGCGCACTGATACGTAACGTGGAAGGTGTCTGATAGCTGGTATCATCTATCAGTAACCTGCCCTCCCATGAACTGAGCTTCGCCATGGCGTCGGACAGTAATGCCCACTGCCCCTCACTCAGCTGTCCCTTGCGTAATTTATCAAAGGGCACTATGGCCAGCATTGAAAGCAGACGCAGTATCAGCTGTTGGGTTGGCATCTCAATGCTGTAGAACTGAACAGTCTTGTCGGGACTGCCTTCCAGAGCGGCAACGGCATGTTTCAGCGCTTCTGCCGTTTTCCCCATTGATGGCCGGGCGCCCAGTAAAATCAGGTCACCGTCCTGCCAGCCACAGGTTTTCTCATCAAGCTCAGCAAAACCCGTCGGAGTACCGGTCACACCGCTTCCCCCACTGACTGATTCCAGCCAGCCGACCGTGTCAGCAACCTGAGTGGTGACGCTCAGACAAAGTTCGGGGTCACTGGCCTGCTGAGCAAGACTGAATAACTGCTTTTCGGCCTTTTCAATCAGACCAGATATATCTGCATCACCAACTGAAGCCTGTTGATGTAACTCATGCCCCAGCTTCACCAGCCGTCTCTTGCGACTGTACTCACGTACAATTTCGGCATAGGCAACAATATTGGCGGCGCTCGGCGTGTTTTTTGATAGTTCGGCCAGATAAGCGAAGCCCCCGCACCGCTCAAGCAGGCCTTTTCGCTCCATGGATTCGGACAGGGTAATCAGGTCAATGGGCAGGCCGGCACTGACCAGACGCTCGATCTCCCTGAAAAGGAGTTGATGCTGGCCATAATAAAAATCACCGGAATTAAGAAGCGGCGCAATTTCATCCCAGCGGTCGTTATCGAGCATCAGGCCACCCAGAACGCCAGTTTCAGCCCCGACGTTAAACAGCATGGATTCTGCAGAAACAGATATCTGGCTCATACCTCATCCGCCTCCTGACCAAATCCCGGCTGAGGCCTGTTAATCAGAACCACATCAAACTTGTCTTTCCATTGAGGAAATAACTCACAGACCAGATGGTGCATGGACTCCGCTGCCGGCAGGCTTACACGGTCAGTTTTATATTCAAGACGATGAACTGGCTGCCCGCACGCATGCCCACGTTTGTAGACTTCCAGTTGTTCTATTTCGGTATTCAGCATCGATATGGCAATACGGTCTGACTGAGGGTACTGACCTTTATCCACGATTGCCTTGAGTTCGTTGAGGGTGTTTCGATCCAGTACAGTGGGTTCAACACAGTTGGCGAGAATTCGAATATCGGGAATATGGATACCGTAGGGCTCCAGAACCAGAAGTTTGGATAAAAGACGTACAGTGCCACGCAGGAACTCGCGTACATCGGGTAAAATCGGCTTGATAACCCCCATAACGCTTTGAGTCGCCGCGAGCACCACGAGCTCCACCATCACCCCGCCAGCGCCTTTGGAATCGACGATTATGACGTCATATTGTCTGAAAAGAGGATGCTGCAGGACATTACGCAGACGCATTCTGCCATCTGCTGCATGCAGCATATCATTGGAAAGGCGATCGTCGGGATCGTTGGAAATGATGACGTCAAGATTGGGAATGATTGTGCGGGAAATTATGTTTTCAGGATTACTTAAATCGGCAGTCTGCATGAGCAATTCATACAGGCCACAGGGCGCTTCATAGAGAAGTTTAAAAATACTGCTGGCTGTTGGCTGATTATAATCACCATCGATTAGCAGTGTTTTCAGACCGGCATCGGCGGTATAACCCGCAATATTTCCCGCCTTAGTTGACTTACCTTCTCCACCTTTTGTTGAAACAACAGGCAAAACAACAGGATATACCTGCTCCTGAAAACCAGACAGGCTTTTGTTGCCCTCAATAACTGACAGTGAACTTTTAATACTCCCTGCCAACAATGAGGTACGGTCAAGATCGATTCTATTGTGCATTTTGTCCACCTGAACATGATTCAGGAGTACAAAATTGCTAATTTATAGTTAATTAGAACAAAACTAATTGCTTAAATAACGTTAAATTACTGTGTTTTTCGGCGATCTGATTGAAAATCCCCGTGTCCTTGGTTCGATTCCGAGTCCGGGCACCACTTTCACTTCAATGTACGTCTCCCAAACTCCACAAAACTCAAGTATAATCACTGCCATACATCACTTTTTGACATTTCGAACTCCACTGACCTCAACCCAACTCTCTCTAAATCAAGTTGCATCTGGGGGCTTTTCAGGGGGCTCTTTGTGTTCAATGAAAATTGAGGCCCCCATATGGCACTGACAGCCCGGCAGGTCGAGACTGCCAAACCCAAAGAGAAGGACTATAAACTCTCTGACGAACGTGGCCTTTTTCTCCTGGTAACCACCACCGGAAAACGATACTGGCGAATGAAATACCGTATCGCCGGCAAAGAGAAAAAGTTATCTATCGGCGTTTATCCTGAAGTCTCTCTGGCTGACGCGCGTGTAAAGCGCGATGAAGCCAGAAAAGTGATTGCTGATGGCGGCGATCCGAGTGAGAAAAAACAGCTCGAAAAACTCGCCAAAAAAATATCCGTCGTAAATACCTTCAGGGCGCTCGCCATGGAGTGGCATAAGCATAAGCGTATCTCATGGTCGGAAAGCTACGCAGAGAGCGTTCAGGAGGCTCTGGAGAAGGATATTTTCCCGTATATGGGCAAACGCCCTGTCGCGGAGATCCTGCCTCTGGAAATGCTGGAAGTTTTACGGTTGATTGAAAAGCGAGGTTCGCTGGAAAAACTCCGTAAGGTCAGGCAGTACTGCAATCAGATCTTCCGTTATGCTATCGCAACAGGACGTGCAACGATTAATCCGGCAGCGGAACTCACCGGTACACTGACTGCACCAAAGACAGAACACTTCCCGCACCTTCAGGCCTCTGAATTACCGGCGTTCCTTGCCAGCCTGGCTGGTTACCATGGCAGTTGCATTACACGTATGGCAACCAGTCTGTTGCTACTGACAGGAGTACGTACGATTGAGCTACGCGCTGCAGAGTGGCAGGAGTTTGATCTGGAGAATGCGTTATGGACGATCCCTGAAAGTCGAATGAAGAAACGCCGTAAGCATCTGGTGCCTTTGTCAGACCAGGTTCTGTCGATCCTGCAGGAACTCCGCACTTATACCGGTCAGTATCAACTCGTGTTTCCAGGGCGCTGCAACATCAACAAACCGATGAGTGAAGCCAGTATCAACATGGTGATCAAACGTATCGGCTACGATGGTAAAGCTACAGGACACGGCTTTCGCCACACCATGAGTACCATTTTGCATGAGCAGGGGTTTAATACAGCCTGGATCGAGATGCAACTGGCTCATGTGGATAAAAACTCAATTCGTGGAACCTACAACCACGCGCAATATCTTGAGAATCGCCGTGAAATGATGCAATGGTACGCTGATTATATTGATAGGCTGGAAGGTACAAATACCTCAGCATAAAAGCTCAGCCCATAAAGGGCTGAGCTTTAGCGTGTTATTCTTTTTTTAGTAATTAGCGCACACTCTTCCGTATGTAATCGCCACCGAATAATTTTTCCATTTTATCCTTAATACTTTTCAAACGTTTATCAATATAGATACTATGAGTGGCTTTTAAACCAGACAATCTCATCAACGCCTGCGTAGTTAAGAATTGTTCTTTATTACTATCACAGACATATATTAGAAGTTCCATATTGGACTCTTTTAAAAACGCGCTAACTTCCTCATTATATTTCACTATCAACTGTGCATATTCATCCTTCAGACCAAGTCGCTTAACATGTTTTTTAAGTTTCGGTGTTTTTATATCAGCTAAATCATCAAGCCTGACCGTGGCGAATGAGTTGTAAAATTTCCTGAGATCTGTCACGTTATCTAAAAGACGTTTTAAATCCATTGATGGAGAGATGGCACTAACTTTTCCCAGTTTACTTTTAATCCAGCTCTCCTGGGGGAATGTTTCTCCATTTTCATCTTCAACTGCTTTGAATTTTTGCACATCAACAAACACATCCCAGTTATTTGTTCTCTGAGCATCATAGAGAAAACGCAAAACCTCATTGGGGAAGGTATTATAAATTTCGCTTAGTTTACCTTCAACCTTTTTGACTGTTTTTTCAAGGTCCACAATATAACTCGCCGTTTCCAGTTTTTTTCCGAGTAATAATGACATTTTCTCAAGTGCTTCTTTCCGGTCAAGTTCATCATTAACACGATTCTTTTCCCGGATGAAGTCATCATGGGCTGAAAAATAGTTTACCGCACAATCACAACCAATCAGTGCTTCAACACCTTCCAGAGAAACACCCAGCCAACCATTATTGTGTTTCTGACGACAAATACCTTTATTTGTACGTACCTGACAAATATGCCTTTCCTTAAAAGAATATTTACCAATGAGTTTATGAAAATTATCAGGGCTGATCTCATAATTTTGATCAAAAGCAGGACGTTTACAAATATCATCGTAGCTTAAAAAACGCTCAGAGCATGTGGTCATTAGTTCTCCTGTCCTGGATTAAACTCTGACACTGGGGTCGTATACAGCACTGGTTAAATGTACACCAGATTGGCGATAAAAACAACACTACGTCATGTAACGCAATGAAGAGTACAGGAGATATTCAGGGTAAGCGCTAAAAGCCAAGTGATAACCCGAAAGGCGCGGATACGGGCACCACGTTGGCTGCAGCGCGCATAGATGCATAAACTGACGGCTGGTAATTAATCGTTTTGTTATCGGATTCGGTGATTGCCTGAACGCCCCCCCCCCAATACGACGGCAATGACACAGAATGAATGGCAGGCTCACAACAGATGATTAGCCGCCACCGAACAGCTCATAACCTTCATTTTCGTTCAGATGCTTTTTCGGAAATGCAGTCGGAAACAACATGATTCCTATGAAGAAGTGCTCCCTTGGCGCTATCCTCTTTAACTTCCCCGGACCAAATAGCGTAAAGCTCACTGACTTTTTCATCACCCAGTTCGTAGGCAAAAAATGTGGAACCAATCGCACGTGGTTTTATTCGCCATTCCACATATTCATTATCAGGTTGTCCATAGAATTGTCTTACCGAAGGCTTAATATAGCGCTTATCAATATCCTTCTCGATGGCGGGATGATTCGATAGCAGGTGTACACCGTTATGGTATGGAAATGCCACAGCCGCTAATGCGTTATCTTTTGCAATCTGGATAGCCACATCGAAAAAGGCATCAACAATAGACGAACTCGTGTGTGTGGCCAGCATTGTTACCAACGGTGCAAAACTGATCCACCCCAGCGGTTGAAAACTGATCCAG
>CALYPF010000117.1 GCA_945271245.1 uncultured Enterobacteriaceae bacterium | reverse complement strand
AGACCGTTGGTGGTGACGGTAAGTGGATCACTTTTTACCCGTTGTTGACAACAATCGCAATAGCTGGACGGGGAGTGTGACGCTTTTTTCGCGCATGCCTGCCTTTATTGTCGCTCTTACTGTTATAACGCTCTTAACTCTCTTTATCTCTCTAATAACATTTGGGCACTATACGCGGCGTATTAATGTTGGTGGGGAAGTCATCATTTATCCTCATCCTGTTATATTTTTGCAGGTGCGCCAGGTATTGTAGAGCAGCGCTTTGTGGACGTCGGCCAGCGGGTTGATAAAGATACACCTTTGTATCAAATATCGGCTTCACAGGTGACGCAATTTGGTGATGTTAATAAGAAAAAAATAGCCAGCGTTAGGCTGCAGTTAGTAAAAAGTGACAAAATAATTCGGGCGCTGAAGAAGAACAGAGAAAGCATACTGAATAATATTCAGCAACAGATTGGAACATATAATGATGCGCTTAAGCAGTCAAAGATTATGATGACAGACTCTTTGACATTAACGAAAGAGATGCAGCGTGCGCTTAATGAGTATCAACAATATAGCCGATCGCATTTAATTACGAAAGATCAATTGAATAACCAGCGTTATATGTATCAGCAGCAAAAAAGTACTTATAGTAATTTATATTTCCAGAATTTGAGTAATGTGCTTCAACTCGTTAATTTACGCAGCGATTTAGAAATAAAATCTGCAGAGTTTGATGAGCAAATTCTAAAAGCTGAAGCGCAACATGAAAATTTGCAGCGCGAACTGGCTGAGGCTGAGATCAAAGACCGTTTTCTAGTGTTATCGCCTATGGCCGGGCAGGTAGAAAGCCTGGTAGTAACAGAAGGGCAAATGGTTAAAAGCGGCGATACGCTTGCCCAGGTAGCGAATAACAGTGAGCAGGCAGTGTATTCAGTATTTTGGCTGCCGGATCGCGCTCGCCCGTTTGTGAAAAATGGCGATCGCGTTAACGTACGCTTTGAGTCTTTTCCCTATGAAAAATATGGTCAATTTTCGGGCGAAATCATTTCCGTTTCCACTGTTCCGGCGTCGCTTCAGGAACTGGCAAACTATAAAAATAGTCCGGTGAATGGCGAGTCGTCGCACGTGGCGGCGTACTATAAAACCGTTGTCAAATTCGCGCGGGCAAAGCCGTTCTTTCAGGCACACAAACTGTATATTACCGGTGGAATGAAAACGTCTGCCGTTTTCTTCCTTGAGAGACGCCCTTTATACCAGTGGATGTTCTCTCCGCTGTATAAGATACAGGATAGCGTTGCGGAGCACGTCCATGAATAACCCTGCCGCTCTAGTATCTCGGCTGGCGCTTCGCTGGCGCCGGAAGGTTCCGCAAATTATTCAGTCAGAGGTTTCTGAATGTGGGCTTGCCTGCCTTGCGATGATTTCCGGCTATTATCGCCAGCAAATTGATATGACCTCTCTGCGTCGGCGGTTTGGGCTTTCAACGCAGGGCGTGAATCTTAAGCAACTTATGTCGATTGCGACGGCGATGAATTTGCGCTGCCGCCCCCTGCGCCTGGAGCTTGAAGAACTCCCCCAGCTCAAAACACCGTGCATTTTACACTGGGATTTATGCCATTTTGTGGTGCTATTGCGGGCGGGTAAACGTTCGATCACCATTCAGGACCCCGCGATGGGTGAGCGGACGCTAAGTTTATCGACGGTTTCCCGGCATTTTACCGGCGTTGCTCTTGAATTATGGCCGGGTGAGGATTTTACGCGCCAGAAGATGTCGCGCACCTTTCGGCTGCGAGGATTACTTAAAAACATTACCGGATTTCGCGGCTTTTTAGCCAAATTGCTCGCGCTATCCCTGTTGATTGAAGGGATTAACTTATTATTGCCGGTGGGAACGCAGCTCATCATGGATCATGTGATTATCGCGCGAGACAGGCCGCTATTGACGCTCATTTGCTGTGGGCTATTGGCGTTTATTTTACTGCGTACCTTTTCAGGTTTCTGCCGTAGTTGGGTAACACTTGCCGCGAATGCGATGATTGATATTCAATGGCATGAACGCCTGTTCTCTCACCTGCTGCGCCTTCCCTATACCTGGTTTGAAAAGCGCAGACTGGGCGATATCCAGTCGCGATTCACGTCGCTGAGTACCATCCGTAATGTATTAACCACCCAGCTAACCAGCCTTGTTATTGATAGCGTTGTCGCACTGGGTGTGTTAGCGATGATGATCTTTTACGGCGGCTGGCTGGTATGGGTGGTGGTGGCTTTCATGGTTATTTATGTGGCCATGCGGCTGCTGACGTGGCCTCACTATCGACAAATCGCCGAAGAGCAGATTGTGAATGAGGCCCGTGCAAGCTCGCATTTTATGGAAACGCTGCACGGAATGGCGACGATTAAGGCGCTGAGCCTGTCCCATCTGCGTGGAATGCAGTGGTTAACATTAAAGGTGGATGCAATTAACAGCGGTATCCGCATCAGCCGCTTCGATATGGCATTTAGCGGCGCCAGTACGCTGATAGCGACGCTCGACCAGGTGGCTATTCTATGGCTCGGTGCTGGCATGGTCATCGACGGGCATTTATCGCTGGGCATGTTTGTCGCGTTTAATGCTTATCGCGGTGAGTTTTCAATGCGGGTAGCGGATTTAACCAATACCGTACTGAAGCTGCGTATGCTTAATCTGCACATCGAGAGGGTGGCGGATATTGCCGATGAAGATGCGGAGCCAGCCGGCGAAACACTGCCAACGCCTGCTGGAGGGCAGCCCGTCGCCCTGAGCGCGCGTGGGTTACGCTTTCGTTACGATAAACTCTCTGAGCCGGTATTCGATAAACTCGATATTAACGTGGCCGCAGGTGAGTGCGTGGCGTTAACGGGGGCTTCTGGCTGCGGGAAAACGACGCTGATGAAAATCCTGGCGGGTTTAGTGGAGCCAGAGCGCGGCCAGATTATGGCTGACGGCGTGGATATTTATAAAGCGGGCGTAGAAGGTTACCGGGCGCGCATTGCCTGTGTACTACAGGATGACAAACTGTTTGCCGGATCCATTGAGGAAAATATTGCAGGCTTTGATGAGGCGCTGGACAGAGCGCGCGTTGTTGAGTGTGCGAAATTAAGCTGCATTGATGAAGAAATAGCCCGCATGCCAATGGGATATCAAACCCTATTGAGCGAGCTGGGCAGCAGTGTGTCCGGCGGTCAGCGTCAGCGCTTATTAATCGCTCGGGCGCTTTATCGGCAGCCGCATATTTTATTTATGGACGAAGCTACCAGTCACTTGGATTTGGGCAATGAGTCTCGCATTAACGCCGCGATTGCCAGTCTTAACGTGACGCGAATTATTGTTGCGCACAGGCCGTCTACTATCGCTAGCGCCGATCGCATTATTGAGATTGGAGCGCTTATTGAGAAGGAGAAGCGTAGAGAATAAATCCGCTAATGGATGCGGATGCGTTGAATCGTCGGAGATGCGTGGCACCCGCTATGCGCACGCGTCGCTGCGGGCTGGCCAAAATGAAGGTCGGTATATATATCATGATGAGTAAACAACTGAAGTGATGAATCGTAGCGTTTGCCCGCGCACGCCTCGCTGACCCAGATGAAGGCCGGTATATATCATGATGAGTAAACAACCGAAGCGTTGAATCGTAGCGTTTGCCCGCGCACGCGTCGCGGTGGGCTGGCCCAAATGAAGGCCGGTATATATTGTGATGGGTAAAAGTATCCCTCTTTACTGTCCCTGTCCCTAAACCACTTCCTGAATAAGTCGTTATCGATTCTGTAAGGCCATAGCCTGAAGAATGCTGATGCTGGAATATCTCTGCTGACTCTAAAAAGCCACCTTCTGAGAAGGTGGCTTTTGACTTATAACCGGCTCAAAATACCTACACCCGCGCGAGAGGTGGCTTAAACCTCAAGATAGTTCATGATGCCTTCCGCGGCTTTACGACCTTCAGCGATTGCGGTTACCACCAGATCGGACCCGCGCACGGCATCGCCACCGGCGAAGATTTTTGGGTTACTGGTTTGAAACGCATTATCGTTGAACGCAGGCGCGATAATGCGACCTTGTTGGTCCAATTCGACGCTGTGTTCTTCAAGCCAGTGCATCGCGTGAGGCCGGAAACCGAACGCCATAATTACGGCATCGGCAGAAATAATATGCTCAGAGCCTGGAACAATTTCCGCACGCTGGCGGCCGTGCCGATCCGGCTCGCCCATGCGAGTTTGCGCGGCCAAAACACCGCTAACGCCGCCGTGTGCGTTGAGCTCAATGCCCAGCGGCTGCACGTTAAACTGAAATTCAACGCCTTCCTCGCGCGCATTTTTTACCTCGCGCTTTGAACCCGGCATATTTTCTTCATCGCGGCGATAAGCGCAGATAACGTGGCTGGCCCCTTGACGAATCGCGGTGCGTACGCAATCCATTGCCGTGTCGCCGCCGCCCAGCACAACGACACGTTTGCCTTGCAGGTTAACGTAGGGCGCGGCATCGTCGTTGAATCCCATCAGTTGCTTTGTATTAGCAACCAGGAAAGGCAGTGCGTCGTAAACGCCCGCGGCGTCTTCATTATCCAGCCCGCCGCGCATAGACTGATAGGTGCCGACGCCTAAAAATACGGCGTCATATTCCGCCAGCAGTGCGTCAAAAGCGACATCGCGGCCGACGTCAGTATTCAGCTGGAATTCGATTCCCATTGCGGAAAATATTTCTCGCCGCCGTACCATGACCTCTTTTTCTAATTTGAATGACGGAATACCGAATGTGAGTAATCCGCCAATTTCAGGGTGTCTATCGTAGACGACGGCTTTTACGCCAGCGCGGGTGAGGACATCCGCACAGGCAAGGCCCGCCGGCCCGGCGCCGATAACCGCCACGCGCTTACCCGTTGGCTGGACGCCGCTTACATCGGGCCGCCAGACCATTTCAAAGGCTTTATCGTTAATGTAGCGTTCGATATTACCAATAGTTACGGCACCGAACTCATCATTAAGCGTGCAGGCACCTTCACACAATCTGTCTTGTGGGCAGACACGCCCACAAACTTCCGGCAGCGTGTTCGTCTGATGCGAAAGCTCTGCCGCCTCAATAATTCGCCCCTCATTGGCAAGCTTCAGCCAGTTAGGAATGTAGTTATGAACCGGACATTTCCATTCGCAATAAGGATTCCCGCAGGCGAGACAGCGATCCGCCAGCGCTTTTACCTGCCCGTCGGAAAAGGGTTCATAGATTTCAACGAACTCGATTTTCCGCAGTTTAAGCGGTTTTTTAGGCGGATCGACGCGCTGCAGATCGATAAATTGATATACATTTTGGCTCATAGTCGCCTCCTCCTCACTGCGCCAGTACCCGCAGCTCGGCTGCGGAACGGCTGCGATGGCCCAGTAGCGCGTTGACATCGCTGGACTTTGGTTTTACCAGGGCAAATCGCGCAGCGAAGGCCGGCCAGTTTACCAGGATCTCTTCGCCGCGCTGGGAGCCAGTGTAATGTACGTGTTCGGTGATAAGCCCGCGCAGGTGCTCTTCATGGATAGCCAGGTCTGCCGCCTGAAGCACCTCAACCAGTTCACTATTAACGCGTTTGCGGAATTCGCCGTCTTCATCCAGCACATAGGCGAAGCCGCCCGTCATCCCGGCGCCGAAATTCACGCCGGTGCGGCCAATAACGCAGACAATGCCGCCGGTCATATACTCACAGCCATTGTCGCCGATACCTTCAACGACGGTGATAGCGCCAGAGTTACGAACGGCAAAGCGTTCACCTGCACAACCAGCGGCGTATAAACGCCCGCCGGTAGCACCATAAAGACAAGTATTGCCGATTATGCTGGCTTCATTAGTACGGAATGCAGAGCCAATTGGTGGTCGTAATGTGATAAGACCGCCGGCCATGCCTTTGCCCACATAGTCATTTGCATCGCCGGTAAGGTGCAGTTCGACGCCGCCGGCATTCCAGACGCCGAAGCTTTGCCCAGCCGTCCCTGAAAAATGCGCTTTAACGGGCGTGCCTGCCAGACCCTGATCGCCGTAATGTTGTGCAATATAACCAGAAAGCGCGGCGCCGACCGCGCGATCGGTATTTCGAATATCAAACCAGAAAGTTTTACTTTGTTGAGCATCGATGAAGGGACGGGCCTGCTCAAGGAGCCGGGCGTTAAGTTCGCCTTTGTCAAAGGGTGGGTTGGTTTCCGTACAATACGGCGCTTTGCCGGACAGCGGTTCAACCGTTTCCAGGAGCGGTGACAGATCGAGCTTTTGCTGCCTGGCCGTATAACCATCAAGGAGCGTTAATAAATCGGTTCGCCCAATCAGGTCGACAAGCCGCTTAACGCCAAGCTGCGCCATTAGTTCGCGCGTTTCCTGAGCGATAAAATGAAAATAGTTGGTCACTTTAAAGGGCAGCCCGTGAAAATGATTTTTGCGCAGCTTTTCATCCTGAGTGGCTACGCCGGTTGCGCAGTTGTTGAGATGGCAGATGCGTAGGTATTTGCACCCGAGCGCGACCATCGGACCGGTGCCGAAACCAAAGCTTTCCGCCCCAAGGATTGCGGCTTTGATAATATCCAGCCCGGTTTTTAAACCACCATCCACCTGCAGGCGGATTTTATGACGTAACCCGTTTGAAACCAGCGCCTGCTGCGTTTCTACCAGCCCCAGTTCCCATGGACAGCCTGCGTATTTGACCGACGTTAACGGGCTGGCGCCGGTGCCTCCGTCGTAACCTGCGATGGTAATGAGATCGGCATACGCTTTAGCAACGCCCGTTGCAATAGTGCCGACGCCCGGTTCCGATACCAGTTTGACGGAAATCATGGCCCGCGGATTGACCTGCTTCAGGTCGAAAATAAGCTGAGCCAAATCTTCAATCGAATAGATGTCGTGATGCGGTGGCGGCGAGATTAACGTGACTCCCGGTACGGAATAGCGCAATTTCGCGATATAAGGCGTGACTTTATCTCCGGGAAGCTGGCCGCCTTCGCCGGGCTTGGCTCCCTGCGCCACTTTAATCTGGATAACATCCGCGCTGGCCAGATAGGAGGGCGTGACGCCAAAGCGACCCGAAGCGACCTGTTTTATCCGGGATACTTTATGAGTGCCATAACGGGCGGGGTCTTCGCCCCCTTCCCCTGAATTGGAGAACCCCCCCAGGTTGTTCATCGCTTCCGCCAGCGATTCATGCGCCTCGGGGCTTAGGGCGCCGATGGACATGGCTGCAGTATCAAAACGCGTGAATAATGCGCTGGATGGCTCTACATCGTCGGAAGAGACGCCTTCTTCTGGCGGAGATAACGCCAAAAGATCGCGCAGCGTAGCCGCAGGCCGCTGGTTCACCAGGCGCGCATAGGCCTTATAGTCCTGATAATCACCGCTTTGTACCGCCTTTTGCAGTGACTGTACGACATCAGGATTGTAAGCGTGGTATTCGCCATTATGGACATATTTTAATAGACCGCCCTGGTCAAGCGGCTTACGTGCCAGCCAGGCGCGCTTCGATAAATTAAGCAAGTCTTGCTGGAAATCGCTGAAGCAGGCGCCGCCTATTCTGCTGACTACGCCAGCGAAGCAGAGATCGCTAACGCTGCGCGACAGTCCAACCGCCTCGAAGAGTTTTGCGCACCGGTAAGAGGCTATTGTCGAGATGCCCATCTTCGACATGATTTTATAAAGCCCTTTATTTATGCCGTTGCGGTAATTGAGCATAACGGTGCGGTAAGGCTTATTAATTGCGCCGCTATCTGCCATCTGGGCCAACGTCTCGTAAGCGAGATAGGGATAGACCGCCGTAGCGCCAAAGCCCAGCAAAACAGCGAAATGGTGCGGGTCGCGACAGCTAGCGGTTTCAACAATAATGTTTGCGTCACAGCGCAGATTTTTGTCAACCAGCCGGGTTTGAATCGCACCAACCGCCATCGGTGCCGGGACGGGTAAACGGTTGGGGGCAATATTGCGATCGGAAAGTACCAGCAGCACGGTACCGTGGTGAACCATGCGCTCTGCTTCATCACAGAGCGCGGTTATCGCTGTGGCAAGAGAGGCTTGTGAGCTATCAAAGGTGATATCCAGCGTATCTGCGCGATAGTGGGTTTCATCCAGAGTGACGAGCTGATGAAAATCTGAGTAGAGGAGTACGGGCGATTTAAAGCTCAGGCGGTGAGCCTGGCCCTCTGCTTCGCAAAAGACGTTCATTTCGCGGCCGATATTTGTCGCAAGCGACATGACATGCGCTTCACGCAGCGGGTCTATCGGTGGGTTAGTTACCTGGGCGAATTGCTGGCGAAAGTAGTCATAGATGATTCGCGGCTGGCTGGAAAGCACGGCAAATGGGGTATCGTCACCCATTGATCCCACGGCTTCCTGACCATTCTCGCCAAGGACGCGAAGGATACTTTCTAATTCTTCGCTGCTGTAATTGAACTGTTTTTGAAAACTTGCCAGGCGATTGTCGTTCATTTCCCGGGCGCCGACGCGATCGTCCGGTAACTCTTCAAAAGGCACCAGCCGACGAACGTTTTTCTCCATCCATGTTTGATAGGGATGGCGGCTTTTTAAGTCGTTATCCGTTTCTGCTGAGTGGAGAATATGACCGGCACGGGTATCGATAACCATCAGTTCGCCGGGACCGACGCGCCCTTTTTCTACCACCTCATCGGGCTGGTAATCCCAGATGCCCACTTCAGAAGCGCAGGTGAGCAATTTATCTTTCGTAATCACATAGCGCGCGGGGCGCAGGCCATTGCGATCTAAGCTACACGCGGCGAAGCGGCCGTCTGAAAGCACAATGCCTGCAGGGCCATCCCAGGGCTCCATATGCATGGAGTTAAAATCAAAGAAGGCGCATGGCGCGCACGATATCCATTCCGCCGCTAAGCAGCAGCTCCAGCATATTATCCAGCGAGCTGGAGTCCGATCCGGTTTCATTAACGAACGGCGCGGCGTCCTGAAGGTCGGGAATAAGCGGGGTTTTAAATTTATATGTGCGCGCTTTTGCCCACTGGCGGTTGCCGGTAATCGTATTAATTTCGCCGTTATGCGCCAGATAGCGGAATGGCTGCGCCAGCGGCCAGCGCGGCACAGTATTAGTGGAAAAACGCTGATGGAACAGGCAGATGGCCGATTCTAGCCTCAAATCGCCGAGGTCGAGATAGAAGCGCGGCAGGTCTGCTGGCATGCACAGGCCTTTGTAAATATTGACCAGGTTAGACAGGCTGCAGACATAGAAGTCTTTATCATCAATACGTTTTTCAATGCGTCGGCGGGCGATAAACAGGCGCCGCTCCATATCACGCGGGCGCCACCCTGCAGGCGCGTTAACATAGATTTGGGCGATATGGGGAAGTGATGAAAGCGCAATGGTACCCAGCACATCGGTATTCACCGGCACCTCGCGCCAGCCGACGATGGATAGCGTTTCGCGCTGAAGCTCTTCTTCGACAATTTGACGGCACGCCTGTGCAATGGTGTGATCCTGGCTTAGGAATAGCATTCCAACAGCATAGTTTTTCGCCAATCGCCAGCCGTGTTCTTCCGCAATCAGACGAAAAAAACGGTCGGGTTTTTGTAACAGCAAGCCGCAGCCATCGCCGGTTTTACCATCGGCCAAAATCGCGCCCCGATGCTGCATACGAGCAAGGGCGTGAATCGCGGTACGGACAACTTTATGGCTTGGTTCGCCTTCTATATGGGTTATCAACCCAAAGCCACAGTTATCTCTTTCGAGAGACTTATCGTACAACATTGCGGTGAACCTCCCCAGGCTCTGCGGATCTCCGGTGGTGCAGGCAGATGGATGTCTCGGCAGAGCGACAAATAAGCGTGGAGATTGACGCTGATGCTGTCGCTCTGCCTGAGATCATCGCTGCGAGATACAAGCGTTGAGGACTTGTTCCGGGTGATCGAGACTACTGCATAAATATGATGGAGTCGTTTCCCATCTGAATTGCTTCCAGTGAGATCTCAACTTATCGATAAAGCCAATTCAGGTCAAATGGCGTACAGATAAAGCGATGGAAAACATTAATCGCATTAATCTTTTGTTTTTAAATAGGTTTATCCATCTTGGCAGGCTATTTTTTCTTAGGGAACGATGCGGGAGAGTGTGATCGCTCTCACTGTTTAACGGGGGAGTAATTTTATTATCGTGCTGATATTTTCATTAGTAATGGCGGATTATGCTGTTTGTAGCGAACTGATTGTTTTTTGTCTCTGTTTTTAGCGATTACAGAAAATCTTAATGGCGTGAGATGAAGATTAAAAAAAATCATAGTGCATTGTGCATATATAAGCATTTATTTGAGATTTAAATTCATATGGATGTGCGCAGGCTGACGAATATGATCCACGTCATCGCCGATAAAATGAGAAGATGGCAGGCTGGCCCCCCGTTTTACAGGCCAGCGACCAGATTATGCAGTTACAGAAATTAGTCAATATGTTTGGCGGCGATCTCCAGCGGCGCTATGGAGAAAAGGTCCATAAACTGACCCTGCACGGTGGATTTTCGTGCCCAAACCGGGACGGCACGTTAGGGCGAGGAGGATGTACATTTTGCAATGTCGCCTCGTTCGCCGATGAGGCCCAGCAATACCGCTCCATTAGCGACCAACTGGCGTACCAGGCGAGCCGCGTTAATCGCGCCAGGCGCTATCTCGCCTATTTTCAGGCCTATACCAGTACTTTTGCCGAAGTTGAAGTACTACGTGCAATGTATCAGGAAGCCATCGGTCAGGCCGATATTGTGGGGTTATGCGTCGGTACGCGTCCCGATTGCGTGCCCGATAGCGTGCTCGGTTTACTCTCTGATTATCGCGAGCAAGGTTATGAGGTCTGGCTGGAGTTGGGTTTGCAAAGCGCGCAGGATAAAACGCTGCACCGTATTAATCGCGGGCATACCTTTGCCTGTTATCAGGAGGCAACCCGGCGTGCCCGGGCGCGCGGAATAAAAGTGTGTACGCATCTGATTGTCGGTTTACCCGGGGAGCAGCGCCAGCATTGCCTGGAGACGCTGCAGAAAGTGGTTGATACCGGCGTAGACGGTATCAAACTGCACCCGCTACACATCGTTACGGGAAGTATTATGGCTAAGGCCTGGCTAGCCGGGCGTTTACAGGCTATTTCGCTGGATGAGTATACACAGGCGGCGGGAGAAATGATCCGCGCGACGCCCGTTGATGTGGTGTATCACCGGATTTCTGCCAGCGCCAGGCGACCAACGCTACTGGCGCCGCTCTGGTGCGAGAATCGCTGGACCGGTATGGTGGCGCTTGATGCCTGGCTACGTGAGCATGGGGTTCAGGGCGCTGCGCTGGGACAGCCGTGGCGTTTGCCATAAACCATAAATAGTCGGACCATCTCGGATAAGGCGTTGCGTTATGCACTTTAGCTATCTTTAACAGGCAGAGATAGCCGAAATCTGCCGGTTCATGTGTGGGGAATGATTGCAAATCTCTGATTTCGTGATTTCAGCCACCCCTCTATTTTTACCTTTCTGCAACTCCTGCCGATTTCAGTATATGATTGAACTCTGATCGCGGCGCAGGAGCCTTCCATGAAGCAAATACGGAAACTGGCACAATATTATGTGGACCTAATGATGAAATTGGGGCTGGTCCGCTTCTCTTTATTACTGCCCCTGGTGCTGGTAATGCTGGCGATGGTCGTACAAATGGCTGTCACGATGCTGCTTCGGGGGCAAGTTGAAAGCATTGATGTCATACGATCTATTTTCTTTGGATTGCTGATTACGCCCTGGGGCGTTTATTTTTTGTCCATTGTGGTTGAGCAGCTTGAAGAATCACGTCAGCGTCTGTCGCGACTGGTAGAGAAGCTGGAAGAAATGCGTGAACGCGATCTCCGATTAAATGTTCAGTTAAAAGACAATATTACCCAGCTTAATCAAGAGATTAGTGAGCGAGAAAGGGCTGAGGCCGAACGGCATAAGATGTTGGAGCAGTTGCAAGTTGAAATGACGGAGCGTAAAGAAACGCAGATACGCCTTGAACAACAATCCTCTTTTTTACGCTCCTTTTTAGATGCCTCTCCTGATTTAGTCTTTTATCGGAATGAAGATAAGGAATTTTCTGGCTGCAACCGCGCAATGGAGTTGCTGACAGGGAAAAGCGAAAGGCAGCTCATCGGCCTGAAACCGCATGAAGTCTATACGGACGAAGCCGCGGTGAAGGTGATTGAAACGGACGAAAAAGTATTTCGCCATAATGTGTCACTCACTTACGAACAATGGCTGGATTATCCGGATGGCCGTAAGGCTTGTTTCGAAATTCGTAAAGTTCCCTATTACGATCGGGTAGGTAAACGCCACGGATTAATGGGGTTTGGGCGTGATATTACCGAACGCAAACGGTATCAGGATGCTTTAGAGCGCGCCAGCCGCGATAAGACAACGTTCATTTCTACGATTAGCCATGAACTGAGAACGCCGCTAAACGGAATCGTTGGATTAAGCCGCATTCTGATGGATACCGATCTCACGTCTGAGCAGGAAAAGTACCTGAAAACTATCCACGTTTCCGCCGTAACGTTAGGCAATATCTTTAATGATATTATCGACATGGATAAAATTGAACGGCGTAAAGTCCAACTTGATAATCAGCCCGTCGATTTTACCGGTTTTCTGGCGGATCTCGAAAATCTTTCGGGGTTGCAGGCGCAGCAAAAGGGGCTGCGCTTTATTTTGGAAGCTTCCCAGCCGTTGCCGCATAAAATTCTGACGGATGGCACCCGATTGCGTCAGATCCTCTGGAACTTAATCAGCAATGCCGTGAAATTTACCCAGCAGGGCCAGGTTATCGTACGTGTCCGATACGAAAGTAACGGTATTTTGCACTTTGATGTTGAAGATTCTGGTATTGGTATTCCTCAGGAAGAACAGGACAGAATTTTTGCGATGTATTACCAGGTGCACGGTAGTAGCGGTGGAAAACCTGCTACAGGTACGGGAATCGGGCTTGCCGTATCGCGGCGTCTCGCGAAAAGTATGGGCGGGGATATTTTAGTACACAGCCAGCCCGGTCATGGCGCGACGTTTAGTCTTACCGTGCAGGCGCCTCAGATTGCAGAAGATGTCGATGACATGCTGATGGATGACGATATGCCATTACCCGCTCTGCACGTGCTTTTGGTCGAGGATATTGAATTAAATGTGATAGTGGCGCGCTCGGTTCTTGAGAAACTGGGCAATAGCGTTGAGGTTGCTATGACCGGCAGCGCAGCGCTGGATATGTTTACGCCCGGTGAGTTTGACCTTGTACTGTTGGATATTCAGCTACCTGATATGACCGGCCTGGATATTTCACGCGAGCTGCATCAGCGTTATGCCAGTGATGAACTGCCGCCGCTGGTGGCTTTGACGGCTAATGTACTCAAAGATAAAAAAGAGTATCTCGATGCCGGGATGGATGATGTGTTAAGCAAACCGTTAGCGGTGCCAGCATTGACAGCGATGATTAAAAAATTCTGGGATGTTCAGGCGGAAGCTGCTGAATCAGTTGAAAAATTTCAGGCGCAGTCTGTGGGTGAAAAGCCACAATCACTGCTGGATTTGCCGATGCTGGAGCAATATATAGAATTAGTAGGTCCAAAGTTGATATACGATGGCTTAGAGATGTTTGAAAAAATGATGCCGGGCTATTTAAGCGTTCTGGAATCTAACCTTACAGCGCGCGACCAAAAGGGCATTGTAGAGGAAGGGCACAAAATTAAAGGCGCTGCCGGTTCTATTGGGCTACGTCATTTACAGCAGTTGGCGCAACAGATCCAATCTCCTGATTTGCCAGCATGGTGGGACAATGTGGGTGATTGGGTTGATGAGTTAAAGCAGGAATGGACGCATGATGTGGCGGTATTGAAACAGTGGGTGGCGGGGGCTGATAAAAAATGACCCCGGCGAGGCCGGGGTGCGCGAATATTGCGCCAACACCAGGGAAATCTTGGCGCTGCTGTTTTATACATTATGGTGTAAGAGTAGCAACGCCTTCACAAGGGGGCTGTCATCCAGCCCATAAGATAGCAGATTCTGAGCGACTTGTTACCCGAATCAGTAAAATATGTGAAGTATAACATCCTAATTAAAAATTTTTATCCGCCTTTTTTTGGTTAGGAAAAGAGGATAAATGTATATCCAGAGTAACGTATTCTACCGCGAAACTCTCTCATATGGCAGCTATTAAGCAGCAAAAAGCAATAAATACTCAAAGAGCAGTCTTTTCTATTCATCTGGGTTAATAGACGCGATCTTTACTGAAACTAAAGGTGGGCTAATCAATTAACTCTAACGGTTCTCATATCTCGAAACCATAACGCCGTGTAGTAAGGTGCTTACGTCAATATTACCCATGTTTTTCTTAACCCAGCCTCATGCGAATAATTTAGATGCGCTAATTATCCGCAATCAGCAAAAACTACTAAGAATCCTAGTCTTTTTGGTGCTGCCGACAGCGAGTGTACCGTAGAACGTCCGCGGGGGGAACCAATTCACATCTTCATCACATAGAAAATCACTAACCAGCTAAGCCCGCTATGAGCAACGGTATTACACATTCCTTGCATGTTGTGCGTCTGATTTTCATGCAAAATAACGCAGGTGGATAATGAAGTATCGGATAATATTGCTATAAAGTAGCACGGTGGGATGGTAGTTGTAGGCCAACCGTGTAGTGCGGAGTAAGAGCATCAGAGGATAGGATAACAGGCCACAATAATGAAGAGACGGCGCGGGGGAGCATATTCCCGTCTAAAGAAGGGTGTTATTTATATATTGCTAAGCATTATTTTGCTTTGGGGGGTCTGTATTGCTGCATTTAGCCTGCTTCCCGTTCCTTTTTCGGCGGTTATGCTACAGAAGCAATTTAGTGCCTGGTTTTCAGGAAATTTTCAATACGTTGCCCATTCCAAATGGGTTGAGATGGATAAAATCTCTCCCTGGATGCCTTTGGCTGTTATTGCCGCTGAGGATCAGTCTTTTCCCTCTCACTGGGGGTTTGATGTTGCTTCAATTCAACGCGTTATAAAAGGCGCTGATGAAGAAAAACGCCTGCGCGGTGCTTCTACACTTTCTCAGCAAACGGCGAAAAATTTAATGTTATGGAACGGACGAAGCTGGGTGCGTAAAGGACTGGAAGCTGGTCTAACTTGTGGTATTGAGCTAGCCTGGACTAAGCGTCGAATCCTAACCGTATATCTTAATATCGCAGAGTTTGGCGAGGGGGTTTTTGGGGTGCAGGCGGCGTCCATGCATTATTTTCATAAGCCTGCAAGCCGCCTGACTCAACCTGAAGCTGCGTTACTGGCGGCGGTATTACCTAATCCGCTGCGCTTTAAAGTTAACCGCCCTTCGGGATATGTACTGCAGCGGCAGCAATGGATTTTACGACAAATGCGCCAGCTAGGCGGGCGGGTTTTCTTAACGCGCAACCGGCTCTGAATATAGCCGGTTGGTGTGTATTATTGCCGTATTAGTTCATGAGGCCGCTGGTGTGAGGAACGTTATCCACTGGCATGGGATTTGAGGCTCCAGGTATAGAAGCCGCATCTCTCAATAGCGGTTCCTTAATAAAACGCTGCCACTGGCGCGCCTGCTTCTTCCTGCAAAACCATCCGGACCAAGTGGCCAGAGGAATAAGCGTCGCTTCACCAATGTTATCAACGACGACGGGAATGATTTCTTTTTCACTGACCCGGCGGCACAGGATATTTTGAGATTTCAGATTCATTTGTTACCAACGGTGCAAAACTGATCCACCCCAGCGGTTGAAAACTGATCCAG
>CALYPF010000116.1 GCA_945271245.1 uncultured Enterobacteriaceae bacterium | reverse complement strand
TGGATCAGTTTTCAACCGCTGGGGTGGATCAGTTTTGCACCGTTGGTAACAATTTAAGCGGACAGTACTGCGAAGGGTGACGATATTTTCATGTGGTACACGGCAATCTGGTCCGGCACTGCCATGGCAGGCTTCCCGAAAAGTATTTTTTAACGGCACCGGTAATGGTTATGAACACTAACCTACCGGAGTCTATTTCAATGAGTTACACCTACCATTCTCTCTGGCAGCAACGTATTGCCGATACCTTTAACTGCGCGCTGAACGCCTATACCCGTGTACTGGCCCTGCGTGTTGACCTCCGTCTGCCGGATACGCCAGCGGCAAGCGATGCCGCTGTTATCTCCCGCTTCACCGATGCCATGAAAGCCCGCATTGCAGCCCTTCAGGCGCGTCAACGTCGCGAGGGCAAACGCGTCTGGCCGACCACGCTACGTTTTGTCTGGGCGCGGGAGTTTGGTGAAATCAAAGGGAAGAAGCATTACCACGCGGTGCTGTTGCTGAACCGCGATACGTGGTGCGGACCGGGGGATTACAAAGACCCGGATTCGCTTGCAGGTATGATTAAGCAGGCATGGTGCAGCGCCCTTAAGGTGGATGCACAGGAACATGCCGTTCTGGCCCGCTTCCCGAAGAGCCCGGTGTCCTGGCTGACGCGCGGTAATACCACAGAGCTTCAACAGGCGCTGGCGCAGGCCGCTTATCTTGCCAAACGCGAAACCAAAGTCACCGGCGATGGTGAACGTAACTTCGGTTGCAGCCGCGGCTGAGCCAGGCATATATCGATTCACCGGGCCTGAACGTACGGGCCTGGTAATTTTTTACAACGTTTCCCTATCCTCTGAGGCGAACCGGTAATCCCATGATTCAACCACCACCGGACGTCTCCCGACAGCCATATCCTCAGAGGGAGAAAAATACCATGACCACGACCAACTCAAACATTAATGCCAGTCCTGACACACTGCTTTCAGCTCAGGACCCGCTTATCGACATGACTTTCATTACCACGTTTACCGGGATGACCGACAAATGGTTTTACAAACTGATTGGCGACGGGCTGTTTCCCAAACCCATCAAGCTGGGCCGCAGCTCACGCTGGCGCAGAAGCGAGGTGGAAACCTGGATGCGTGCGCGTATCGCAGATTCACGTGGCGCCTGAGCAGACGAGGTCTCCTGATGGAAAAACAACGACGTTCTAAACCACAGAACATCCCGGCGCGCTGGAAGTGTCCCCGTTGCCGGAGGCAGTATTGTGGTGCCAGACCCTGCCCCGTTTGTTTTCGTACCTCTGTAGCATCTGCACAACCGTAATCCCGGTGGCCTGCAGAGACTGAATACCAATAATCATCTTCCGCTAACGCATAACTGACCCGCCATTCACACAGCCATGCTGCCCATACCGGGACGGCTTACGCCTGCGTGTTGTCTGGCGGTAAGGAGCACCACGATGTACGCCAAATCTTTCATTGCCCTTGACGGTAATGGTCGTCCCACCGGGGCCAGAACAGCACAACGATATCCGTATGACCGCTACACCTGCCACCTGTGCGGCAGTGCGCTGCGATACCATCCTGAATACAACACTGAGCGACCGTTCTTTGAACACCGGTCCGACATGCTGACAGATAACGGGCGACAGCATTGTCCGTATGTCAACCTGGAAGCGAAAGGGACCCGCCATATCCGGCAGCTGCAATGGTATGTACCGGATGCCCGTCCGCTGGTTTACCGCGCCGACTGGCACTGTCACGGTTGCAGCAGTGATTACCACGGTGAGCGTTATTGCCTGACCTGCCGAACCGGTGAGTTCAGCAGGACGCTCTCTGATGCTGAAATCCGGACTGCAGAGGTTACGGCATGCGGGTACTGAAATGTTACCTGGCAAATGACCGTGAAGGCCACTTTGTGACGGCCAGTGAGGCCATGAGCGCACCGGGGCAGATATGGAGTTGTGCTTCCTGTGGCTGTCGTCTGGTGCTGCATGCTGGCACCTTCAGCGACCCGGCATGGTTTGAACACGATACGCAGACTGTGGCCAGGGATGTGCTGATGAATTGTGCCCATCTCGACCCGCAAGTGAAAGCTGAGGCCCTGCACAGGAAGTTACGCAATATGCTCAACGGCCTGGATGCTACGGTAATGACGCTGTCCTGGTACTGCGTGTGGTGCGGTGACCATTATCAGGGCGTGAAGCACTGTTACCGGTGCCAGACCGGTATCTACAGCATCGAAGAAGCTCACTGGCAGAGAAACTACTGCTGCACTACCAGATAGTTCCTCATTCTTATGAACAAGATACTACCGTAGAGGTGGTATCACTCCCTGATTTAATCCGAAGAGGTTTGCATTGTGAATCATTCTTACATACGGGCGTCTGATGCTGTCAGCGCGGATGCCGTCAGTACGCGTGCATTTCTGCAACAGGCCGTTGACCATTACCCGCGACTGGCGGCATTCAGCTTTACGCTGAAATTGCCGTATCGTGAAGCCATGAGCGAATACCGGTCATTGATTCTGCGTTTTCATACTGAAGTCTGGCAGCGCACCGGCGAATATTCGCGCCAGCGTCAGCAGGCGCGCCAGAGTTCACCGCCAACGATCCTGCGATGGATGTGGGAGTCTGTCAGTGCACCAGAGTGCAAAATGGTGCTGCTGATGAATCTTGATACGCTGGGTGCCTTGCGCGATGAGGTCGTACAGCAGGAGATGAGCGGGATACTCAGAGAGGCATGGTGCGAGGTGATGCATGCTGATAGCAACGTCACCAGTATGGCGTCTTTCGTTATCAGTCGCACAGGAAAGTTTTTATTTTCACGGTCATTCAGTCAGTTACAGACCAAGGTGAATGAAATGGCATCTCTCGTCATGACGGCCAGAACGGGTGTGGTTTGTCCGTGACGGAAAGGCTTCTCCAGTTAAGCTGATGTCAGTTATACAGAGCTTCCCCGATGTATTCCGCGCCGATATAATTTCTGAATGAAAAAAGCTCACGATACCTTACCCCCGGAACAAACTGTCATGGCACTGGCACATTTTGCATGGTGTGCGCTTGTCGCTTTACGTACCGCGCAGAAGGATGGTCAGGCGTTGTCGCCACTCAGCACGCATGCATTTTTACTGCGCTGGTTAACTGTGGCGTATAAGCAAAAACGGTTTCCGCGTGCAATCGCATCCGATATTGAAGGGTTACTGACGCTGGGGCGCAGTAAAGGCCCTGCAGCCGGCTTACATCATCGTCTGGAATATCTGTGGGCATCCTGCACCGGACCGGTCTCAGCGCAGTCGGATTTGTACCGGCTGACGTACGCTATTGAACAGCTTAAATCGCAGGGCTGGGTCAATGCAGCGGTGAGTGACGGTGACTGGGGTAATGAAGCGCTTCTGGTCCAGGAATACAGCGATACGGATGCATTGCTGGTAAGGAAGTCGGCACTGACCGGTGGATTTTCGGATGAGGGTAAACTGATTGCGCCGGTGGAATTTCTTGTGACGGGCAACCTGTCAACATGTGCAGAGGTTTTTCAGGCCCATGCCCTCCCGCCAGTCATGATGGCGTTGAACCGGATCTCATTACAACCTGAGCAATAGGACAAATATTCTTAGCGCATCAGTTAATCTGAAACTCCCTGAATGGCAGGTATCCAGATCGTGCTCAACTCCTGGTATTGAGGGATGTGTAAAGGGCTGTCGTGACATTTCCTTTCTTCTGGCGACAACAAATAAGCCCCGCTTAAATGAAAAATAAGAAATGATGAAAACCTGAAAATGTCGTCAATTTTTCACTTGCTCAGTCACGTCTGCTTCTCATTTTTGATAAAAGTACAAAATCAGATATTTTACGTGATTGGTGGTGTTTTGTACAAAACCTACCCCTAAGCTAAATTGATCATTTGCTGCACACCCTTATCCCATAAGGCCTGAAGGGGTTATGCAAGAAAATTCTTATAAATCAGAAAGATGATCTTTTATTGTTAAAACCCACAAATGTAAAACTTAGTTACATTTTTTCATTTCCGATCTGGCAGGGAACGTTCCTACACTCCGGCTATTGGGTCTTATCCGAAATTTACCATTTCAGACAAATGCTCAAAAATACAGTGTCGGCATGCTGGTGGATGGAATGCGCCCGCTATTTAGTTCCGGGATTTTTATTATCGTCGGATGACGTAAACCGGAAAGTTGTTCTGGCAGGGTAATTTTTTCTTAGTTATTTCT
Organism: uncultured Enterobacteriaceae bacterium; assembly: GCA_945271245.1. GTDB lineage: Bacteria > Pseudomonadota > Gammaproteobacteria > Enterobacterales > Enterobacteriaceae > Apirhabdus > Apirhabdus apintestini. Next base: position 11,653 of record CALYPF010000116.1, on the reverse strand, counting down.
CACTGGCATCGACCGTTTCTATTACTCCATAGAACAGGGACAGCCATGTCTAACTCTTCCTTTCAGTCCGAAATCCCTAAAGCGCGTATTAATTTAAAACTTGATTTGCACACGGGGGGCGCGAGCAAGAAAACGGAGCTCCCCCTGAAATTGCTGGTGGCGGGCGACTTCAGTAATGGTCAGGAGTCTGCCCCTCTGTCAGAGCGCAAAAAAGTTGATTTGAATAAAAATAATTTCGATTCAGTGTTATCCGAATATTCCCCAAACGTCAGTCTGACCGTTAAAAACACGCTGGCTGATGACGGCAGCGAAGACAACATCAGTCTGACCTTCCGGAGCTTGAAGGATTTTACCCCGGAGCAGGTCTCCCGGCAAATCCCTCAGCTGAAGGCGATGCTGTCCATGCGCAATCTGCTTCGCGATTTAAAAGCGAACCTGCTGGACAACCAGGCTTTCCGTAAAGAGCTGGAAAAAATTCTGCTCGACCCGGCGTTAAGCGCAGAACTCCGCTCAGAGCTGTCTGCTCTCGCACCTAAACAGCCATAACGGTCACGATGATTTAACGGATTAAAAAGGAAGATGCTGATGTCTGTAAAAAATGAGAATGCGGCTGGTGGCGAAAGCGTGGTGCTGGAACGTCCTGCTGCGGGCGGGGTTTATGCGTCCCTGTTTGAAAAAATCAACCTGAACCCGGTCTCTGAGCTGAGTGCGCTGGACATCTGGCAGGACGCGCAGGCGATGTCGGATGCGACCGCGGATGAACGATTAACTGCCGGGATGCAGGTGTTCCTGGAGTGCCTGACAAAATCTGGCTCAAAAGTGGAGAAGCTCGACCGCAACCTCATCGACCACCACATTGCGGAGCTGGACTACCAGATTAGCCGCCAGCTGGATGCGGTTATGCACCACCCGGACTTCCAGGCTGTTGAAAGCCTGTGGCGCGGAGTGCAGTCCCTGGTGGATAAAACCGATTTCCGTCAGAACGTGAAGGTGGAGCTGCTGGATATGTCCAAAGAAGACCTGCGTCAGGACTTCGAAGACAGCCCGGAAATCATTCAGAGTGGACTGTATAAACATACATACATCGATGAGTATGACACCCCGGGCGGTGAGCCGATTGCCGCGCTGATTTCCGCCTACGAATTTGATGCGTCTGCGCAGGATGTTGCTCTGCTGCGCAACATTTCAAAAGTGTCTGCCGCTGCGCATATGCCGTTTATCGGCTCTGCCGGCCCGAAATTTTTCCTCAAGGACTCAATGGAGGAAGTTGCAGCCATCAAGGACATTGGTAACTACTTCGATCGTGCGGAGTACATCAAGTGGAAATCCTTCCGTGAGACGGACGATTCCCGCTATATCGGTCTGGTGATGCCGCGTGTGCTGGGTCGCCTGCCGTATGGCCCGGACACTGTGCCGGTTCGTAGCTTTAACTACGTGGAAGAAGTCAAAGGCCCGGATCACGATAAATACCTGTGGACCAACGCCTCGTTTGCCTTTGCATCCAATATGGTTCGCAGCTTCATCAACAACGGCTGGTGTGTGCAAATCCGTGGCCCACAGGCTGGTGGTGCCGTTCAGGACCTGCCTATTCATCTGTATGACCTCGGTACCGGCAACCAGGTGAAGATCCCGTCAGAAGTGATGATCCCGGAAACCCGTGAGTTTGAGTTTGCGAACCTGGGCTTTATTCCACTAAGTTATTATAAGAACAGAGATTACTCCTGTTTCTTCAGCGCTAACTCCACCCAGAAGCCGGCCCTGTATGACACCGCGGATGCCACGGCCAACAGCCGCATCAACGCCCGTCTGCCGTACATCTTCCTGCTGTCCCGTATTGCGCACTGCCTGAAGCTGATTCAGCGTGAAAACATCGGCACCACCAAGGACCGCCGTTTGCTGGAGCTCGAGCTCAACACCTGGGTGCGCAGTCTGGTGACGGAAATGACCGATCCGGGCGACGAGCTGCAGGCGTCTCACCCGCTGCGCGATGCGAAAGTGGTGGTGGAAGACATTGAGGACAACCCGGGCTTCTTCCGCGTGAAGCTGTACGCCGTGCCACACTTCCAGGTGGAAGGAATGGACGTCAACCTGTCACTGGTTTCCCAGATGCCGAAAGCCAAATCGTAAGGCGAGGGGAAACCAGGGATGAAAATTTACCGCCCACTTTGGGAGGATGGGGCCGCTCTGGCCCCGCAACAGTTCCAGCAGCAGGCCCGCTGGAATGAGCACGTTGCCAGCATGGTCGCCCGGATGGGGGTTTCTTATCCCTGGGGTGTGGTGGCCGCAGAGTTTGATGATGCCGCGCTTGCGCTGTCTCGCCTGAATGCCACCCGTGTGGTGGTATGTTTCCAGGATGGCACGATTGTTGATACAGATCTGGCAGATAATCTTCCGCCAGTCTGTGATTTATCCACGGCAAGCGGCTCTGAGTCTGTTGACGTCGTTGTTGCACTGCCGCTGCTGAGCGCCAGCGGCGGCAATCTTGATAGCGGGCAGGACAGTGAACGCCCGCGGCGCTGGAAAGCGGAACGTGTGGTGGTGCAGGAGCTGGCCGGGCATGAAAGCGGTGAACTGGCCATTCTGCGTAATGCCATCACACTGCGTTTGTCCACGCAGGAAAATACCGCATACCTGACCTGTCCGGTCACCCGTCTGGTGCGTAATGCACAGGGACAATGGAGCCGGGATCCGGCTTTCATTCCGCCGATGCTTTCCGTTTCTGCGAGTCCGTTGTTGACCACTGAACTGGGTGATCTGCTGGTTCGTTTGCAGGCACGACGTAAGCGTCTGATGGCCATGCGTCGTGAGAGTAATGAGCGGATGGCAGACTTTGCGGTCGCGGATGTCTCCCTGTTCTGGCTGCTCAATGCGCTGAACAGCGCCGAACCGGTGTTGACGGAATTGCTGCAGACGCCAGGTCGTCACCCGGAACTGCTGTACCGCGAACTGGCGCGCCTGGCTGGCAGCCTGCTGACCTTTTCGCTGGAGCACGATGCCGGTGATATTCCAGTGTATCAGCATGCTGCACCTGAACGGGTCTTCCCGCCGTTACTGGCCTTGCTGGATAAGTTACTGGAAGCCAGCCTGCCATCAAGGGTGGTCAGTATCCAGCTTGAGCATCAGGACCAAATCTGGAAAGGCTCCCTTCACGATGCGCGCCTGAGCGAAGGCGCTGATTTTTATCTCTCGGTGCGTTCCTCCATGCCGAATCACGAGCTCCAGACCCGGTTCCCGCAGCTGTGTAAGGCGGGCAGTTTTGAGGATGTCTCGGATGTGGTGAACGTGGCGCTGAGCGGAATAGAAATCAAACCTCTGACGCATGTTCCCGCCGCGATCCCTCTGCGCCTGGAGAACCAGTACTTTTCGCTGGACCTGAGTTCTGACGTGGCCCGGACCATGCTTGAAATGGGCAGTTGTACCTTCTATACCCCGCGTTCTCTGGGAGAGGTGAAACTTGAACTCTTTGCGGTGCTGCGTACATGAATACATCAGAAATGAGTCAAATTGAGCGTACGTTCTACCCCGGCTGGCTGATGGCCAGTCAGCTCCGGGGCGGACAGGAGATCCGCGACGGGGAAGGGCTCTACCGCCGGGCCTGCCGCCTGGTGCAGGAGGCGAAAGCCGCGCTGACGGAGGCAGGCTACAGCGATATCAGCCGGGATCACATGGTCTATGCGCTGTGTGCCCTGTTGGATGAGAGCGTCCTGAATCGCGGGTCGACAGATGACGGTTACCTGACGTGGCGGCGCGATCCGCTGCAGGCGCATTTTTTTGGCACCCTGAATGCCGGTGAAGAGCTCTGGGAGCGTATTCGCAATCTGCTTAAAGAAACGGCACCTGATATGGCGGTGCTGACCTGTATGTACCGCACCCTTCAGTTGGGCTTTGTCGGGCAGTACCGGGCTGAAGACGATGAACGACGTGAAGATGTGGTACGGGCACTGGGTGAACGGGTGCCTGCCTTTACGCTTTCGCAGGATGCGCCGATTGTCGCAAGGGCCTCCCGCCTGCGCAGCGGTCGTCGTCTGTACTGGCTTTCCTGGATTATCGGGACGGCTGTGCTGGTGGGGCTGTGGTTCTTCCTTTCATCCTCCCTCACCGAACTGGTGAGTCAGACGGTCAGACCGGGGTAAAGGATGCGTGATGTTTACCGGAATCTGTTAACCACCCTGGCGGGCGTACTGGCACTGTGGCTTATCCTGGGCTTCTGGCCGCTGTCGGTCGGGAGTCGTGTGGCACTCAGCCTGCTGGTCATTCTGGTGTGCGGGGCGATGCTCTGGCGTCAGCGGCGGGCATCGCAGCGGCGGGCACAGGCACTCAGGGATATTGTGGACGAGAGCCTGCCCCCGGAAGATTTTCAGGGCGCGGTCATTCTGGTGTGTGGCGATAACAGCGCGCTGTTTGCTGAATCTGCCCGGCATCGTGAAACCCGTCAGGGATGGTATCTGCGGGTGAAGGATGCGGAACAGCTGCCACTCTTTGCTCAACACCTGAGTCTGAGCCGCCCGGCGCTGGTGTCACAAGTTTCAGTGTTGCTGGCGGTGGTACCCGAGCTGCACACATCCGGTGATGATTTTACCCAGTCTCTGCGGGGCTGGCAGCGTGCTGTCATCCAGTGCCGTGCGGCATTCGGCACGATCCCCCCGCTGTGGACCGTGACCTGGGTATCGCCATCTGCGGCCTGTGCTGACGCGGAGCCGGTCTGGTTTACCACTGTCAGTCAATGGAGCGGTATTCAGGTATATCAGCCAGGTCAGGGCAATGTGTCACTGGCGGAATGGGCCCGGGAGACCGGATCAGACGGACGTCTTTCCCGTCTGAGTCAGATTTTGTGGCTGGACAGTCTGCTTGCCTGGCAGAATTGCGCGGTCAATGACCTGCTGTTGGCCCGAGAGGGCGAGCTGCCGGTGTTGAAGCCCTGCGTGCAGGGCATGTGCATGGTGCCGGTGAGCGGTATCGCGGGCAATCTCTGGCAACAGCACATCATCGCCGTGACGGCGCTGCCACCGGATGCGACCGTCACAACAGAGCCACTGCCGCTGCCTGAACTGCTGCTGCCGGCGTTGCCACGCCGACGTGGTGTAAGTCGCAGAATGGTGTTCTGGCGTTACGCCGGGTTACTGGGCGGGATTTTCCTGGCACTTGCCATGCTGGCGTCCTGGATGAACAACCAGCGTCTCATTCGTAATGTTGGCGATCACCTTGCGTTGTATCACCAGCTTACGGGGAAGCCTGTTGCCCCGAAACTGCGGGCGCAGCAGCGTCTGCGGGCCGATGGCGCATTGCTGGACGACTGGCAACGTCGGGGGGAGCCACTGCGTTATCGCGTGGGACTGTATCAGGGGCTGCGTATGGTTCCGCCCGTTGAGGCCGCCGTCAGTGACTGGGCCCCTCCGCCCCCGCCTCCACCAGTCATTAAGAAAATCATTCAGGGCCCGAAAACCATTCGCCTCGACAGCATGTCGCTGTTCGATTCCGGCAAGTTCGAGCTGAAAGCAGGCTCCACCAAAATGCTGGTGAATTCTCTGGTCGGCGTGAAGGCGAAGCCGGGCTGGCTGATTGTCGTGTCCGGGCACACCGATAACACCGGCAATCCGCAACTGAACCAGACGTTGTCCCTGAAACGTGCCGAAGGGGTGCGCAACTGGATGCGTGATACCGGTGACGTGCCGGAAAGCTGTTTTGCGGTGCAGGGCTATGGCGCAAGCCGTCCGATCGCAACCAATGACACCCCGGAGGGCCGTGCGCTCAACCGCCGTGTCGAAATCAGTCTGGTACCGCAGGCGAACGCCTGTCAGATACCGGGCCACACCCAGGCGTCATCGCAGGATGATGGCGCATCACAACACAATGGAGAGTAATTCCCATGGCAATTCCTGTTTATCTTTGGCTGAAAGACGACGGCGGCGCGGACATTAAAGGGTCTGTTGACGTTCAGGATCGTGAAGGCAGCATCGAAGTTGTCGCTCAGGAGCATAACCTGTACATTCCGACTGACAACAACACCGGCAAGCTGACCGGTACCCGTATCCACACCCCGTTCCTGTTCACCAAGGAAATCGACTCGTCCAGCCCGTACCTGTACAAGGCTGTGACCACCGGTCAGACCCTCAAGTCTGCGGAATTCAAGTGGTACAAAATCAACGACGCGGGCCAGGAAGTGGAGTACTTCAACACCAAACTTGAGAACGTGAAAGTGGTGAAAGTGAATCCTGTGATGCACGACATCAAGGATCCTTCTTTCGAGAAGCACAACCACCTTGAGCAGATCGAACTGCGTTACGAAAAAATCACCTGGACCTACAAAGACGGCAACATCATTCATTCCGATTCCTGGAACGAACGCGCCACCGCGTAAGTCGCATGCGGACAGGGCCCTGTCCGCAGTTTTTTGCTGAGTGCCTGTAAGTAACGGGCTTTCAGCAAAGAAACCCACAAACTGCCAGCCTGACCATATGCGCTTTGGTCCCCTTCACGGGAAACAGCGATGGGCGGTAGCGTGTCCAGGAACCGACAAAGAGAGAACCTCATGGAAAATCCAGCTATCCTGTTGCGACGTCTGAATCCTTACTGTGCCCGTGCGATGGAAGGGGCGGCTTCGCTCTGCCAGGCCCGTGCCCATGCGGAAATTTTGCCGGAGCACTGGCTGCTGAAGCTGCTCGAACAGGGGGAAGGTGATCTGACGGTGCTGGCACGCCGCTACGAGTGGGATATGGACGCCATCTGGCAGGATTTGCTGGGCTGGCTGGACAAGCAGCCGCGCTCGGTTCGCCACCGCCCACAGCTGTCTGATGCCATTCAGTCTCTTCTACAGGAAGCCTGGCTGATTGCTTCTCTTAACGGCGAGGAACAAATACGCAGCATCCATCTGCTGATGGCGCTGGTTGACAAACAGAAACTGGTTCGCTGTGACGGGCTGTGGCCGCTGCTGACGCTGGGCCAGAGCCAGCTGGAGCGTCTGCGTCCGCTGCTCGACGCGCAGTCGGACGAACGTCCGGCCTTGCAGCAGGAAGCAGAGCTGGCGCAGAGCCACGGTGGTGAGGTGGAGTTTGTTGGCCGTCCGGTGGGGGCAGAACTGAAAGAGGGGGAACTGACCCCCGCGCTGCAAAATGCGCTGGATAAATTTACGCTCGACGTCACCGCCAAAGCGAAAGAGGGCAGGATTGACCCGGTCTTTGGTCGTGATACTGAAATCCGCCAGATGGTGGACATTCTCTCGCGGCGTCGCAAGAACAACCCGATTCTGGTGGGTGAACCAGGCGTCGGCAAAACGGCGCTGGTGGAAGGTATGGCTTTACGTATCGCTGAAGGCAACGTTCCGGAAAGCCTGAAACCGGTTATTCTGCGCACTCTCGACCTCGGCCTGTTGCAGGCAGGTGCAGGAGTGAAAGGTGAGTTCGAACAGCGCCTGAAAAACGTCATCGATGCTGTACAGCAGTCGCCTACCCCAATTTTGCTGTTTATTGACGAAGCCCACACCATCATCGGCGCGGGTAACCAGGCGGGAGGCGCAGATGCGGCCAACCTATTGAAACCTGCGCTGGCGCGTGGCGAACTTCGCACTATCGCCGCCACCACATGGTCTGAATATAAGCAGTACTTCGAACGCGATGCCGCGCTGGAGCGCCGCTTCCAGATGGTGAAGGTCGACGAGCCGGATGATGACACCGCCTGCCTGATGCTGCGTGGTCTCAAATCCCGCTATGCCGAACACCATAACGTGCACATCACCGACGATGCGGTCCGTGCCGCGGTTACACTGTCCCGTCGCTACCTGACCGGCCGCCAGCTGCCGGACAAGGCGGTTGATTTGCTGGATACCGCCGCCGCGCGCGTGCGCATGAGTCTTGATACCGTGCCGGAAGCCATTGTACGCCTGAAATCCCGTCTGATAGCGCTTGGGATGGAAACACAGGACTTGCTGGAGGACATTGCCGCAGGCGCATCCTCACACGGTGACCGGCTGGCAGTCATTGACACGCTGCGTACGGAGCTTGAATCGGAGCTGAAAACGCAGGAAGCCCGTCTTGAGGTAGAGCGCCAGCTGGTCGGGGAGCTGATAGCCTGCCGTCAGGACATCAGTCGTCAGGCAGATATTCACACCCTGCAGCAACAGCTGGATTTTCTGCAGCAGGACGGTGCACTAATCCGGCCGGATGTGGATATCCGTATGGTTGCCAACGTGATTGCCGACTGGACCGGCGTGCCGCTCTCCTCACTGATGAAAGATGAACAGACCGAACTGCTGACACTCGAAAACGAAATCGGCAAGCGCGTGGTCGGGCAGGACGTGGCGCTGACCGCCATCGCCCGGCGCCTGCGTGCGGCAAAAACGGGTCTCACTTCCGAGAACGGTCCGCAGGGCGTGTTCCTGCTGGTTGGCCCGAGTGGCACCGGTAAGACCGAAACTGCACTGGCGCTGGCGGACGTGCTGTACGGCGGTGAGAAATCCCTCATCACCATCAACCTGTCCGAATACCAGGAGCCGCACACGGTGTCGCAGCTGAAAGGCTCGCCTCCGGGTTACGTGGGTTACGGTCAGGGCGGTATTCTCACCGAAGCGGTTCGCAAGCGCCCGTACAGTGTGGTGCTTCTCGATGAGGTGGAAAAAGCACACCGTGACGTCATGAACCTGTTCTACCAGGTGTTTGACCGCGGCTTTATGCGCGACGGCGAAGGGCGCGAAATCGACTTTCGCAATACCGTCATCCTGATGACCTCGAATCTCGGTAGTGACCACCTGATGCAACTGCTCGATGAACAGCCGGAGGCCACCGAAGGCGACCTGCACGAGCTGCTGCGCCCGATATTACGCGACCACTTCCAGCCGGCGCTGCTGGCCCGTTTCCAGACCGTGATTTACCGCCCGCTGGCGGAAGCTGCCATGCGTACCATCGTGGAAATGAAACTGGCTCAGGTCAGCAGGCGTCTGAACCGTCACTACGGCCTGACCACGCAGATTGATGAGAGCCTCTACGACGCGCTGACCGCCGCCTGCCTGCTGCCGGATACCGGTGCGCGCAACGTCGACAGCCTGCTCAGCCAGCAAATTCTGCCGGTGCTGAGTCAACAACTGCTGACCCACATGGCTGCGAAGCAGAAACCACACTCCCTGACGTTCGGCTGGAATGATGAGGAAGGGATTGTACTGGCGTTTAATGAGGCGCACGGAGGCTGAAATGCAGATTTGCATGATGGATTACGGCAACCTGTCGGCGGATGGCAAAACGGCGTACCTGAAATGCTATGGCATCGGGACTTTTGAAGTGCTGACGGGCGTGGATTTTTATATCAATAATCCTGACTGTGCTGACCATGAAAATGCTGCTATCCCGCCGGGGACTTACTGGGTGACCGACAGGCCTGCCGGCAGCCTGTATAACCGAGTCCGGGCAGAGGCGATCGATGCCTGGCATGGTTACCGAAATCACCATTCCGAATGGTTTGCCCTTTTCAGCGATAAAACTAAAAGAGACGGCATCATGGTGAATGGCCTGAACCGTACAGGATTCCGTCTTCATCCTTTGAACAGCGATGGTTCCGGTGAGTCCTGGGGCTGTATCACCCTTCGCCGAACCAGTGATTTTCAGCATCTGCGACGTCTGCTACTGCAGCGGGGGACGTTCCCTGTTCCTGGCGGCAATGGCCTGAAGGCCTATGCCCGTATCGATGTGCGTGGTACCCCGGACTACAGCCTGTGTGATAAAGAAACCGAAGAACGAAAAGAGGCTGAGAAACGCCGGACACAGCAGGCTCTGAAAAAGAGAGCGGAGAATGCTGAATGAAAATCCTGCTGTTTATTGTGCTGTTCTGGAGCGGGATCCACTTCATTCCTGATGCATGGGTTGCGAGTTTTGTGAAGGCCCATATTCATATTAGTGGTGACGGGGAAGAAGCGATGGACAGCTTCGAGATGCATATCATCGTGATTAAAATAACGTTGTGTGCTGTCGGGGCGTACCTCCTGATGAAGCTATTCTACTGGCTGAAAACACGTCGAAAAAAATAATCTCTTTCTCAATTCCTGTGACCGATACTGGCCCGCGCCAGCCCTGATGGAATAACCGAATACACAATGGAGTCAACGCCATGAGCCTGACGGATACCCTGAACACGATGGTGGCCACCGTCACCGGAAAAGCACTGAACCGCTACCGCCTCGATATTCCTTCCTGTACAGCAGCTATCGATGTGGAGGACTTCAGTGGTTCAGAAGCGATGAGCGAGCTTTACTGCTACACCATCAACTTTACCAGTGCCGACAAGAACATTGATTCCCGCCAGATGCTGAGCAAGCCGGCGACCCTGACCATGGGCGCGGGCCATTTGCTTTCCCTTACGCAGCGCAAGGTGGTTCACGGGGTGGTGACCCGTTTCGAGCGTACCGGTGGTTCTGCAGATGAAGCGCAGTACTGCATTGTGCTGGAGCCGTTTCTGGCGTTGCTGGGCAATCAGTTCCGTACTCACCGCTTTTTCGTTAACAAGTCGGTGCCGGAAGTGGTGGCAGAGGTGCTCACGGAGCATGGGCTCAAAGGCTGGGAGTATGAGTTTATCCTCAAAGCTGAGTATCCAAAGCGTGAACAGATTAACCAGTATCAGGAAAATGACCTCGCCTTTATTGAACGTCTGCTGGCCGAAGTGGGGATTTTTTACTTCTTTACCCTGCAGCCTGACACTAAGACCGAAGTGGTGCACTTTGCGGACAAGCAGAGCGCCTGGACGTTTGGTAAAAAACTCCCGCTGAACAGCCCGTCAGGGGCGAATGACAATGCGGCCGACTCGGTATGGGACGTGCACGTGTGGCATAACGTAGTGGAGCGCTCGGTCACCGCCAGCGATTACAATCACCGCGAAGCCCAGAACGTCCTGACGTCCGTGCCGGCGGACATGACCCGCGGTGACGGGGAAGGGAACACCTACGGCGATGTGTACCATTATCGCTCGCGTCACCTTGAACGTGGCGACAAAATTAATCCCGCAGCGGAAACAGGTAACTTCTGGGCACGCCTGGAACATGAACGTTTTCTGTCCACCCAGACTACCGTGACCGGTAGCAGTACCGACCATACCCTGGGCCCGTCTCAGGTGTTGACTATCACCGAAACGGCTATCCCGCCGACGCTGCCGCGTGAAACCGAAAACGGTCTCGTCATCATCAGCGCCGGTTACTCTGCCAGCCGTCAGAGCGCGCTGAAGGTGGAATGGGCGGCCATGCCGTACTACGAGAACCGCTGCTGGCGTCCTGCCGCTAAAAAGCGCCCGGTGGTCAGCGGCACGCTGATGGCGCGCGTGACCAGCGCCAAAGATAACGACATCTACGCCTGGCAGGATGCATCCGGCATGTACCGGGTGAAGTTTGATGCCGACCGCGACGACAAACGTCAGGGCATGGAAAGTATGCCCGTGCGCTTTGCCAAGCCTTACGGTGGTGACAAATACGGCTTCCACTTCCCGCTGATACAGGGTACTGAAGTTGCCATTGCATTCCATGAAGGCGATCCGGATCGTCCGTATATTGCTCATGCCCTCCACGACTCCCGCCACGTTGACCATGTTACGGAGGCCAACAGCACTCGCAACGTCATTCGCACAGCTGGCCTGAACAAGCTGCGGATGGAGGACAAGCGCGGCGAAGAGCACATTAAGCTCAGTA
>CALYPF010000115.1 GCA_945271245.1 uncultured Enterobacteriaceae bacterium | reverse complement strand
GGATCAGTTTTCAACCGCTGGGGTGGATCAGTTTTGCACCGTTGGTAACACGTTTCTTCAAAAATGGGGGCGAAATTACGGCAAGGCCCGCACCACGGCGCCCAAAAATCAATAACAACCGGAAGGGAATCTTTTAATAGCGCATTCAATGTGTGGCTGGTGGCATCGGTGACATTGCCGTTAAACAGAGACTGTCCGCAGCGCCCACACTTTGCGTTGTCGGATAAACGATTATGCGGGACCCGGTTAATTGCCTGACAATGGGCACAAACAGTATTCATAATAAACCTCGGAGGTCAGCGCTCTCAGCGAGTAAACTGCGGCTGTATGTTTCATGAATGTTAATTATTCCCTTAATAAAGTGGGCCGACAATGTGGTTTATCCGATGGATGTAATAGCCTCAGCCAGCGCCAATAAATAGTTAACGTGTGTCGCAGGATGAAACCTCCGTGAAAGATCGTGGCTAAGTCGGGGAACATCGGGTAATCTGCGCGCTTCGCGCAGAGCTGGTGGAGGAAAAAACATGAGTGACGAAAAAAATAAAAGCGGCAAAGTCAAAGTGATGTATGTCCGCAGCGGCGACGATAATGAGAAGCGTGGGCAAAATCCCAGAACCGGTAAAGGCGGGGGGAAAGCTCCTGCTCGTGGCGATAAACGCCGACCCGCGCGTGAAGATCACCGCGGCGGGCGCGAGCCACGGCGCGAAACGTCGCCCTGGAGAACGGTAAGCCGGGCGCCGGGCAGTGAAAGCACGCCGACGCCCGATCACGGTGGCATCAGTGGAAAAAGTGTTATCGATCCGGAGGTGCTGCGCCGTCAACGCGCGGAAGAAACGCGCGTTTATGGTGAAAATGCCTGCCAGGCGCTGTTTTCTCACCGGCCAGAGTCGATTGTTCGCGCCTGGTTTGTTCAAAGCGTTACTCCACGGTTTAAAGAGGCGCTGCGCTGGATGGCTGCAAACCGTAAGGCCTATCACGTGGTGGATGACGCCGAGCTAGTGAAAGCATCCGGCACGGAGCATCACGGTGGCGTATGTTTTTTAATTAAAAAACGCGCAGGAACTACGGTAGCGCAGTGGCTCGAAACGCCGCGTGAGCAGGATTGTGTGCTGGCGCTGGAAGATATTGGAAATCCGCATAACCTCGGTGGCATTATGCGTACCTGCGCTCACTTTAATGTTCAGGGATTGCTGGTGCAGGATCCGGCCCTGCTGGAATCTGGGGCGGCCGTGCGCACGGCCGCGGGCGGCGCTGAATTTGTCAAAGCCATTAGCGATGGCAGTTTCCCGCAGGCGCTGCAGCGTTTTCGCACCGCAGGATATTCCATTGTGACGACTTCCAGCCACCAGGGCGCGCCGTTATTTCAGACTGCGCTGCCTAAAAAAATGGTGCTGGTATTAGGGCAGGAGCAGGACGGTATAAGTGACACAACGTTTGCCGACGCCGATCTGCGTATTCGCATCGATGGTTCAGAAAATGTTGAGAGCCTGAATGTGTCCGTGGCGACGGGTATTCTTTTAGGGGAATGGTGGCGCCAAAATTGTCAGTAGCAGCCGGAAGTTATCGGCGCGACCCCGGTACAGCGCTGCGAATGGGATACACGAGCGGCGCGTTGCCGACAATTGGCGGCATTCATTTATATCAGATGTACGTGTGAATCTGAGGTGAGTCGCAGTATGGGTACATGCTGCGACCTGTAACACCGTATTACACCGCGTCTCCCGGAAGCGTTGGCTGCCAGTCGATAGGGCTGCTTCCGCGTTCGGCTAAATAGCGGTTTGTTTTGACGAAGTGATCGCATCCAAAAAAACCGCGATGCGCCGATAGCGGAGACGGATGCGGTGCCTGCAAAACGCAGTGACGTTTCCTGTCAATAATTTGTCCTTTTTTCTGCGCATGCGCACCCCACAGTAAAAATACGACGCCTTCACGGTGGGTATTAATCAAAGAAATAACTTTATCGGTAAATGTTTCCCAACCCAGACTGGCATGTGAATGCGCGCGCCCCGCTTCTACGGTGAGCACCGTATTAAGGAGTAAAATGCCCTGTCGTGCCCAGCTTTCCAGATAACCATGCTGTGGGCGGATGAAACCCGGCAGAGAACTTTCCATCTCTTTATACATGTTCAGCAGGGAAGGTGGCGGTGCGACCCCTGGACGCACGGAAAAAGAGAGCCCATGAGCCTGCCCCGGCCCGTGATATGGGTCTTGCCCAAGAATAACGACTTTTACATCGCCAAGCTCGGTATAACGAAACGCATTAAAGACATCTTTTTGTGGCGGATAGACAGTGATGCCCGCTGCGCGCTTTTCTGCAACGGTACGCAGGGTATTGACGAAATAGGGCTGCGTTTTCTCTTCCGCCAGCACATCGTGCCAGGTCAGTGTGGTTGTCATTCCAGTCTCCTGAAAATTGCGTGCGCTTAGCTTAACCTCTTATTTCAACAGTACAAAATAAAGTGGCAATAGTGTGAGACGGGGGCTACAAAAAAATTTGAAAAATAATAAAAAATAGTTGAGGTTTAGTGTTGGTGTAAGTTGATGTAAAACAAATAAAAGCGCGTGAGCTTATAGCAAGGTGGTGAGATTATTTGATTAAAATCAAAGAATGTCGCGAGTCCGGCTGGTATATAAACATTAGAGCAACAAAGGTTTTACCAATTGGCCAGAGGGCTGGCTGAAAATTGCAGAGCAAGAAGCCCATAGGGAGGCACTTATGATTACTGGTATCCAAATTACAAAAGCGGCAAACGACGAACTGTTAAACTCATTCTGGCTATTGGACAGCGAAAAAGGCGAAGCGCGCTGCGTTTGTGCGAAAGCGGGTTATGCAGAATACGATATCGTTCCGGTAAGTAAACTGGGTGAAATCGAATATCGCGAAATTCCAATGGAGCTGCGCCCTGAAGTTCGCGTTGAAGGTGGCCAGCATCTGAACGTAAATGTACTGCGTCGCGAAACGCTGGAAGATGCGGTTAAACATCCGGAAAAATATCCGCAGTTAACTATCCGCGTCTCTGGCTATGCGGTGCGCTTTAATTCTCTGACCCCGGAACAGCAGCGCGATGTGATTACGCGTACTTTCACTGAAAGTCTGTAATATAGCGTTTGTTTGCGCCGTCGGTTATCCGGCGGCTTTTTTTCATCAGCGACAGCTATCGCTGTGCTTAAGAAGTAGGCGTATCATATAAATAACGTGATAAGTGATACTTCCTCAGAATTTTCCTCGCTCAGTTTTAAGTTTACCCCCGTTAACGGTATATAATTTTTCCATTGCCGATGGCTCAATGGCCTGGCATTTAGCCAGCGCTTTCCCTTGTTGAATTAATTAGTTGCTACTCTCGCCGCGATGGCGGCGTTCCGTCTGACGGTGGGTTTTCCGCAAACTTTAAACGCGACGGCGCCGCTGCCGATTTTGGCAGGGTACCGGCAGATAGCGGCCGAAGGGTATGACGTTGCAAATATTAAGTGAAATCGGGTAAACGGCGTCTACAAGTGACCATGCTTTTTTACTCTATACGCGGATTCATTGGCCGCGCAGGCGCGCTCACGATGTTATGCGCAGAAAACAACGCCGGCGGGCGCCGGCGAGGGGAGAATTACGCATCCTCATTTTTTAACGGCGTTTCTGCGCTGGGTTTGCGACGCTTACCGACATTTTTCGTATCACGATGACGTTTTTTAACCCGCGTTTTGGTTTTATCCTGCTCTTTCTTTTTCTCTTCGCGCTTAGCGAGCGTCTTTTTAGACGGCTTACCTTTTAATTTCTCGCTCGGCGCACGCGTCACAGGCCGCAGTTCATCAATCACCCGCGCCTTTAGCGGCTCATTAATATAGCGGGAGATTTTACCTAACAGGGTATTATCGTGAGCTTCAACCAAGGAGATCGCGGTACCTTTACGTCCCGCACGCCCGGTGCGACCAATCCGGTGCAGATAAGTATCGGCAGTGCGCGGCAAGTCGTAGTTGAATACGTGGGTAACATCAGGAATATCCAAACCGCGCGCGGCGACATCGGTAGCCACCAATACCTTGACGCGCCCTTCGGTAAGGCGACGGATAGCGTCGTTGCGCTTTGCCTGTACCATTTCCCCTTCAAGCCAGGCGCAGTGAATGCCTTTTTCCTGCAGCCATTTTACAAGCTCATGGAGTCGTTCGCGCTTGCGCACAAAAACGATGGCGCGCTGAACATCGTCCTGTTTAATCAGGTGCGTCAGCAATGCGGTTTTATGTTCGAGATTATCCGCCCGGTAATACCATTGATGAATCTTTTTCCGCTCGCGAATAGAAGGCGTAGCGCTTGCTTCAACCGGCTCATTAAGCAAACGGCGGGAAAAATCTTTAATGGCGTCGCCTTCCAGCGTGGCGGAAAAAAGCATGGTTTGCTTACGCCAGCGGGTTTCACCGGAAATGTGTTCGATATCCTGAGCGAATCCCATATCAAGCATGCGATCGGCCTCGTCAAGGATAAGTGTTTCAACGGCGCGGCAGTCAAAGTTTTCTTCTTTAATATATTGCAGCAGGCGCCCAGTAGTGGCGACCACGATATCCTGGTTTTCACTGAAAACTTCGGCGTGATTCATATAAGCGACACCGCCGGTAATAGTGGCGATATCCAAATGCGTATTAGCCGCTAATTTTCTAGCCTGTTCAGCAACCTGCATCGCCAGCTCACGCGTAGGTGTGAGGATCAATATACGCGGCGGCCCGGATTTTTTACGTGGAAAATCGATCAGATGCTGAAGAACGGGAAGTAAATACGCCGCGGTTTTGCCGGTGCCGGTTGGCGCTGAGCCTAAAATATCATGGCCGTCCAGCGCGGGTGGAATAGCTGCCGCCTGAATAGCGGTTGGGCGATCAAAGCCGAGCGTATCCAGCGCATTTAGCAGGCTATCATCAAGTTCAAGTTCGGAGAAAGTGGTTACGGTCATGGTCTACCTCTGTGTGGGGCGCTGATTATAGACTTTACGCCGTCGATCTTCATCCCCTTCTGCGTGTAGGACTTTTTACGCTATGCTACCACCGCTGACTATCTCAGGGATCCGCTATGTTTCAACAGAAAAACGGGCTGCCGCGCGGCGGTTTTACCTTCAAACAATTTTTTGTGGCTCACGACCGCTGTGCAATGAAAGTCGGGACAGACTCTATTGCACTAGGCGCATGGGCGCCGATAGCAAATACAACGCGTATTCTGGATATTGGTACCGGCAGTGGACTACTGGCATTAATGCTGGCGCAGCGAACCGCGCCTGATGTGCTTATTGATGCCGTTGAGCTTGAGCCGGATGCGGTAAGCCAGGCGCAGCAAAATATTTTGGCCTCGCCCTGGGCGTCTCGTATTCACATCCATCGCGCGGATATTCTGTCGTGGACGCATCAACAAACACAGCGTTACCAGTTAATCGTCAGTAACCCGCCTTACTATCCGTCCGGGCCTGCCTGCGGCAATAAAGCGCGAACAATAGCCCGTTCAACCGCAACGCTTGAACATTCCCAATTATTAGCCAGCGCGGCGCAGTTGATTACTGAGGACGGCATTTTTTGCGTAATTTTGCCTGAGTCTTGCGGCGAAGTATTTATAAGCATTGCAGAAAAAGAGGGATGGCACTGCCGCTATCGCACAGATATTGCAGAAAGTGAAACGCGTTTGCCGCACCGCATTTTATTGGGGCTTTCTCCTTCCCCCGGTGAATGCTTTGCGGAGCGTTTACTGTTACGCGGAGCGGATAATCAATATTCTGAGGCATGGTGCGCACTAACGCAGGATTTTTATCTATTTATGTAGCGCCCTGTGTCACAGCATCGCGCGTTTTATAGGGCGATGAAACCGCTGGAGCCTGAAATATATAGCGTCATTGCGCCATGGATATTCGACGTAAAGTCCCAAAGGTGGGCCTCAAAGGATTTTAGGATGAAAAAAAAGCATGTATGCGCTACTCTGGCGGGGCCAGTTTTACGCCAGACGACGAAGCAATGTGACTTATCGGCGCGGAATTAACAATGAAGTAATAAAGAAATTCCGTAGAAAATGAGTGACAGAACATTGGCGCTATAATGGAACTTATCGGGCAACCGGCACTCTAACCGTCTGCTTGCTCATATTGCAGAGTTCGGGTGACTTTTGATTACGCGTGGAAATCAGATTTGAGGAGATATTACCTCGGATGAGCGAGCAGTTAACGGATCGGATCCTGGTTGAAAGAGCGCAAGGGGGCGATCAGCGTGCATTTAATTTGCTGGTGGTCCGCTATCAGCACAAGGTGGCGAACCTGGTCTCGCGTTATGTACCGTCGGGTGATGTCCCGGATGTGGTACAGGAGTCTTTCGTTAAGGCGTGGCGTGCGCTGGATTCATTTCGCGGCGACAGCGCCTTTTACACCTGGCTCTATCGTATTGCGGTTAATACGGCAAAAAATTATCTGGTAGCTCAGGGGCGCAGGCCGCCTGCCAGCGATGTTGATGCCATTGAGGCGGAAAATTTCGAAAGCGGCGGGGCGTTAAAAGAAATTTCGAACCCTGAGAACTTAATGTTGTCTGAAGAGCTGAAACAGATAGTGTTTCGCACCATAGAGTCGCTCCCGGAAGATTTACGTATGGCTATCTCACTTAGGGAGCTGGACGGCCTGAGCTATGAAGAAATAGCAGGCATAATGGATTGCCCTGTCGGGACAGTGCGTTCCCGGATTTTTAGGGCGCGAGAAGCTATCGATAATAAAGTCCAACCGCTTATCAGGCGCTGAAGATAGCGGGATACTAAAAGGTATTTAGGCATGCAGAAAGAAACGCTTTCCGCTTTGATGGATGGGGAGTCACTGGACCACCAGCTAATTGAGGCGCTGTCGAAAGACGAGGCTTTACGGCAGTCCTGGGAACATTATCATTTGATCCGCGATACGCTGCGCGGCGAAGTTAATAATGATGTCCTGCAGATTGACGTCTCTTCACGCGTGATGGCGGCAATAGCCGGTGAGCCTGCGCGCCAGACTGTTTCTATGCACCAGGAATCTCAGCCAGCGCCGCATCAGTGGCAAAAAATGCCCTTCTGGAAAAAGCTGCGTCCCTGGACTGCGCAAATTACTCAAATCGGCGTAGCTGCTTGCGTATCACTCGCCGTTATTGTTGGCGTTCAGCATTATAATGGCGGTTCGGCGGACGGCGATAGCGCGCAGCCTGAATCACCGGTATTTAACACGCTGCCTATGATGGGTAAGGCCAGCCCCGTGAGTTTGGGTGTGCCTTCTGCAGACAGCGCCCCGTCCGGCAATTCAGGGCAGCAGCAGGTACATGAACAGCGTCGTCGCATTAACGCAATGCTGCAGGATTACGAACTGCAGCGTCGTTTGCATGCCGAACAGCTCCAGTTTGGTCAGGCGCGCAGCCAGCAGGCGGCGCTCCAGGTACCAGGCAATCAAACTTTAGGAAACCAGTCGCAGTAATGAAGCAGCTTTGGTGTGCGCTCTCCATTGTGACGGGTTGTCTTTTCTTCTCCAGCGCCTCGGCGGACTCCTCCTCCGGGGCGTTGTTGCAGCAGATGAGTATGGCCAGCCAGTCACTCGATTACGAACTCTCATTTATCACTATCAACAAGCTTGGCGTTGAGTCGCTGCGTTATCGCCATGCGCGCGCGCAGAATAAAGCGCTGGCGCAGCTTTTACAGCTTGATGGTCCCCGGCGAGAAGTATTGCAGCGCGGTAATGAAATCAGTTATTTCGAACCCGGGCTGGAACCTTTTACGCTTACGGGGGACTACATCGTCGATTCGATGCCCTCTATCGTTTATACCGATTTCAAACGGCTGGCACCTTACTACGATTTCATCTCCGTAGGAAAAACGCGCATTGCCGATCGCCTGTGTGAAGTTATTCGCGTAGTCGCGCGCGATGGCACCCGCTACAGCTATATTGTCTGGCTGGATTCTGGTACTAAGCTGCCCATGCGTATAGATTTACTCGATCGCGATGGGGAGACGCTGGAGCAATTCCGCGTTGTTGATGTGAGCGTGGGCGAGCCGGTGGCTAAAGAGATGGGGGCATTGGTGAATGCGAACTTACCGCCTTTGCTTTCGATTCCTGACGGTGATAAAACCCAATTAAACTGGGCTCCCCAGTGGCTTCCGCAGGGGTTCAAAGAGGTCTCCAGCAGTAAGCGACCGTTGCCGACAATTGGTATTCCCGTAGAGTCGCGACTCTATTCTGATGGGTTGTTCAGCTTCTCTATTAACATTAACCGCACGCAGGCGGTTAATGGCGAACAGATGTTTCGTACCGGGCGCCGTACCGTTAGTACCCGAGTGCGTAGCAATACGGAAATTACGGTAGTAGGCGAATTACCCCCGCCTACCGCAAAACGCGTGTCAGAAAGTGTGAAGTTTCGGAACGCGCCATGATTACCGCATGGGCTACGGTAGTATCCTGGCAAAACGGCGAGGCGCTGGTGCGCTGCGAAACGACATCATCGTGCGGTAGCTGTGCATCGCGCATTGGCTGCGGCAGCCGTATCCTGAATAAGTTAGGTCCACGGGCTGCCCATACGCTGGTCGTGCCCTACGACCGTGAACTCACTCCGGGGCAAAAAGTAGAACTTGGCGTGGCGGAGCAAAGTCTTCTTGGCTCCGCGGTGCTGGTATATATGGCTCCGCTATTGGGGCTATTCGCGCTGGCATCCCTGTTTCAGGCGATATGGAGCTCCGATAGCGCAGCTATTCTGGGGGCAATTCTCGGCGGTGGGCTCGGGTTTCTGGCTGCGCGTCTCTATGCGCCGTATTTAAGTCGGCGTGCCAAATGGCAGCCGGTTATCCTGAATGTCGGGATAATTATCGGGCAGTCCTCTGCACGCGAGTCTTCCCGATTTGAACAAGAATAATGCGCGCTGTTGGTAAGAGTGGGGGAGCGTAATCGCCAGTATAACTTTATATTTATTGGCGATAGCAAAGATGAATAGATCCCCGTCGCCCTCAGCAAATTACTCTATTTCACTCCGTTCAGATATTGCAAATTAACGACTTTGCCTCGCGATGATGTTTATTGCTATCAGCTTAATGTAGCAATATTGCGCCCACTGTCGACGCCGGGATAAAGAAGCACATTATTAAATGCCGGCTTAAGTATCTGTCAGATTTACTTTCTCATTTTGCCTAATATGAAAAAGTCGTGGCCAGGGATGCATAAGGCATTTTGGCAGATAAAGGAAACGCGGAGCCTTCGCCTGCGGCCACTAAATCGATGACCGGTTGTTCGCTGCGTGAGCCGCTGAGGTTTGAATTTGCAGGCTGGCGATTATCGACGAACGATAGCGGCCAGCCCATCGCCGCCAGGACGTAAAATCCGGGTTCTGTCTCACATTGCAACGGTGCCAGTTTTCGCTGCCTTTTGCTGACGGGTAAAGGGCAGTCGTGTAAGATGCACAGCTAACTGAAGGTGGATGGATTTCTCTGCGCGTTTACAGGCGGGCCTACCACAATAATTTATCCTTATGCAGAGTTAATTTTTCATATTTATGAAGAACATAAGAAATTTTTCTATCATCGCACATATTGACCACGGTAAATCGACGCTGTCTGACCGTATTATCCAGATCTGCGGTGGCCTGTCGGACCGTGAAATGGCCGCTCAGGTACTCGACTCGATGGAACTTGAGCGCGAGCGCGGTATTACCATCAAGGCGCAAAGCGTAACGCTGGATTATAAAGCGACAGATGGCGAAACCTACCAGCTAAACTTTATCGACACTCCGGGGCACGTCGATTTTTCATATGAAGTGTCTCGCTCCCTCGCTGCCTGCGAAGGGGCTCTGCTGGTGGTTGACGCCGGGCAGGGCGTGGAAGCGCAGACGCTGGCGAACTGCTATACCGCAATTGAAATGGATCTGGAAGTGGTGCCGGTCCTGAATAAAATCGACCTGCCTGCGGCCGATCCCGAGCGCGTAGCGGAAGAAATTGAAGATATCGTGGGCATTGATGCGACCGATGCCGTGCGCTGCTCGGCTAAAACCGGCGTAGGCGTTCCTGAAGTGCTGGAACGGCTAGTGCGCGATATTCCCCCCCCGGAGGGCTCACCCGATGCGCCGCTACAGGCGCTGATTATCGACTCTTGGTTTGATAACTATCTCGGGGTTGTTTCTTTAGTTCGCGTTAAAAACGGTACGCTGCGTAAAGGCGATAAAATTAAGGTCATGAGCACCGGCCAGATTTATAACGCCGATCGCATTGGGATTTTCACGCCGAAGCGCGTCGATAGGGACGTTTTGAACTGCGGCGAAGTAGGCTGGCTGGTCTGTGCGATTAAAGATATCCTGGGCGCGCCGGTGGGCGATACGCTGACTACCGCACGTGCGCCGGCAGAAAAAGCGCTGCCGGGTTTTAAAAAAGTCAAACCTCAGGTTTACGCCGGGCTGTTTCCGGTCAGTTCTGATGACTATGAAGCCTTTCGCGATGCGCTTGGTAAACTGAGCCTCAACGACGCTTCTTTGTTTTATGAGCCTGAAAGCTCCACCGCGTTAGGCTTTGGCTTTCGCTGTGGCTTCCTTGGTTTGCTGCATATGGAAATCATCCAGGAGCGCCTGGAGCGTGAATACGACTTGGATCTGATTACTACGGCGCCTACGGTAGTCTACGAGGTTCAAACCACCTCACAGGAAGTTGTCTATGTTGACAGCCCGTCAAAGCTGCCGCCGCTCAATAATATTGAAGAACTGCGCGAGCCGATTGCTGAATGTCATATGCTGTTGCCACAGGAATATTTAGGCAATGTGATTACCCTGTGCATCGAGAAACGCGGCGTACAGACTAATATGGTTTATCACGGCAATCAGGTAGCGTTAACCTACGATATCCCAATGGCCGAAGTGGTTCTGGACTTCTTCGATCGTCTGAAATCTACTTCCCGCGGCTATGCTTCTCTGGACTATAACTTTAAGCGTTTTCAGGCCTCAGACATGGTGCGGGTGGACGTACTGATCAACGGTGAGCGCGTAGACGCCCTCGCACTGATCACGCATCGGGATAATGCGCAGTATCGCGGCCGCGAACTGGTCGAGAAAATGAAAGAGCTGATTCCTCGCCAGCAGTTTGATATTGCTATCCAGGCGGCGATTGGCAACCACATTATTGCCCGTTCAACGGTAAAACAATTACGTAAAAACGTACTGGCGAAATGCTATGGCGGCGACGTGAGTCGTAAAAAGAAACTGCTTCAGAAGCAGAAAGAAGGTAAGAAACGAATGAAGCAGGTGGGTAACGTTGAGCTGCCGCAAGAAGCGTTTCTCGCCATTCTGCACGTTGGGAAAGAGAGCAAATAACTTAAGGAGTTGGCATGGCGAATATGTTTGCCGTCATTTTGGTCATCGCGACGCTGGTTACCGGCATCATGTGGCTGCTGGAGAAATGCGTCCTTGCGCCTAAGCGGCGCGCCCAAAAGGCGAGCGGAATCGCAGGTCATGAGGTGCAGCAAGCTGAGCCGGACGCTAAAAAGCTGGCCCCGAAGCCCGGCTGGATGGAGACCGGCGCCTCGGTATTTCCGGTGCTGGCGGTGGTACTGATAGTACGCTCGTTTCTGTATGAGCCGTTCCAGATACCATCAGGCTCGATGATGCCGACGCTACTGATTGGCGATTTTATTGTGGTTGAAAAGTTTGCCTATGGCATTAAAGACCCTCTGTATCAAAATACGCTGATTAATACGGGACATCCTAAGCGCGGCGACATTGCCGTATTTAAGTATCCTAAAGACCCCTCTGTGGATTACATCAAGCGCGTTATCGGCGTGCCGGGCGATCGGGTAACTTATGACCCGGTTGAAAAAGAAGTAACGGTTACGCCTGGTTGCAGTTCCGGGCAGGCCTGCGGTAAAGACCTGGCAATCACTTACAGTAACGTTGAACCCAGTGGTTTTGTGCAAACCTTCAGCAACGGCGGGCAGAGCACCAGCGGCTTCTGGCCATTGCCGCAGGGGCAAGATAAAGACGGTGGCGTGCGTCTCGACCAGCGTAATGAAACTCTCGGCGATGTGACACACCGTATCCTGACCGTGCCCATCGCGCAGGATCAGGTGGGAATGTATTATCGCCAGGGCGGCCAGCAGGCGGCGACCTGGATTGTGCCGCCTGGGCATTACTTCATGATGGGCGATAATCGCGATAACAGTGCGGATAGTCGCTACTGGGGGTTTGTGCCGGAGAAAAACATGGTTGGTAAAGCGGTGGTTATCTGGATGAGCTTTGAGAAACAGCAGGGCGCCTGGCCTACCGGCGTGCGATTAAATCGCATCGGCAGCATCAAGTAATAAATCCATCAATCAAGTAACGACATCCCCCGTCGTTGCGTATAGAATATCCCACCGAGTTTTGCCGCGGCTCCCTGAGTACAGGGAGCCGCTGTATACCAAAGCACGCTGAATGCGCCAGAAGGGTTTGGTGTGCTGAATTATCGTCGCATCCATAAACTGGTATCACATGAACCCCATCGTAATAAACAGGCTTCAGCGTAAGCTGGGCTATACTTTCCAACATCAGGAGCTGTTGCAGCAGGCGTTAACCCATCGGAGTGCCAGCAGCAAACACAACGAACGTCTGGAATTTTTAGGCGACTCCATTCTGAGTTATGTCATTGCCAATGCGCTTTATCATCGCTTCCCACGCGTGGACGAAGGCGATATGAGCCGCATGCGCGCAACGCTGGTGCGAGGAAATACGCTGGCGGAAATCGCTCGTGAATTTGAACTGGGCGAATGTTTGCGCTTAGGGCCTGGCGAGCTGAAAAGCGGCGGTTTCCGCCGTGAATCTATTCTCGCCGATACGGTTGAGGCGCTGATCGGCGGCGTTTTCCTTGATAGCGATATTCAAACAATTGAGCAGCTTATCCTCGCCTGGTACCAAACCCGGCTGGATGAGATCAGCCCGGGTGACAAGCAAAAAGATCCGAAAACGCGGCTGCAGGAATATTTGCAGGGGCGGCATTTACCGCTGCCGGCCTACTTAGTGGTTCAGGTACGGGGCGAGGCGCACGATCAGGAATTTACGATCCATTGCCAGGTAAGCGGGTTACAAGAGCCCGTTATAGGTATGGGATCCAGTCGTCGTAAAGCGGAACAGGCTGCCGCAGAACAGGCCTTGAAAGTGCTGGAGCTGGAATGAGTGAATTGACCTGGTGCGGTTTTGTCGCGATTGTCGGGCGCCCGAACGTAGGGAAATCGACCCTGCTCAACAAATTATTGGGGCAGAAAATCTCCATCACATCGCGCAAAGCGCAAACGACGCGCCATCGCATCGTCGGGATCCACACGGAAGGCCCTTATCAGGCTATCTACGTGGATACGCCCGGGCTGCACATGGAAGAGAAACGGGCGATAAACCGGCTGATGAATCGCGCAGCCAGCAGCTCTATCGGCGACGTAGAGTTAATCATTTTTGTGGTCGAAGGCACACGCTGGACGGCTGACGATGAAATGGTGCTGAATAAACTGCGTGGCAGTAAGGCACCGGTAATTCTCGCGGTTAATAAAGTCGACAACGTTGTCGACAAAGCCGAGCTATTGCCGCATTTGCAATTTCTGGGCGCGCAAATGAATTTTCTCGACATTGTGCCGCTCTCTGCGGAAACCGGCATGAACGTTGACACCGTTGCAGGCATCGTGCGCAAGCATCTCCCGCAGGCAATTCATCATTTCCCTGAAGAGTACATCACCGATCGCTCTCAGCGTTTTATGGCCTCAGAAATCATCCGTGAAAAGCTGATGCGCTTTCTGGGCGCGGAATTACCGTATTCCGTTACCGTTGAAATCGAACGCTTCATTTCCAATGAACGCGGCGGTTATGACATCAACGGCCTGATTCTGGTTGAGCGTGAAGGCCAGAAGAAAATGGTCATTGGCAATAAAGGCACCAAAATAAAAACCATTGGTATCGA
The DNA here is from genome assembly GCA_945271245.1 of uncultured Enterobacteriaceae bacterium. Classification (GTDB taxonomy): domain Bacteria; phylum Pseudomonadota; class Gammaproteobacteria; order Enterobacterales; family Enterobacteriaceae; genus Apirhabdus; species Apirhabdus apintestini. The sequence goes on along the minus strand of CALYPF010000115.1, from coordinate 2,117 downwards.
GGCGCGCAAAGACATGGAAGAGATGTTCGATGCGAAAGTACACCTCGAACTGTGGGTGAAAGTGAAGTCTGGCTGGGCCGATGATGAACGCGCGCTGCGCAGTCTTGGCTACGGCGACGATATGTAGCGGCGAACAACCATCATGGAAGGCTGGCAACGCGCCTTTGTACTGCACGCTCGCCCATGGAGCGAAACCAGCCTGATGCTCGATTTGTTTTCAGAGCAAACGGGCCGGGTGCGCATTGTGGCGAAGGGCGCCCGGGCGCGCCGTTCTAATCTGAAAGGGGCGCTGCAGCCCTTTACTCCGCTGCTGGCGCGCTGGGGCGGCCGAGGTGAAGTTAAAACCCTGCGCGGCGCGGAGGCTGTATCACTCGCGCTACCGCTTAGTGGGATTCACCTCTATAGCGGGTTATATGTTAATGAGCTGGTTTCCCGGGTGCTGGAGCCAGAAACGTCATTTTCCGATCTGTTTTTCGATTATCTTCACTGCCTTCAGGCTCTGGCCTCTGCCTGTGGTCAGCTATCGCCGGAGCCGGCGCTGCGTCGCTTCGAACTGGCGTTACTGGGCCACCTTGGCTACGGCGTAGATTTCTTACACTGCGCCGGCAGCGGCGAGCAAGTTAGCGATACTATGACCTACCGATATCGTGCTGAGAAAGGCTTTATCGCGAGCCTGGTCACGGATAACTACAGCTTTACCGGAAGAGAACTGCGGGCGCTATCCTGTCGGGAGTTTCCGGATATTGGAACGTTAAAAGCCGCTAAGCGTTTTACGCGTATTGCGCTCAAACCCTATCTGGGCGGGCGCCCCCTCAAAAGCCGTGAACTGTTCCGCCAGTTTGTCCCTAAAAAGCCGCGGCCTGTACCGCACTCATAAACACGAATCGCAGCATAGTCAGGCGCTCTCATCCCAGTGTAAACTGCGGCTCTACATCCCCGCTGACAACGTAAGGTAACCCTATGACTGAATTGTTATTAGGCGTCAATATCGATCATATCGCCACGCTGCGTAATGCGCGCGGGACGCGCTATCCCGATCCGGTGCAGGCGGCGTTTATCGCCGAGCAGGCCGGCGCCGATGGCATCACCGTCCATCTGCGTGAGGATCGCCGCCATATCACTGACCGCGACGTGCGTATCCTGCGCCAGACGCTGCACACGCGTATGAATCTTGAAATGGCAGTGACCGATGAAATGCTGGATATCGCCTGTGAACTTCAGCCCCATTTTTGCTGCCTGGTGCCGGAAAAAAGACGGGAAGTTACGACTGAGGGCGGGCTGGATGTGCTGGGTAATCTGGAGAATATCCGCGCGGCCTGCCACAGACTGGCGCAGGCCGGGATTCAGGTTTCATTGTTTATCGATCCGGAACTTGAGCAAATCGATGCTGCCCGTGAAGCCGGTGCGCCCTATATTGAGCTGCACACCGGCGCTTACGCTGATGCGAAAGATGAACCGCAGCGGATGCAGGAACTGTCCCGTATCGCCCGCGCCGCAGGCCGGGCGGCAGAGAAGGGGTTAAAAGTGAATGCCGGCCACGGCCTGACTTACCATAACGTGAAGGCGATTGCGGCGCTGCCGGAAATTCATGAACTTAATATTGGCCACGCCATTATCGGGCAGGCGGTCATCTGCGGGCTGCGGGATGCGGTGGCAGATATGAAGCGCTTAATGCTGGAAGCCCGGCAATAATGGCGATTTTAGGGCTAGGTACCGATATTGTAGAGATATGCCGGATTGAGGCGGTGCTGGCACGCTCCGGTGATAAACTGGCGCGCCGCATCCTGGCGCAAGCAGAATTCGCGCGTTATAAGAGTCACCAGCAGCCAGCCCGTTTTTTAGCCAAACGCTTTGCGGTAAAAGAAGCCGCTGCCAAGGCATTTGGAACAGGGATCCGTAACGGACTCGCCTTCGCGCAATTTGAAGTGATCAATGATGAACTCGGTAAGCCGCAATTACGCTTTCACGGCGCGGCCGGTGAACTGGCCCGGCGCATGGGCGTATGCGCAGTTCACGTCTCGCTTGCCGATGAGCGGCGCTATGCCTGTGCGACGGTAATCATTGAGTGTTACCAACGGTGCAAAACTGATCCACCCCAGCGGTTGAAAACTGATCCA
>CALYPF010000114.1 GCA_945271245.1 uncultured Enterobacteriaceae bacterium | reverse complement strand
TATGGGTATGGGTATGGGTATGGGTATGGGTATGGGTATGGGTATGGGTATGGGTATGGGTTCATACTTATTTTTTTACCGAAGGCGCTGTTACATTGCCGACAGAAAATAAGAAGATAGTATTTATTATTATCGAATGTTATCTATAGACGATTAAGAATAAATTGCTATAAGGGGGGAGGTGCACGTTTTATATCCCATAGTTTGGCGATGTAAAACGGGTAAGTGGTATTCATATCTATTGAAGGTCGGCACATAATCACTGAATGAGAATGGACCAGGAAGGTTATAATAAATCTGGTAGAGTAGATGGCTGTTTCTGTCGTTCTATCCGGCAATCGCTGCCGGATAGAACTACCTTATTACAGCGGGCCACCGCCGTTTGCGGTACTACCTGGGCCAAATTTGTCGCGGTAATCCGCTAACAGAGAACCGATGGTCTTATCATCGAAGATTGCTCCAGTCACGAATCCATATGCTGCGCCCATCATAGTAGGAATAATGAGACCGACTAACTGTGAAAGTGCGCCGAAACCCCAGCCGCCCGCGCCGCCCCATTTCCCGCCGATAGCCATACCTGTCGCCATGCCTTCAAAAAGGCCGTAGATAGCGCCGTTAACGGTTGCACCGCTGGCCATTGTAATCTCAGTAGCGTTTAGTTCTCTCATAATAATATCCTGATTGATCTGGGTTATATCCTTAGGTTTATACAAACAAACTTAATCAGCCTGTTTGTATAGATTAATTTAAAGCTAATCTGTAAGAGCGATAAATAGTAAAAAGCATTATTTTTGTAGATTAGGAAGCGGAATAGTGTATTAATTATAAGGGAATACCCCCTTGATTTAGGAATAACCTTTTGAAAAACGCCTAAATTCTATTATTAGCAATTGAATTTCGTCCGGGCTGGACTGCTCATATAAGATGCTATCTGCTGCCAGCGGTTATTATTTAATATTTTTGGTGTTATTTTTTGTCCATGACTGTTTTGAATAAATAATTCCTGTATAGAATAATAATATTTCATCGGTTGATATTAGTATTCTCTACCCTAAGTTGTATCTAAACTTTTGGTTCAGCGATTATTGTTGATGAATAAGGGGATTCATCCTGTTTCGGTTTATAAAATGATTGATGACTTAGTGGGTGGAGTATTTGAAAGATAGTGAAAATTATTTCCCCTGATGCCGATATTTATCTCTTTTCTAAGTAGCCTGATTGATTGTATTTTTTTCTGAATTTTTTATTATATTTACCAATATTGGCTGGGGAGTATAAGTATCTTATTGTTATGCGGTGGGGTTAGTTTAAGCCATAAAATATATTTTATAAATATATAAAGGTGGGCACTATTAATATACTGAATCACTACTAATTACCAGGTATATTTTTTGATGTTTCAAATAGAGAGACCTGAGAGTTTTTTCAACTTGAAGTAATATGAATGAGAACGTTAAACAATATTTTGGGCGTATGAACGGCCTTAGTCAGTGTAAAGGAGGCCATTGCAGAATGCGGTATCCTGGCAATGGCTTCCAGTAGAAAAGGGCCGCTATCCGGTATTACGCATACCCGCGGCGACACCGGCGATTGTTATCATCAGCGCTTGTTCCACGCGCGGATCCGGCTCCTGGCCCCGCTCTTGCGCATAACGGGAGCGGTGCAGTAATTCGGCCTGTAGCACATTTAGTGGATCGGTATAGATATTACGTAGCTGAATAGATTCTGCGATCCAGGGCAAATCTGCCATAAGGTGTGAATCATTCGCGATATCCAGAACGACTTTAATATCTTTTTCCAGCTGCTGGCGTAACTCTTCGCCTAAAGACCAAAGTTCACGCTGCACCAGGCGCTGATCATAATATTCGGCCAGCCATAAATCGGCCTTTGAAAAAACCATTTCCAGCATGCCAAGCCGCGTTGAAAAAAACGGCCAGTCGCGGCACATCGTTTCCAGGTCACTTTGTTTCCCGTTTTCCACCACTTTTTGCAGCGCGGCACCGGCGCCGAGCCAGGCGGGCAGCATCAGGCGATTTTGAGTCCAGGCGAAGATCCAGGGGATCGCGCGCAGCGATTCGACGCCGCCGCTAGGGCGACGTTTTGCCGGGCGCGAACCAAGCGGCAAACGCCCCAGCTCAACCTCAGGCGTGGCGGATCGAAAGTAAGAGACAAAATCGGCTTTTTCACGGACATAATCGCGATACATTTCGCAGGAGCGAACGGAAAGCTCATCCATAATTTCACGCCATGCCTGCTTCGGCTCCGGCGGCGGAAGCAGGTTTGCTTCCAGAATCGCGCTGGTATACAGGGATAAACTGCTAATTGTGACTTCAGGCAAACCGTATTTGAAACGAATCATCTCTCCCTGTTCGGTCACGCGCAGGCCGCCCTTCAGGCTTCCCGGCGGCTGGGAGAGCAAGGCGGCGTGCGCAGGTGCTCCGCCGCGCCCAATGGAGCCGCCGCGCCCGTGAAACAATGTCAGAGCGATATCGGCTTTTGCACAGGTTTTAATTAATGCATCCTGCGCCTGGTATTGCGCCCATGAAGCGGCCATAACGCCCGCGTCTTTTGCCGAGTCGGAGTAACCGATCATCACCATCTGTTTGCCCTGGATGAATCCGCGATACCAGTCGATATTGAGCAGTTGCGTCATCACGGCGTCGGCGTTATTCAGATCGTCGAGGGTTTCAAACAGCGGCGCGACCGGCAGCGCGAAGCGTATGCCGGCTTCTTTCAGTAAAAGATGAACGGCGAGTACGTCGGAAGGCGTTTTCGCCATTGAAATCACGTAGGCGGCAATCGAGCCCTGCGGCGCTTCAGCGATAACTTCACAGGTTTCAAGAACTTCTCGCGTTTCCGCACTGGGCTCCCACTGGCGCGGTAACAGCGGGCGCTGAGAATTGAGTTCCCGGATTAGGAACGCCTGTTTATCGGTTTCAGACCAGCTTTCATAATCGCCAAGCCCCAGATAACGCGTCAGTTCACCAAGCGCTTCGCTATGGCGCGTGCTTTCCTGGCGGATATCGATACGCACCAAAGGAACGCCGAAGCACTTTACCCGGCGCAGCGTATTCAGCAGATCGCCGTTCGCGATGATCCCCATGCCGCAGGCAGCCAGCGAAGAGTAACAGGCGTGCAGCGGTTCCCACAGCTGGTCATTATGGGTTAATAATCCCTGAGGTTTCGGCAGGCGCTCGCCTTTAAGGCGCGCTTCGAGCCACGTTTGCGTGGCCAGCAGCTGGCTGCGCAGGCCTTTCAGAATATATCGGTAAGGTTCAGACTCGCCGTTTGGGCCAACGCGCTGGCGCAGCGCGTCGGTGCATTCCACCATCGATAGTTCTGAAATCAGAACCTGAATATCTTTTAGAAACAGATCGGTTGCTTTCCAGCGGCTAAGCAGCAGAACGTGGCGCGTAATTTCAGCGGTTACGTTTGGATTGCCGTCGCGATCGCCGCCCATCCAGGAGGTAAAACGTACCGGGACAAAATCAACGGGCAGGCTATAGCCGATATGGATTTCCAGTTGCTCGTTTAATTCACGCAGATAGTCCGGCACGCCTTGCCATAGGCTATTTTCAACGACGGCAAACCCCCATTTCGCTTCATCAACGGGGCTAGGGCGCTGCTTGCGAATTTCATCAGTATGCCAGGATTGCGCAATAAGTTGACGCAAGCGGCGCATAATATGGTGGCGCTCATAGTCGGCAAGATCGGCGTTATCCAGCTGGCGCAGGCAGTTGTTAACTTCCACCATTTTATGAATCAGCGTGCGGCGCGTAATTTCCGTTGGGTGGGCAGTGAGCACTAATTCCAGTGAGAGAGATTCAACGGCGCGCTGAATGGCGGCGTTATCCAGATTCGGCTGCGATTTCAGCTTGCGCAGCGTCTGGGCGATAACTTCCGGGCTGCTCGCCGCTTCGCCTTTAGCAGAAATGCTGTGATATTGCTCCGCCGTATTGGCCAGGTTAAGGAACTGGCTGAACGCGCGGGCTACCGGCAATAATTCATCGTTAGAGAGATTTTGTAAGGTGGTAAGTAGCGCCTGGCGGTTGGTTTCATTGCCTGCGCGAGAGGATTTCGATAACTTGCGGATAGTTTCTACTCGTTCGAGAATTGTGTCTCCCAGCGCGCTTCGAATTGCCTCTCCGAGAAGTTTACCGAGCATACTGACATTGCTTCGCAAAGCGGAATATTGTTCGTTCATATGGCCCCAGACACCCTTTACCCGTGAATTCGGAAACCGCAGCCCGCGGTTTAACGTTATCGCTTTTATTCATTTTCCTGTTGCCCTGAAGGGGCATTGCCGTCTTTTATAAAGCCATGTAACACCGGATTCGTCAATGAGGGCGAAATCGCTTCAGCATAAGAACGAGGAAGATTTATGGCGCGAACGTCGATATCAATTTTACTCATCGACATTCGCTGAAAAAGCGTTAGCAAGCTGAGAAAAATTAATGCCAGCAAAAATGGTGTATCACCTGTGTGAGCAGCTCGCGGGTGGGTTTAATAAAGCGTGTTTCCAGGTACTCGTCTGGCTGATGGGCCTGATTAATGGAGCCCGGGCCGAGTACCAGCGTAGGACAAATCTCCTGAATAAACGGCGCTTCAGTGCAGTAGTTTACTGCGCCTGCGCGCGCGCCCAGCAATTTTTCTACCACTTGCACCAGTTTGCTATTCGGTGGGCATTCGTAGCCTGGAATCGGTGGATGTAATTCAGACAGGGTAAGGCGCCCGGGCCAGCGCTCGCTTACCGGTGCTAAGGCCTCAGCAAGTAATCCATCCAGTTCGCTCAATGTCATCCCCGGCAGCGGGCGAATATCCATGTGCATTTCACAGCAGGCGCATATTCGGTTTGAAGCATCGCCGCCGTGGATATGCCCCAGGTTGAGCGTCGGGTAGGGCACGGTAAAAGCGTCAAAACAATAGCGTTCTTTTAATGCGTCTCGCAGCGCCAGAACCGGCCCGATGGCGGCATGCATCAACTCAATAGCGTTGACGCCGCGTTCGGGATCGCTTGAATGGCCGGATTCGCCCAGGATGCGTATCGCGGTAGAAAGATGGCCTTTATGCGCGCGAATAGGCTGCAGCGATGTGGGTTCGCCGATAATGGCGCATTCCGGGCGCAGTGTACTGGTTGAGGCAAAATAGCGTGCACCGGCCATGGATGTTTCTTCATCCGCAGTGGCCAAAATATACAGCGGTTTTTTAAGCGCCCGCACATCGATATCGCGCAGGGCATCCAGAATAAAAGCAAAAAAGCCTTTCATATCGGCGCTTCCCAGCCCGTATAGCTTATTGTCGTGCTCCGTGAGTGTAAAGGGATCGCGCGTCCAGCGTCCGTCGTCAAAAGGAACGGTATCGGTATGCCCGGCCAGGAGTAGACCGCCGTTTCCACTGCCTGCGCTTGCCAGCATATTGAATTTATTACGCGTATCTGGCACGGGCTGCACATCAACCTCGAAGCCTAAGTCGTTAAACCACCCTGATAGCAGCTCAATGAGCGGTGCGTTGCTCTGATCTAATGCGGCTTCCGTTGCGCTGATAGAGGGAGTGGCGATGAGCGTGCGATAAATTTCGATAAAAGGCGGTAATTGTTTCTTCACGGTTGACAGGCCTCATGACTCAATGTTTAATAAAAATTCATTTATAGTGAATAAAAATACATGATACAGCTGGCAATAAAAAGCGTATTCATAAAGGGTGATACACTTCGGTGCCTTATGGTTAGCCTCCTGTGCGGTACCAGCGTATTTTTTCTGATGAGAAAAGGTTTAGCTTAATGTTGAATACACTAATTGTAGGCGCAAGCGGTTACACCGGTGCGGAACTGGCCGCTTATGCCCATCGTCACCCCTCTATGAACATAACCGCTTTAACGGTATCCGCGCAAAGCCAGGATGCAGGGAAAAATATTTCCTCTTTGCATCCGCGGTTAAAAGGCTGCGTAGATCTACCGCTGGTGGGCGTGGATGACATCGCTCCGCTTGCTGCCGACGCGGATATCGTATTTCTGGCAACGGCGCATGAGGTAAGCCACTATCTTGTACCGCAGTGTCTGGCAGCCAATTGTGTAGTATTTGATTTATCCGGTGCTTATCGCGTTAACAATGTCGAATTTTATCCGAAATATTATGGTTTTACGCATCAGCACCCTGAGCTCTTAGCCCAGGCGGTATACGGGCTGGCGGAGTGGTGCAAGCCCGAACTTAAAGAAGCGCAGTTAATCGCGGTACCGGGATGTTATCCCACCGCCGCCCAGTTAGCGCTGCGTCCGCTCCTTGAGGGCGGGCTGTTAGATAGTCGCCAGCGCCCAGTTATTAATGCCGTGAGTGGGGTAAGCGGGGCGGGGCGCAAAGCTGCGCTTGGCAATAGTTTTTGTGAAGTCAGCCTGCACCCATACGGAATCTTTACGCATCGTCACAGTCCGGAAATCGCAACGCATTTAGGCACGCCGGTGATCTTTACGCCGCATTTGGGCGATTTTGCGCGCGGTATTCTGGAAACAATTACCTGCCGTCTTGCCGCTGGCGTTACCCGCGAGCAGGTAGCGCAGGCATATCAGGCCTGTTATCGCGATCGGCCGCTGATAAGGCTGTATGACGAGGCTTTCCCGGCGCTTAACAATGTGGTTGGGCTACCTTATTGCGACATTGGTTTTGCCGTAGACGGGGAGCATCTGATTGTCGTCGCGGCGGAAGATAATTTACTAAAAGGCGCGGCCGCTCAGGCTATCCAGTGTGCCAACATTCGTTTTGGTTTTGCGGAAACTGAGTCTCTGATTTAAGCGACGGGGGAACGATGAGTCCATTAATTATCAAATTAGGTGGCGTGCTTTTGGACAGTGAAGACGCGCTAACCCGCCTGTTTGAGGCGCTGGTTGCCTGGCGCAGCGATCGGGCGCGCCCGCTAGCGATCGTTCACGGCGGTGGCTGCGTAGTCGATGAGCTAATGAAAAAGCTGGCATTGCCGGTACAAAAAAAGAATGGGCTGCGTATCACGCCGGCGGATCAGATTGACATTATTACCGGCGCTCTGGCCGGAACGGCAAATAAAACTCTGCTAGCCCGCGCAAAACGACATGGCATCCAGGCCGTTGGCCTGTGCCTCAGCGATGGTGATAGCGTTAAGGTTACGCAATATGATGATGAGCTTGGCCACGTAGGTCGCGCGCAGCCGGGTGCGTCAGCGCTGCTAAGCGGCTTACTGGACGCAGGCTTTTTACCAATAGTGAGCTCTATCGGCATTACTGACGACGGTGCGCTCATGAACGTTAATGCCGATCAGGCGGCAACGGCGCTGGCGGCGACGCTGAAAGCGGATCTGGTGCTGCTGTCTGATGTGAGCGGTATTCTCGATGGCAAAGGGCAGCGTATCGCCGAAGTCAGTGCTGCGCAGGCTGATGTCCTAATTGCACAAGGGATTATTACCGATGGAATGGTTGTAAAAGTAAATGCGGCGCTGGAAGCGGCGCGGACATTAGGACGGCCGGTAGATATAGCCTCGTGGCGCCACGCTGAGCTGCTCCCCTCTTTATTCAACGGCGTGGCGATTGGCACCCGGATACTGGCATAAGTTAATAGCATTCTGAAGGAACAAATATGAAAAATCACGGCATTAAGAAAGTGGTTCTCGCCTATTCAGGCGGACTGGATACCTCGGCGATTATTCCGTGGCTCAAGGAGAATTATGACGGCTGCGAAGTCATCGCCTGCGTGGTGGATATTGGGCAGGACCGCGATGATTTACACGGCGTTGAACAGAAAGCGCTGCGCTCCGGTGCCAGTGAGTGCTACGTCGTTGATTTGCGTGAGACATTTATTCGCGATTATGTTTATCCGGTATTACAGACCGGCGCGCTGTATGAAGGCAGCTACCTGCTGGGCACCTCGATGGCGCGCCCGCTGATCGCGAAAGCGTTAGTGGATATCGCACATAAAGTGGGTGCAGATGCGTTATGTCACGGTGCTACCGGTAAAGGTAACGATCAGGTGCGTTTTGAGTCCGCATGGGCGGCGCTGGCACCAGAGCTAAAAGTGATTGCGCCATGGCGTGAATGGGATTTGCGCTCACGCGAGGCGCTGCTGGATTACCTAAAAGAGCGCGATATTCCAACTACCGCAACGCTCGAAAAAATTTATAGCCGTGATGAAAACGCCTGGCATATTTCTACCGAAGGCGGCGTACTGGAAAGCCCGTGGAACGCGGCCAATAAAGATTGCTGGGTGTGGACCGTCGATCCTCTAAACGCGCCGGACGAGCCTGAAGAGGTAACGGTGAGCGTTGAAAAAGGTCGTGTTGTCGCGGTAAATGGCAAAACGCTTACGCCGTTTCAGTGCCTGGAGATGCTAAATCAGATTGGTGCGAAACACGGCGTTGGGCGCGTGGATATTGTTGAGAACCGGCTGGTTGGCATTAAATCGCGCGGTTGTTATGAAACGCCTGGGGGCACCATTATGATGGCGGCGCTGCGTGGAGTTGAGCAACTGGTGCTGGATCGCGACTGTTTTAAATGGCGTGAACAACTGGGCCTTGAAATGTCGTATGTGATTTATGATGGCCGCTGGTTTGCGCCGCTGCGCCGCTCATTACAGGCTGCGGCTGAATCTCTGGCTGAAGAGGTGAACGGCGAGGTGGTTTTGCGGTTGTATAAGGGCCAGGTCACTGCGATCCAGAAAAAATCTCCTAATAGTCTGTATAACGAAGATTTTGCCACCTTTGGTGAAGACGATGTGTACGATCACAGCCATGCGGGCGGCTTTATTCGTCTTTTCTCCCTGTCATCGCGCATTCGCGCACTGAATGAAAAGCAATAAATCGAGGAATCGCGATGCAGATTAGCATCGCGACTATTTTACTGTTGGCCGTTCACCGTGCGAGCGGCCAATACAGGTCCGGCATGGAATTTAACGGAGCATAATTATGGCACTTTGGGGCGGGCGTTTTACTCAGGCAGCCGATCGGCGGTTTAAACTGTTTAATGATTCTTTGCGTTTTGATTATCGCCTGGCCGAGCAGGATATCGAAGGTTCCATTGCCTGGTCGAAAGCGCTCCTGAGCGTGCAGGTTCTGAGTGAAATGGAGCAGCAACAGCTTGAAAACGCCCTGAATGATTTGCTGAGCGAAGTGCGGGAGAGCCCTGAGCAAATTTTATCGAGCGGCGCTGAGGATATTCATAGTTGGGTTGAAGGGCAACTGATCGATAAAGTCGGCGATTTGGGTAAAAAACTTCATACCGGCCGTAGCCGTAACGATCAGGTGGCCACCGATCTCAAGCTATGGTGTAAAGCTCAGGTTGCAGAGCTGCTGGCAGCCTGTCGGAGTATGCAATCTGCGTTAATTGCAACAGCCGGTGAGAATATGGATGTCGTAATGCCGGGATATACGCACCTGCAGCGTGCGCAACCGGTCACTTTTGCGCACTGGTGCCTGGCTTATGTGGAGATGCTGGTGCGGGACGAGAGCCGGTTGCAGGATGCGTTAACGCGGCTGGATATCAGCCCGCTCGGCTGCGGCGCGCTGGCGGGAACGGCCTATAACATCGACAGGGAGCAGTTAGCTGGCTGGCTGGGATTCGCCTCGGCGACGCGAAACAGTCTGGATAGCGTGTCCGATCGCGATCACGTGCTGGAACTGCTCTCTGCGGCGGCCATTGGTATGGTCCATCTTTCACGTTTTGCTGAAGACCTCATCTTCTTCAACACCGGTGAGGCGGGATTTATTGAATTATCAGATAGCGTTACCTCGGGTTCTTCACTCATGCCGCAGAAGAAAAACCCAGACGCGCTGGAACTGATTCGCGGCAAGTGTGGACGTGTGCAAGGAGCGTTGACCGGGATGATGATGACGCTGAAAGGCCTTCCGCTAGCCTATAACAAAGATATGCAGGAAGATAAGGAAGGATTATTTGATGCGCTGGACACTTGGTTTGAATGCCTGCATATGGCGGAATTGACGCTGGAGGGGATCCAGCTACGGCGTGAACGCTGTGAAGAGGCGGCTCAACAAGGTTATGCCAACGCAACTGAGCTGGCTGATTATTTGGTCGCCCGGGGCGTCCCCTTTCGTGAGGCGCACCACATTGTCGGTGAAGTTGTTGTAGAGGCTATTGCTCAGGGAAAACCGCTGGAAGCATTGACGTTACAGGAATTACAGCGATTTAGCTCCGTTATTGATGAGGATGTTTATCCTGCGCTCTCACTTCAATCCTGTCTGGATAAGCGAAACGCTCAGGGCGGCGTCTCAGGTGAACAAGTTGCCAAAGCACTGGAATTCGCCAGGGCGCGTTTAAACATTTAGCGCACGCGCATAGCACCGAGCGATATTGGTAAGATCGGTGCTATTTATTGCCAACTAAAAGTTATCTGCTATCGACTAAGCCACCACTAGCCTTCTTTTACTTCCTTATTCATACATGCGCTGGTGCCCCCCCTGGAGAGAAATACCTCCTTCCATAACGATCGTTTTTTACTGCTACTATCCAGCCTCACCGTATACAGCGCTGTGTCTTTTTTAAGCATAACCCGTAAAAAAACGATCTTCTTGAAAAATTTCTTATCAAATTTTACCTAATCCATTGATCGCATGAATTCATTCTGGTGTTATTTTTATCTATATTTTTCGTGAGATAGGCGTATTTGTGACTATATTTGAGTTAATAAACAGCGTGAGTTTAGGTGTAAAACATACAAAAAATATATTTGTTTACTGGTTCTTAACTTAGCTGGGATATTTTGATGGTAAATAAAAAATGAAGTTGAATTATAACGTTATAGAACTATCTTTTAATATGTTTATTAAATCACAGCCCGTCTGGTGCTTATGAAGCTAAACAATATTTCTGCTTTATAGAGAGGGTTTATATTTTATCCCTACGAGGGGAAAAAGATTAATGAAGTTAACTTGTTGTTTTTTTATTGATTTATTTCCGTGATTTATCAGCCGGGGTTGCAGGGGGGTTAAAGGTGTTCATTTATTTTTGTATATAATGGCTGTTGTGTATGTATTATTCCCATTGGTTTTTTCAAAGACATCTACTTATTAGTGAGTGGCTAATTAAAGTTTATGGTTTAATTTAACTCTATTTTTTCGCCCTCTTATTATGCATAAGTAAATCTATTTTTTATTTAACAAGGCAATCAAATTTGCCACATAAAAATAATTTTTTTCTATAGTCGTTTTGTACACGGGCTGGGATATTAAATACGGTTCAGAGGATATGATTCAAATAATCGAAGCTTCTGACGGTGTACTCTCAAGGATATAATTTTTCTTATCAAGGAAAGAAATATGCGTGAACTAAACGTTGATGAAGTGATCTCTGTATCAGGTGGTGCACCATTAACACCTGAACAAATCGTAAGCCGCCTTGGTGGCTCTATTCTGGCGGCAACCGTTGCGGCAATGAATGGCGCTGTGATTGGCTATAACCGTGGCGGTGATGCAACGGGGGTTTGGGGATTAAGTCTGATAGGTCAATTGGTTGGAGCTGCCGGTGGTGGGATTATTGGCGGTATTGGTGGCGCGGTAGGTGGGTTATTAGTTCCTTTCGATTATGTATACCAGCATGCTATTGATGCGGTGAAAAATATGATGGCCGGCGGCGTTAAGTAATTCATTTTTGCTTATTATATTAACCTATTATTTTCAAGGAATGATTATCATGCGTGAGTTAAATGCGGGCGAAATCTGCTGTGTTGCAGGTGCATATGGTGACAATATAGGAGCCAATATTGGCGAGGGAGTAATTTGTTCGCTTGGCGGGGCGGTATTAGTGAGCTGGCTTCTGGCTATTCAAGGCGGCAGTGCTGCTTTTAAACATGATTTAGTCGGTATTGGCGGTGGCTTAACCGCGCTGGCGGGGATGGTTGGCGGTGCATTCCTTGGTGCTGCTGCTGGTGCGGTTATCGGGCCATTCATTGGGTACGATCGTGGATTGAAAATTGCTTCAGATATGATTTATGGTCTAATGAAAGGCATGCCCGGGAAATCGGCTTAAAGCAAATTTATAAAAGTACAGCAAATAAGTTATTAATTCACTATAACAAGTTGAGTTGATTCTTACTTCATTATTTACAATGGATTGTTTTATAAAAATAGTGAGTATTCATTTTTTATAAATATGGATGTTTATTAAAGGGATTTCTATCGTTATTTTTCTTTATGGACTGATGATGGTGGAAGTCTTTTTTTATTCGTATATTTGATGCTATTTGGAATAATATGAAATACGTTACGGGTGTAGAACTCTAGTAATAAAAAAAAGCGGACATTACTGTCCGCAAAGATTCACGTTGGCTATTAGCTCTTCATCGGAATCGTGTGGCTGCATTTAGCCGAAACTTCAGAAGGTAGCATCAGAAACCTTTATTAAGGGATGTAATCAATATTGTTTCTGGTTGCAGGGGATTATTCATTAGAATCCTTGATAGGGATAGTCATAAATTGCTATCATTTCTATCGTCATGAACTATCATGATGGCGGAGGATTAGCAATGAATATTCGTGATCTTGAGTATCTGGTGGCCCTTGCAGAGCACCGACATTTTCGTCGTGCGGCTGATGCTTGCCACGTGAGTCAGCCCACATTGAGCGGGCAAATCCGTAAACTTGAGGATGAGCTTGGCGTTATGTTGCTGGAACGAACCAGCCGTAAAGTTCTGTTCACTCAGGCTGGCTTATTGCTGGTGGATCAGGCGCGAACCGTATTGCGCGAAGTAAAAGTACTTAAAGAGATGGCGAGTCAGCAAGGCGAAACCATGTCCGGACCTCTCCATATAGGGCTAATTCCCACCGTAGGCCCTTATCTGTTACCCCATATTATTCCTATGCTGCATCAGGCTTTCCCGAAATTAGAGATGTATTTGCATGAAGCGCAAACGCATCAACTTTTGGCCCAGCTTGATAGCGGTAAACTGGATTGCGCGATACTGGCGTTGGTTAAAGAAAGCGAATCGTTTATTGAAGTGCCGCTGTTTGATGAGCCTATGTCGCTGGCTATCTATCAAGATCATCCGTGGGCTGGGCGCGATCGGGTGCCAATGTCTGATTTGGCCGGTGAAAAATTGCTGATGCTGGAAGATGGGCACTGTTTACGCGACCAGGCGATGGGATTTTGCTTCGAAGCCGGGGCCGACGAAGATACCCATTTCCGTGCAACCAGCCTTGAGACATTACGCAATATGGTGGCAGCCGGAAGCGGAATTACTCTCTTGCCTGCGCTTTCTGTGCCGCAGGAGCGCCAGCGTGATGGTGTGGTGTATCTACCGTGCTATAAGCCTGAGCCCAAACGTACCGTTGGCTTAGTTTATCGCCCTGGCTCGCCGCTGCGTAACCGTTATGAGCAGTTGGCAGAAGCCATCCGCTCACAGATGGACGGGCATTTCGAGGGGTAATTAAAATAAACGATTTAGCCCGTTGAGCGCTGCTACCCGATAGGCTTCTGCCATAGTAGGGTAGTTAAAGGTGGTGTTAACAAAGTATTCGAGCGTGTTACCGCCGCCTTTTTGTTCCATGATGGCCTGCCCAATATGGATAATTTCCGCCGCACGCTCGCCAAAGCAGTGAATCCCCAGTATCTCTTTGGTTTCCCGATGAAATAGAATTTTCAGCGTACCCACATTCATGCCAACAATCTGCGCGCGAGCGAGATGTTTAAACTGCGCGCGTCCCACTTCGTAAGGGACTTTCATGGCGGTGAGTTGTTGCTCGGTTTTCCCAACCGAACTGATTTCCGGAATGGTATAAATTCCGGTGGGGATATCCTCGACCAAATGCGCGTTGGCCTCCCCTTTTATCATAGCCTGAGCGGCTATCCGCCCCTGATCGTAGGCAGCGGAAGCAAGGCTGGGATAACCAATGACATCACCCACCGCCCAAACATGGGGCAGCGCGGTTTGATACATGCTGTTGACTTTTAACTGGCCGCGACTGTCTGTTTCCAGTCCAATGCGATGTAACGCCAGCGTATCAGTATTACCCGAACGGCCATTCGCATAGAGTAGGCAATCCGCTTTCACCTTCTTGCCGGATTTTAGGTGAACGATAACGCCATCATCAACGCCTTCTATTTTCTCGTATTCTTCGTTGTGGCGAATAACCACGCCGCTATTCCAGAAGTGATATGAGAGTGAATCGGACATTTCCTGATCGAGAAACGCCAACAGGCGATCCCGGGTATTAATCAAATCCACTTTAACGCTCATACCGCGAAAAATGGAGGCGTATTCACAGCCGATAACGCCCGCGCCATAAATAATGACGTGCTGAGGTTCATGATGCAGGCTCAAAATCGAATCGCTGTCATAAATACGCGAGTGCGTGAAGTTGACGTCATCCGGATGGTAGGGGCGAGACCCGCAGGCAATAACAAATTTCTCCGCGCTCAGCGTTTCTACGCTGCCGTCATGACACTCAAGCTGAAGCGTATGTTCGTCAATAAAACATGCATTGCCCTGTAGGATTTCACAGCGATTTCGTTCGTAAAATCCCCGGCGCATGTTAGTTTGCTGGCTAATTACGCTATCCGTGTGGCGCAAAATATCGGCAAATGATGAGCGCAGAAGGCGGGTATGATCGCTATATAAGGGATTCTGATTAAATTCAATAATACGGCTAACGGCGTGCCGCAGAGCCTTGGAAGGGATAGTGCCCCAGTGGGTACAACCGCCGCCAACGTTATGGTAGCGCTCAATAACGGCGACCCGGGCACCTTGTTTAGCCAGGCCCATGGCTGCTCCCTCGCCGCCGGGACCAGATCCGATAACGATAGCGTCGTAATCATATGAATGTGACATGGCGAAACTCACCTGTTTTTATACATCAAATCAACATAATGATAACATCGCGAACTGGAAGGCCCAATTAGAATTGTGCGTTTTTCTGCGTGCTGCGACGCTCGCCGCGTAAACAACCATTCACAATCCTTTATAACCCCAGCGGTTTTAATCTCTGATATAGTGCCGCTATGGTTTGAAGGATTCAGGCATCTGAATGGGTGTAAGAGCGCAGCAAAAAGAACGAACTCGACGTTCATTAATCGAGGCCGCATTTAGTCAGTTGAGCGCTGAAAGAAGTTTTGCCAGCCTGAGCTTACGCGAAGTGGCTCGCGAGGCAGGCATTGCCCCAACATCGTTTTACCGGCACTTCCGCGACGTCGATGAGCTGGGGTTAACGATGGTTGATGAGAGCGGCCTGATGCTACGCCAGCTAATGCGCCAGGCGCGTCAGCGCATCGCGAGAGGGGGTAGCGTAATACGCACTTCTGTTTCGACATTTATGGAGTTTATCGGTAATAATCCCAATGCTTTTCGTTTGCTATTGCGTGAGCGATCCGGAACCTCCGCGGCGTTTCGCGCCGCCGTTGCGCGCGAAATCCAGCACTTTATTGCTGAGCTGGCTGATTATCTGGAGCTGGAAAACCGCATGCCGCGAAGCTTTACCGAAGCGCAGGCTGAGGCGATGGTAACTATCGTTTTTAATGCCGGTGCCGAAGCGCTGGATATTGATGTGGAACAGCGATGTCTGCTGGAGGAGCGCCTGGTACTGCAGTTGCGTATGATTTCCAAAGGCGCCTATTACTGGTACCGGCGTGAGCAAGAGAGAATGGCGATCGCCCGGCACTTGCCTGGTGATAAAGTCGAATAACTGGATAGTTAAGGTTCAATGTTAGAATCATGAAAGCGTTTAATCAGGAGAGAAGTACCCTCGTTTTAGCTTTATTGGCCGGGCTATCGATAAACGGCGCCTGCTCTGCGCTATTTAGCCCTGCGGTTCCTTTCTCAATTTTCCCACTCATTTCGTTGATATTAACCGTTTGGGGATTGCACCAGCGCTATCTGCGTTGTGCAATGGCCGCAGGATTGCCGGGGATTGCAGCATCCTGCTTTGTGTTAGGCGTGCTGATTTATAGCGCCGTAGTTCGGGTGCAATATCCCGATATTGGTTCTAATTTCTTGCCATCAGTGCTTTCTGTAGCGCTGTTATTCTGGATTGGTTTTAGATTACGCGCCCGTTATTGGCCGTAAAAATGACGGGCTTAGTTTGCTGATTACCCAGACGGATTCGGCGGTGCGGGCGGCTAATTTGTAGCCCGCAAGATGAATACATCATTTATTATCGGCTGACGGAAAATCTTCGACGCGCAATGTGTTGGGCGCATTTCCCTGAGCCAGATGTGGCCGAAAGCGCCGGTGGAAAAGTAGTGGCAGGCGCAGATTATGTGCGCCGGGTTGTCTTTATAGAGGCGGCCGGGTAGGGTTTCGGCAAACGGCAAACGGCAAACGGCAAACGGCAAACGGCAAACGGCAAACGGCAAACGGCAA
>CALYPF010000113.1 GCA_945271245.1 uncultured Enterobacteriaceae bacterium | reverse complement strand
TGGATCAGTTTTCAACCGCTGGGGTGGATCAGTTTTGCACCGTTGGTAACATTTAGCGATAACCAGCGCTGAATTGGCGAAGTAGGGGCTGGTAAACGTCACCTGTTTACTGCGCTCTGGCGTGATATCCAAACCCGAAATAACTGCGTCAAATTTGCGGAATTTAAGCGCTGGTATCAGGCTGTCAAACGCCTGATTGGTAAATGTGCACTCCGCCTGCATCTGTTTACATAAAGCTTTAGCTACATCGATATCAAAACCCACAATCTGGTTATTCGCACTCATGGATTCAAATGGAGGATAGGTGGCTGAAGAGGCAAATCGAATCTTTTCGCCCGCGCTGGCGTTATAGGCGATTGTGGCCAGGGTCACAGCTAAAAGTAACTTTTTCATCAGAGCTCCCGTCGTCATTCTTTTTTTATACCGTTTATGGCGTAAGAATTACCATGCCATTTATTGAATATTTAATCAATAAAAAAGCATAAATAAACATTTTTCCACTTTTAACTTAAACGGTAAATCGGTTTTAGAGCCGGGATGAAATGATTCAGGGCAGAGAAAAGAGAAAGAAAAGCGCCGCTTTTAGCCATTTTTATTAGTGATTTGATGAGGTATAAGTCTCAGAGGCCTTGCAGTGGATAAGCGGCTGGAAACGAATTAATCATCGGTATCGACAGGTTTGCAAATAATAAGGAAAGCGTTGGGTGGTTAAATGCGCTTACTCACTATGTGCGTCAGATGGCCTGTGGCAAAGAGAGTCAGTTTGTTTGCAAAGACAGGCAAAACGGGCCGAATGGCCCGTTGGTAATAACGATAGTGCCGCCAGGCTAACGTTGCTCAAACGCCAGCGCGCGTCGTTCAATTAGGCGCATCATTAAGGTAAGTAATCCGTTTACTACCAAATAGATGACGCCGGCTGCGCCGAACACCATCACATCGTAAGTGCGTCCGTACAACAACTGTCCGTAGCCCATGACTTCCATCAGCGTAATGGTGTAAGCGAGGGACGTACTTTTGAATACCAGAACCACTTCATTTGAATACGATGAGAGTGCACGTTTAAAAGCGTAGGGCAATAAAATAGCCAGCGTACTTTTACGGCTCATACCAAGCGCCTGACAAGACTGCCATTGGCCGTCCGGGATAGCGCGTATCGCTCCGTAAAAAAGCTGGGTGGTATAGGCCGCACTGTTCAACGACAGCGCGATGAGCGCACAGAGCCAGGGCTCAGAAAGCAGGTGCCATAGCCAGGGAATTGCCTGCAAAGAGGGAAACTGCCCGGGACCATAGTAGATAAGGAATATTTGCACCAGCAGCGGCGTACCGGTAAATAAGGTTATCCAGATGCGTACAAGAAAGGCAAGTATGGGCGTTTTAAGCGTCAGGATAACCGTAAATAAGAGCGCCAGAATCAAAGCTACAATCAGCGAAGCGAGCGTCAACGTCAGACTGGTATGTAACCCCTTCAGCAATTCCGGGAAATAATCCATCATCAGCTCGCCCTCCGTTCAAAGCGCGTCGCCCGGCGGTCAATTAGCGTCAGCAAAAGCTGGCTAAGCAGGGTGATAACCAGATAAATAGCGGCGGCAATAAGGTACCAGGTAAAGGGTTCCTGCGTGCGAGTTGCGATGCTGCGGGTTTGCAGCATTAAATCGTTGACGCTAATCAGGGATACCAGCGCCGTATCTTTTAACAGCACCAGCCATTGATTACCTAAACCGGGCAGCGCGTGGCGCCACATTTGCGGCATCACCAGGCGAAAAAAGGTAGCGCTTTTACTGAGGCCGAGCGCCTGACCCGCTTCACGCTGCCCGTGTGGCACGGCTTTCAGCGCGCCGCGCAGCGTTTGCGACGCATAAGCGGCATAAAGCAGCGCCAGAGCCAGCGCCCCGCAAAAAAACGGGCTAACGTCAAAGTTTTCAATATCCAGTTGAACCGGAATTTGAGTCAAACCCAGATGCAGCGTAAACCCATCGGCAAGCATCAGTAAAAGCTGCGAAGCGCCGAAATAGATAAACAGAACAACCAGAATTTCTGGCAACCCGCGCAGCAGCGTGACCAGCCCGGAGCCAAGCCAGGCAATGGGGCGCCATTTCGCTGATTCCCAGACCGCAAAACACATTGCCAGCGCCAGACCGACGACCAGCGCGCAAACGGCAAGGCCGACGGTCATTCCGGCGGCGCTGGCGAGGGGGAAAATTTCGTTCATTGGTTAATTACTTCTGAAACCATTTGCTGTAGATGGTTTCATACGTTCCATCCTTCTTCACTTTCTCCAGCGCGCTGTTAAGCTGCTGCTGCAGGTCAGTATTACCTTTACGCACCGCGATACCCAGACCGGTGCCGAAGTAACTCTTATCGGTAACTTTATCGCCAATGGCGGACAGTTTTGGATTGTTTTTCAGCCACTCGGTGACCAACGCGGTATCGCCAAAGACGGCGTCGATACGCCCGTTTTGCAGATCTAGGCGCGCGTTCTGATAGCTGTCATAAGACACGGTAGTAAATTCCGGGTGCGTATCATTAATGAACTTCTGGTGGGTGGTCCCGTTTTGCACGCCGACCTTTTTACCTTTCAACTGGCTGATTTCAGCGTACTTGCCTTTCACGCCAATAAACAGCGCGGAGTTGTTATAGTACGGCGCGCTAAACAGTACCTGTTTTTCCCGCTCGGGCGTGATGTCCATGCCTGCCATTACGGCGTCTGTACGGCGAAATTTCAGGCTGGGGATCAGGCTATCAAAAGCCTGATTTGAAAATGTGCAGGTCGCGTTCATTTCTTTACACAGCGCGTTGGCTAAATCGACATCAAAGCCAACGATATGATTATTCGCATCCATCGATTCGAACGGAGGGTAGGACGCCTCGGTCGCAAAACGCAGCGTCTGCGCCGCGCTGGCGGACAGGCTGATGCTGGCGAAAAGCGCGGCAAGAATTACTTTTTTCATTGTCATATACCCCGGCTTAATTAATGTGAAAGATACGATTTAAATGCGTCAGTCTTCGGCTGTGAGAAACAGCCAGCATCGCCCTGCTCGACAATGCGCCCATTTTCCATGTAAATCACGCGGCTTGCGGTTTTGCGCGCCACTTCCACTTCATGTGTGACGATAACCTGCGTAATGTGAGTGTCTGCCAGCTCCCGAATAATGCTAACAATTTGCGCGGTAATTTCCGGGTCCAGCGCGGCAGTCGGCTCATCAAACAGCAGCACCTGAGGTTCCATCATTAGCGCCCGCGCGATGGCAACACGCTGCTGCTGGCCGCCGGAGAGATGCAGCGGATAGCGATCGGCGTAGGGGGTAAGGCGTAAACGCTCAAGTAATTTGACGGCGCGATCGCGCGCGGCGTCTTTACTCAGCCCCAGTACGCGGCAGGGTGCTTCAATCAGATTTTGCATTACGGTGAGATGCGGCCACAGGTTGTATTGCTGAAACACCATGCCGAC
Organism: uncultured Enterobacteriaceae bacterium; assembly: GCA_945271245.1. Classification (GTDB taxonomy): domain Bacteria; phylum Pseudomonadota; class Gammaproteobacteria; order Enterobacterales; family Enterobacteriaceae; genus Apirhabdus; species Apirhabdus apintestini. The sequence goes on along the minus strand of CALYPF010000113.1, from coordinate 13,160 downwards.
ATTTTGACGCAGTTCGCGGATGGCTTTATCGCCCGGCGTTTTAGTGAAGTCAAAATGGTTACCGGCGATGTTCAGCGTTCCTGAGCGCGGCATTTCCAGCAGGTTTAACACGCGCAGCAGGGAGCTTTTCCCCGCGCCGCTCGGCCCGAGCAGCACCAGCGTTTCTCCCTGAGGGCAATTGAGCGTAATGTCAAACAGCGCCTGATGTGCGCCGTAAAAGCAATTAATGCCGTCTAATTGAATACTCATGCGAAGCCATTAGATAACGTTTGAAGGGGCAAATGGTACTCCCGGCGGAATAATTATGCAATATAAGTGCGTTAAAATTGAAAATGGGCGGTGCCGCCGGTTAAATTTAGCACAAGATATCGCCACCGGTGGGCGATAAAAAGCGCAGGTCAGGATTGAACCTGCGCGTAACACGTCACTATCGTTGAGTTAGCGCGTTGCGGCCAGCGATTCACGCAGGGTCGCTGAAGGCGTTTGGCCATCCGCGTCCAGATGGCGTATATCGTCTACCGCCCAGCAGGTTCCCTCACGGATCATGAGTACTTCATCACGCCACTGGCGATCGCCTTTTTTAAGCGTGACGCGCAGCGGGATATTACGTGCATCGGTATTCGGAATGGTTGACGCGCTGTTTACGCTTGCGCTATCGAATCCACTACTGTGGCTGTCGAACGGGATTAATTGCTGCGCCGTACTGTTACGCTTTGACTGCTCTAATTGCTGCCACAGAGCATCGCTCAGGTAAGGCCGAAGACCGGCGGTGTCCTGGCCGGTGTGGGCAAGACGATAGTCATAAAACTGCTGTGCGACGCTATCGGGGCCGCCGTTCACGCATGGGCCGTTGCGGACGCCAATATCTTTGTAGGCGGGTGTCACAGTGGTGCAGGCGCTGAGGAGTAAGGCGCATGACGCTATCAGCGTCTTGACTAAGCTTCGCATGATGATTTCCTTATGTTTCTCAGGATAACTACGCTTATAGTAGAGCGTTAGCATAGCCTGGTACAAAATAAAATGCGCTCTCGGGCGTTTGCCTGACGCATTGTTCGACAAAAAGGAGCTTAAGATGAAATTTTCTACCACCCCTACTCTGGAAGGCCATAGCATTGTGGAGTACTGCGGCGTTGTCACCGGCGAAGCGATTCTGGGCGCCAATATTTTCCGTGATTTTTTTGCCGGCATCCGCGATATCGTGGGCGGTCGCTCCGGCGCCTATGAAAAAGAGCTTCGTAAAGCGCGTGAAATAGCATTTCAGGAGCTTCAGGCGCAGGCGGAATCTCTGGGCGCGGATGCGATCGTGGGAATCGATATTGATTATGAAACCGTTGGCAAGGATAGCAGCATGTTGATGGTAAGCGTCAGCGGGACCGCAGTGAAAACCCGCTAAGGATCCGTTGTGCAATGAAAGGGATTTGGCTGTTATTAATCGTTTTTCTTGCAGGCTGCGCCACGCAGCCGGGGATCGTCGATCGCGGAACTTATCGGGTAGAAACGCGCCAGCGGGCGCCGAACGCTTTTCCGCGCGAGCGCTTCTTAGTGATTCACTATACTGCGGATGAGTTCGACGGCTCGCTGGCGATGTTAACCGGGCGCGATGTGAGCGTACATTATCTGCTTCCTGAGCGCCCGCCGGTGCAGCGCAATAAACCATTGATTTGGGCGCTGGTGCCGGAAAATCAGATAGCCTGGCATGCGGGTAAAAGCTTTTGGCGTGGAACTTCGCGCCTGAACGATACGTCCATTGGCATCGAGCTGGTCAATCAGGGGTATCAGAAGGTAGGAATGGGAAAGCGCTATTATCCCTTTGAGCACGCTCAAATAGCCGCGCTTATCCCTCTTGCTCGCGATATCATTCAGCGCCACCGCATTGCGCCGCAGAATGTGGTCGCGCATGCGGATATCGCGCCGCAGCGTAAAGTCGATCCCGGCCCGCTATTTCCGTGGCACCAGCTTGCACTGGCGGGGATTGGTGCCTGGCCCGAGCCCGCACGCGTCGCATTTTATCTGAGCGGACGCGACCCCTATGCGCCGGTTAACGAAGCGGATGTGCTGGATTTACTGGCGCGTTATGGCTATGAAACGCCGCCGGATATGACGCAAACGCAGCGCCGGCGCGTTATCGCCGCCTTTCAAATGCATTTTCGCCCCGCGCGCTATGACGGCGTAGCCGATGCGCAGACGCAGGCTATCGGTGAAGCGCTGTTGGAAAAATACGGGCAAAATTAGCCCGGCAGGGGAATTTCGCTGGTTTTCATGACGGCGGCGCTGCAGTAGGCACACATTCTGGGTGATTTTTAGTCGATTCGCGCGCGGTCGGCATAAACGTGCCGAAGCGCAGAATTATTATCTGCGCTTCGGCCCAGAATAACGCGGAGGATCGTATCCTCTGCCAGTCACTTATGCAGCATCAGCGGCGCAGCCGCCCGTGGTCGCGCAGCCAGTCGGCGGTGCGGGCGATGCCCTCATCCAGCGTGATAATCGGCTGGTAGCCCAGCTCTTCGCGAGCGCGCCGGATATCAAGCGTAAAATCAAAATTAAGTTTGGAAACGCCATAGTGGGTGAGTGCGGGTTCGCTATGGGTGCGGTGACTCAGACGCTCCAGGCTGCGGGCGACCATATCGAGCATTGGCCAGGGCACTGAGCGAATGCGGCAGCGAATGCCCAGCGCGTCTATCAACGTCTGCACAATTTCGCGCAGCGGGCGGGATTCCATATTGGTAATATTCCACGCGCGCCCTGACGGCAAATGTGCGTTTTCCGGCAAGCTGGCGAGCCACATCGCGTATACCGCGTTTTCCTGATAGGTCATATCCACCAGCGCGCTGCCGCCCCGAGGCAACAAAATACTGCCGTAATGACGCATCATCTGGGCCAGACGCGGGAAAAATACCGTATCGTGAGGGCCGAAAAGGCTCTGCGGGCGCAAAATAGCGAACCGGGTACGTGGATTGGCCTGAGCCAGATGCCCGATAACCTCTTCCGCTGCCGCCTTGCTGCGTGCGAATTCGTTAGCGTATCGCACCGGCTGGAAGGTTTCCGGTATGTCCCGATGGTGGTGATAGTCAAAGTAGAGCGATGGCGAGGAAATATGCACGAATGTGTTTACCCCCCATGCAACGGCCCACTCGCCAAGGCGGCGCGTGGCGCGAACGTTGGCGAGATCGAATGCTTCCCGGCTGCCCCAGGGGGCGGTAAACCCGGAGCAGTGCCACAGCGTATCGACGCCATCGAGCATGGCGCGGGCCTGTGAGGAAACCAGGTTGGTTAAATCTGCGTGAATAAACTCCGCGCCCAGCTTGCGAAGCAGTTCGCCCATCGCCGCGTTTGGCCCGGTAGCCGTCACGCTAACGCCGCGTCGACGCAGATATTCCACCGCATTGCGACCTAAACCGCTGGTGGCTCCCGTGACCAGTACTTTCATGTTAACTCACCCTGCTATCACTGTTTCGCGGGGCATTCTTTCGTGAATTGCCCACGCATGCAATGGAAAAACTGCTTCAATTAGCGCTCAGATGCGCGTTTGCCTGGCCTCTGCTCAGCAAGCTTTGCAATACGGTGCGCCATACCCCGAAAAATAAACAAATGCGCAGGGAACATTAGGAGCCAGTAAAGCAGGCCCGGCGTCCCATGGGGATGCCACCAGGCCCGTACGTCCAGCCGGCGAACATCGCCTTCGTTCTGGAGAGTGAAAGAAAGACGGCCTAGCCCGGGCGCTTTCATGCCAAACAGCAGCGTAAGCTCTTTTTCAGGCTCCACCACAATCACTTTCCAGCTATCGACGCAGTCGCCTTTTTGTAACCAGGCGCGCTGAGTGCGACCTTTTGCCAGCCGGTGACCCACCAGAAGATCTAGCATCGCCCGCGTTCGCCAGAGAATATTGGCGTAAAAGTAGCCCCGTGGGCCGCCGATTTCATTAATTACCGCCCAGAGCGATGCCAGAGAAGCCGAGGTTTTAACTGAAAATCCCGCCTGTTTTGGAAAGTAACCGTACTCAGGGCGCCAGCGTGCAAACGCCTGTGGGTCATATCCCCAGTCCTGGGAATTAACTAACTCTTTTTCTTCATCGAGCGTGGCGCGCACGGCGTCGTCGAAGGTGATAAGTGTTTGTGGGATCAGCGCGCGCAAAGGGCGATCGTCGGCTAACAGGTCGTGTTTCAATCCCCGGATCAGCGCCTTCGCAATCGTGGGCGGCACGGAAGTGATCATTGTTAAGAACCACACGGAAATCCAGCGAGTCGGGAGCGGGATTGGGATCAAGGGACGGTGGCTGCCGCTAATGGCCATAAAGCGCTGAAACTGCTGTTGATAGCTCAGGACTTCTGGCCCGGCTGCCTCGAAAATGCGGTGCTCCGCGTCGGGATGAGTGAGTAATTCCTGTAAATAAACCAGCAGATTTTCTAGCGCAATCGGGGAAGTTCGCGAACGTACCCAGCGCGGCGGAGTTAATACCGGCAGGTTATACACCATATCCCGTATCACTTCGAAGGCCGCTGAGCCGGCACCGACGATAATGCCGGCGCGCACCTCGGTCACAGGGACTGCGGCCTCGCGTAAAATATCGCCGGTAATTTGTCGCGCCCGCAGATGATCGGAACTGGTATCGCCGTCAGCGGCCTGAAGCGCGCTGAGAAAAATAATTTGCCGAACCGGATGTCGGCGCAGCGCGTCACGCAAATGGCAGGCTGACTCGCGTTCACGGGCGATAAAATCGTCCCCGTCGCCCATACTGTGCACCAGGTAATACAGTGTATCGACGCCGTCCAGCAGTCCTTCCAGGGTTTCCGGGCGCTGTAAATCAACGTGGCGGCAACGTACCCCAGGCCACTGCTGCTTTTCGAGCCAGGATTTACGGCGCGCGGCGGCAATAACCCGATGCCCTGCGGCGCTCAGGCGCGGGGTTAAGCGCTGCCCAATATAGCCGCTGGCACCCAGTACTAAAATCGTTTGCGGTGTTTCCATTCACACTCTCTCTGTAGGCATGTAAAACGCGCGGTGCCGGCATAATCGGCGAGTGCGTAACGTCCTGTGAACGGCATTATCGCGACTATAACCAAGCTGCACCAGCGCGGGGAGTGCGCATTGTGTGCGAAAAAACTGAAAGACAAACGGGCGCGTAGCGGGCGCCCGTAGAGACTATTTAGCAACGGCGCGCAGGTTAACGGAACCAATTGGTTTTGGCCAACTCCACGATTTCATCACCGCGTCCGTTAATTATCGCGCGCATCATATACAGGCTAAAGCCTTTCGCCTGTTCCAGTTTAATTTGCGGCGGCATCGCCAGCTCGTCTTTCGCGACGGTAACATCCACCAGCACCGGTCCTGGCGTGCTGAAAGCCTGTTGCAGCGCCGCCTCAACGTCTTCAGATTTCTCGACGCGAATACCGGGGATGCCGCAGGCTTCGGCAATCCGCGCAAAGTTAGTGGCATGCAGCTCGGTGCCATCGGTCAGGTACCCGCCTGCTTTCATCTCCATGGCAACAAATCCGAGCGCACTATTATTAAACACCACGATTTTTACCGGCAGGCGCATTTGCACGATAGACAAAAAGTCTCCCATCAGCATGCTAAAACCGCCGTCACCGCACATGGCGATGACCTGGCGATCCGGCGCGGTGGCCTGAGCACCTAGCGCCTGCGGCATGGCGTTCGCCATTGAGCCGTGATTAAACGATCCAAGCAGGCGACGCTTCCCGTTCATGGCCAGATAACGGGCCGCCCATACGGTTGGGGTACCGACATCGCAGGTAAAAATGGCGTCTTCACCGGCATGGCGACTAATTTGCTGCGCTAAATATTGTGGATGCACGGCTTTATTACTGGGCTGCGCCAGCGCATCCAGATCTTTGCGCGCGCTGCGATAGTCATCAACGGCCTTATCCAGGAACTGGCTGTTAGTTTTTTCTTCCAGAAGCGGTAACAGCGCGTTAAGCGTTGCTTTCACGTCGCCAATGAGCGCCATATCCACTTTACTGTGCGCGCCAATACTACCCGGATTAATATCTAACTGGATGATCCTCGCATTTTCCGGATAAAACGCCCTATAAGGAAACTGCGTGCCGAGCAGCAACAGCGTATCGGCGTTCATCATGGCGTGATAACCGGAAGAAAAACCGATAAGCCCGGTCATGCCTACATCATAGGGATTGTCATATTCAACGTGTTCTTTACCGCGCAGCGCGTGTACTACCGGCGCTTTCAGTTTTTGTGCCAGGGCGACCAGTTCGTCGTGTGCGCCAGCGCAGCCGCTGCCGCACATAAGCGTAATATTGGTGGCGTAGCGCAAAACCTGCGCCAGTTTTTCCAGTTCCGCCTGTTCAGGAATCACAACCGGCTGCGGCGCCGGATACCAGTGCGTACTGGCGCCGTCCGGGATCGAGTCTAGCGCGACATCGCCCGGTAGCACGATGATGGAAACGCCGCGGTTAAGCACGGCCTTACGCATTGCAATTGCCAGAACCTGGGGGATTTGTTCGGGTGAAGAGACCAGCTCACAATAGTGGCTGCATTCGCGAAACAGTTCCTGCGGATGTGTTTCCTGGAAGTAGCCGCTGCCAATTTCGCTGGAAGGAATATGCGCGGCGATAGCGAGGACCGGAACGCGGTTGCGCTGACAGTCGAAAAGACCGTTAATGAGATGGAGGTTGCCGGGCCCGCAAGAACCAGCGCAAACGGCCAGTTCACCGGTAAGCTGCGCTTCTGCGCCGGCGGCGAAGGCGGCGACCTCTTCGTGTCGCGTCGGCATCCATTGTATGGTGCCCATGCGATTAAGACTGTCGCTTAGCCCGTTAAGCGAATCGCCCGTAACGCCCCAAATGCGTTTGACTCCCGCGGCTTCCAGCGTTTTGGCTATATATGCGGCAACGGTCTGTTTCATCACATCTCCTTGTTTCGTTTTAAATATGCCATCAAGCATAGACGATTGCGGAGAGTTCGAAGGGCAGAAAGCGCCGCCTGGCTGCAGGCGGCGTATAGTAAGAAAGACTCAGGCGAGCGTGAGATCGCTCTCGGGATGGCAGGAACAGGCGAGCACGTAGCCATCGGCTATTTCCTGTTCCGTCAGCGTGGCGGTACTGGAGACAGAATACTCACCGGCCAGCACTTTGGTTTTGCAGCAGCCGCACACGCCCGCGCGGCAGGCCGCATTGACCGGCACGCGATTACTTTCGAGCGCTTCAAGCAGCGTGGTGCCGGCCGGGGCGTAAAATTCACGTACCGGCTGGAGCGTGGAAATTTTCAGGCCGCTGGCTGCCGGGGCAGCGGCGGGCGTGAAGAATTTCTCTTTCCAGAACCGACTTACGCCCAGCGCGCGGCACTGTTCCTCAACAAACTCCATCCACGGTGCCGGGCCGCAGGCCATGACGGTGCGGTTGGCCAGATTGGGCACAGCGGCTAACTGTTCGCGCGTGAGGCGGCCTGGAATAAAGCCCGGCGCCGCGCCGTTTTCCGCAATCAGCGTTACCGGATAATTGCGCCACTCTTCGGCGAAAATGACATCCTGCGGCGATCGCACACAGTAAATGACCTGGACGTCGGTCAGCGGGCTGAATTTCGCCAGCCAGCGCCGCATGGAGGCGATTGGCGTAACGCCGCAGCCGGCGGCCAGAAATAAATAGCGTCCTGCCGGATGCGCGGTACAGGTGAAATCCCCTTGTGCTTCTTAGAGCCACAGATAATCGCCGCGTTTTACTTCCCGCGTCAGCCATTCGGAGCCTGCGCCGCCTGAGATACGGCGCACGGTAAGCGTGATAAACGGGCTTACGCCCGGGGTGGAAGATATCGTATACGCGCGCAGCGTATCAGCGCCGTTGCGGATGCTGATGAGCGCGTGCTGCCCTGCATCATAGTGATAGTCGTCGTGGCAAAAAAGAGACAGGGTCCAGACATCCGGCGTTTCCTGCTTAATATGATGTACCTGCATCCGATACGGACACAGCGGCGTTGGCATGGTCATTCTGTTTATTTCTCCTTACGCGGTGCCCAGCATGTTCTGCAAATCCTGCTCTACGGTAGTGATGGCGTGCAGGCCGAATTTTTCGTTAAGCACGGCCAGTAGATTAGGGGTCAGGAAGCCCGGCGCGGTTGGGCCGGTGGCGATATTTTTCACGCCCAGTGACAGCAGCGTCAGCAGCACCACAATTGCCTTTTGTTCAAACCAGGAGAGTACCAGGCTCAGCGGCAGGTCATTCACGCCGCAGCCCAGTTTTTCCGCCAGCGTGACGGCCAGCATAATGGCTGAATAGGAGTCATTACACTGACCTGCATCAATGAGCCGCGGCAGCCCTTCGATATCGCCAAATTCCAGTTTATTAAAGCGATATTTACCGCAGGCCAGCGTCAGTATCAGGCAGTCATCCGGCACGCTGGTAGCAAGATCGGTAAAGTAGCTGCGCTCATCGCGGGAGCCGTCACAGCCGCCAATCAGGAAGATATGGCGCAATTTTTCGCGGCTCACCAGGTCTATCAGGGAGTCCGCCGCGCTGAGTAGCGTCTGGCGCCCAAAACCGACGGTGATCTTGTGCTCGATTTCACTATACGGGAAGCCGGACATCTGCTGTGCCTGAGCGATGACGGGAGAGAAATCATCCCCTTCCAGATGGCTAACGCCCGGCCAGCCTACAATACTGCGGGTCCAGATACGGTCATCATAGGCGCCAGCAGTAGGATCGATAATACAGTTTGACGTCATTACGATAGGGCCAGGAAAGCGGGCGAATTCCGTCTGCTGATTTTGCCAGCCGCTGCCGTAGTTACCGACCAGATGCTTAAATTTACGCAATTGTGGGTAACCGTGCGCCGGCAGCATTTCGCCGTGGGTATACACGTTAACGCCGGTACCTTCGGTCTGCTCAAGCAGGTTATATAAGTCGAATAAATCGTGGCCGGAAATGAGGATAGCTTTGCCGGCTACCGGTTTCACATTGACCTGAGTGGGCGTAGGGTGGCCGTATTTTCCCGTCTCGCCGGCATCCAGAATACGCATAACATTAAAGTTCATCTGGCCGATTTCCATCGCGCATTCCAGCAGCGCATTCATATCGGAAGGCCAGGTGCCGAGCCACGCCATCATTTTATGATAGTGGGCATAAATATCGTTATCGAACTGGCCCAGTACGTGCGCGTGTTCCATATAAGCGGCAGCGCCTTTCAGGCCATAAAGGCACAGCAGGCGCAGGCCGAGCAGGTCTTCACCGATTTCCATCTTATCGCGGTTAGGCGTGAAAGCCTCGGCCTGGCGCTGAAGTTCACCGAGGTCGTCGCTGACGAGCTGTAGTTCTGCCATCGGATGTTCAACGTGCGCGCTGGCATCCTGCGCCAGACAGCGCGCTTTCATTGCTTCGCGCAGGGCGATGGCCTGACGCGCGTAACCGACAATACGCGGAGAATCAAAGTTTACATTGGTCAGCGTCGCAAAGAATGCGCGCGGCGCAAAACTATCAACTTCGTGGTCGATAATGCCGTATTCCCGGGCTTTAAGCGCCCATGCGGAAAGCCCCTGCAGCGCGGCGATCAACAGATCCTGCAGATCGGAGGTTTGAGCCGTTTTCCCGCACATTCCCTGCGCATAAGAGCAGCCGTTACCGGACGGAGTGCGGATAGTTTGTTCACATTGCACGCAAAACATGTTCACACCTTAAAGTTATATTTAATATACATGTTTAAGGGTAAGACTGTGTCGCCCGGGAGAAAAGCGCTTTCTATAATAAGTTCACTTGAAATTGATTTAGCGCAATTTTAACTTCATCCAGGCGCAGACGCGCTGCGCCGTTATGCGGAGAAAAACGCCATTAATAAAGGAGTTAACAGGCTCAGGATAAACCCGTGGACGATGGCCGCTGGCACTACATCAAGCCCGCCGCTGCGCTGAAGCACCGGAAGCGTAAAATCCATTGACGTCGCGCCGCAAATACCGAGCGCCGTGGAACGGCTGCGCTGCATCAGAGCGGGAATAAGCATAATAGCCAGCAACTCCCGGGCGAGGTCGTTAAAAAACGTGGCGCTACCGATAACCGGGCCGAAGGCATCGCTCATCAGAATACCGGAAAGAGAATACCAGCCAAAGCCAGAGGCCATTGCCATTCCGGTTTTTACCGGCAGGCCCAGCAGCAGCGCATTAATTACGCCAGCAGCCAGTGAGGTGAGCGCCACTACGATGGCGATTTGCATACCGTGACGGTTTAAGAGGATTTGTTTCAGCGTCATAGCGCTGTTTCTAAGCTGAAGCCCTACCAGCAGCAGCAATAGCAGCAGGGTGTATTCACTCAGCCGGGTCGCGTACTCCAGTAACGGTAATTTCGTCAGGCCCAGCGCGAAGCCACCTGCAACCACCGCGCACAGCTTGAGCGACTCCAGCGCCATGGCTAAGCGGGAGGGTAATGCCTGCTGGCGATGCGGATGGCGCCAGGGTGAAACGCGCTCCAGCAGCGCCAGACCACCCGCGTTACATAGCAAGATCGTGATGATGCTTATTACAGAATAATGCAGGATAGTCAGCAGATTAGTGGCAAGATTATCCAGCAGCGCCAGACTTATCCCCATCAAAAAGAGGATAAGGTACACCATCGCGCTGAGCGCCTGGTTTATTCGCGCTAATAATCCCCGCTGACGCAGCACAATGGCATAGCCAATCAGTAGCGGTGCGAGAATAATCAATAGGCTGGATAACATGGCGGCGCTCCTTGCGCTGTGGCGAAACGGCGCCAAGACACTACTGAAAGCCCGGCCGCAAGTAAAGCCATCTCAATGTTTCTGGTGGGGAAATCGCAGTGGCGTAGAAAGCCGTGAGTGAATAATAAGCGGTAATATCAGGGGGTGCTCATCAGGCAGTTATGTCCTGGCCGCGTCTGAAAGGGGCCAGTGGGTATGCGTTGGCTGAATTGGCTATGTGCTTATACTTCGGCGATATAAAGTTAACGAAGGGGCATCGTCTGCAAGGTGAAAATTCAGTTGAGATAAAACTGACTGGCAGCAGGGAGCCTGGACATGGCAAAGCGCTGTCAACGGGCTGGCGGCGGGGCTAACTGTGTGGGGGGGGAACGCTTTGTTCTGGGGAAAATGGGAGCGGAACCGCACAGGGTCGCTCCCGAGGGCGCAATTATGCGCGTTTTTCAAGAAGCGTGCGATAGAGTACGCCGCCCAGCAAACCACCGATAATTGGCATGACCCAGAACAGCCAAAGTTGCTGTAATGCCCAGCCGCCCTGAAACAGCGCAACGGCTGTACTGCGCGCCGGGTTCACGGACGTATTGGTCACCGGGATACTGATGAGATGGATAAGTGTGAGCGCCAGCCCAATTGCGATAGGCGCAAAGCCTGCCGCTGCGAATTTATCCGTGGCACCGAGAATTACCAGCAGGAAACCGCAGGTTAATACAATTTCAATCAGAATAGCCGACTGCATTGAATAACCGTCCGGGGAGTGTTCACCGAAGCCGTTAGAGGCGAAACCGCTGGCGGCGGCGTCAAAGCCGGCTTTACCGCTGGCGATAAGCCATAAAATAGCCGCAGCGGCGATACCGCCAATAACCTGCGCGATGAGATAGCCAATAATATCTTTGGCGGGGAAACGTCCACCTGCCCACAGGCCTAACGTTACCGCCGGGTTAAAATGACCGCCAGAAATATGGCCGACCGCATAGGCCATAGTCAGCACCGTCAGGCCGAATGCCAGCGCCACGCCAGCGAATCCAATACCCAGTTGCGGATAGGCTGCCGCCAGCACGGCGCTGCCACAACCGCCAAAAACTAACCAGAACGTGCCGAAGAATTCGGCCGCTAATTTCCTGAACATAAGTTCCCTCTATTATTAATTTATTGCATGAAGACACGGCAAATATATCGATATTGTTTATATATTCGGGCTTTTGATGCTTAGAGCACCCGATAAAACAAAGCGCGGTATTTTAAAGCAACGTAGATTTTGCACCAACAAAATATCTTGCTGGAAAAAAATAAATAGCAAAGACGGATAATTGTGTCTGTAATCAATAATAAATGAGTCATTAATGAAGGGATTAAGTCAAGATGAAAGATTATTTCTGTTTCAATAAAAACTATATTCAGAAAAAACCATGAGATTGACCGGTAATTAATCGCGGTTCTCGATGGTATTAATTCTTATTGGATGCGCAGGGTTACTTACTCGAAATGTAAGTGCATCGCTATACTTGCACCTGGAATAGTTATGCGTTCGCCGGAGAAACTCGAATGTTTCTGGAAAAAGTGGATGTGGCTGGGTTTCGGGGGATTAATCGTCTCTCGCTCATGCTGGAACAAGATACCGTTTTAATTGGTGAAAATGCCTGGGGGAAATCCAGCCTGTTGGATGTATTAACCCTGATACTCGCGCCCGACGGGAAACTTTATGCATTTACGCCCGGTGATTTTTACGTACCGGCGCAAACGGAAAGTGCCGGAGGTCATCGTTTACGGGTGATACTCACCTTTCGTGAATATAGGGCGGCAAAAGTGATTCACCGGCGCTATCAGGCGCTGGCACCTGCCTGGGATGCCTCGCCAGACGGCTACCGGCGCGTTAATTATTGTGTACAGGGAATATTGCATGCTGATGGGACGGTAACGACGCAGCGCGGTTTTTTAAGCGCCAGCGGCGAGCCGCTGGCGCTTAGTGATAGCGATATTGACGCGCTGGCGCGGCATCTTATCCGCTTAAAACCGGTATTGAGATTACGTGACGCCCGTTTTATGCGGCGGCTTTCGCAGAAAAGTATGCTTACTGCGCCATCCGCGCAGATCAATGAGCGCCAGTTAGCCCTGCTGTTTCGCCGGCTTGACGCGCCCGAGCCAGATTTAACAGACGGCCGGTTGCAGCAGGGGCTGGAGGCGATGGTACAGCTACTGGAACATTACTTTAGCGAACAAAGCATGACGGAAGCTCAGCCGCGCGCGTCGATACATGGCCGACACGGCGACGGGCGGAGCTGGCGCTATCTCGATTTAATTAATCGCACGCTGGATAAAACGCATGGCCGGGGGCGACAGCTGTTGCTGCTGGCTATTTTTGCGTCGTTACTGCAGCGCCGGGGTGCGACACCATTGTCTGCACAGGCGCGTCCACTATTGCTGGTGGAAGATCCGGAAACGCTGTCAACAACGGGTAAAAAGTGATCCACTTACCGTCACCACCAACGGTCTAA
>CALYPF010000112.1 GCA_945271245.1 uncultured Enterobacteriaceae bacterium | reverse complement strand
AGACCGTTGGTGGTGACGGTAAGTGGATCACTTTTTACCCGTTGTTGACAACAACCGACTGATAGCCTCATGGCGCAGATCATGAAAATGGAGATCATCGATACCAAGACGCTGCCGGGCCACCCGCCAGGCACTTTTAAAGCCGGATGATGTATAGTGAAAAACACTGCCAGTTAGGGCGACCGTCATTCCCTGCAGCAACTGACGTGCTTTGCGGGATAAGGGGACGTCCCTCGAGCTACCGTTCTTGGTCAGTGGCAGGTGCGCGACCCCGTGCTGCAGGTCGATATGCTCCCAGCGCAGTGAGAGGATCTCTCCCTGTCGCATGGCCGTTTCAATAGCAAGATGAAATATGGCGTGAAGGGCAGGATTCTGAGCCTGAAAATAGCGGGATAACCGCCTTTCTTCATTTGATGTCAAACGCCGATCCCGGCCACCTGATATTTTTGGCTTGCGAACCATCTCAACGGGATTAGTTCTGCATGTTCCCCATTCCACGCTGGCCAGATTATACAAAGAGGACAGTAAGGCGAGTTCCAGGCGTACCGTGTTACCGGATATTGCCTTTCCTGTGCGGGAATTAATCTGAGCCAGCCGATCATCCCGATAAGATGCAATGTCCACTGTAGTCACTTCATCCATCATCTTCCCGGCCAGAGGATGCCGCTGAATAACGTTGATACGATAGAATTCCTGTTTATGCCCGCGTTTATGAACAGACACAGTGGCATGATATTTATCGAGGGCTTTTGACAGAGACATTTTTTTAATGCGCTGCGGACGGGACATGGCAGATTCCTTCGCAAGAAAAATTAGGATTTTTCCTCACCGTAGCGAAAAATCTTAATGCGCTCAATTGACTGAAGGACATACGTGCCAATCCGGTATTTGGACGCTGAGCGGAAAAATCTCCTCATTCGAAATGATCCCAGGGAATGATGCATGCGGAAAGTACATCTATTCAAAAGCCTACTGCCCTGCCGGAAAACAACTGGTTTCCGGCGGTTATATTCTTTCAAAATGGAGTGGTGGTAGCGGCTGGAATAGTCCCGACCTTTCCATGCCGGCAGCAGCAGAGAATGCCTGGCAAATATATACGGGTGGTGGTGTTACGGGAGGAACGTGTATGCGCGCAATTGCATGGTGTGCCAAAAATTAAAAGGCTACTGATATCGAAATACGCTAAAAGTACCGTAATCACATCCATAGGCCATCATGCCATTTGATGTAATCGAAAATGATGCTCCATTAGGTACATCAAATGAAAAACTGCCAGATTTTCCCCACTCAGAATTGCCGTCTATTGAGTGCGCCACTGTTTGTCCTCCCACACTGGCAGTCAGTGAAAACGTATTGGCACAGTTATCAGCGTTTCCGAAGTTGATTTTTCTGGGGGGAGGATTGCCTCCCCATACATAGAGTTTAAACTGCTTTCCAGTGATGTTGTTTCCGCTAAAAACCCCCTTAAAAGCACCAAGATATGCGTAATTACCATCTTCTGGGTCAGAGGAACGCCACAGACCGGATTGGCACGTTTGCCCCAGTGCCAATCCGGTCTGTGGAACCTAGGCGTTAAAACACTTGAACGCAAGACTTGGAGCATGGCATCAGGAAGCGACTATGGGGATATTTGTACTTCATACCTAGTGAGTTCCAACTTAATAAAACAAGGGTGGATTGTCACGGGGTCTGACGCATGCACAGAAGACACACGTGATTGTACGGTGGATAATGTCAGATGCTTTGCTGTTCGATTAAAATAACCAAACCTGTGTTCCGAAAATACAAAAGTGTGCTGACTAATTATCTAAGACAGGTTGCTGCACAACGATTATATCCACCATCAAGATATGACACTAGTTTCCAATTTTTAGCTGAATCAACGAGTAACTGGCAACTTGATTGATGTTTTGCAAGATCGTCTAGGTAGACATACGACAGTGCACAAAATTGAGCTTTCCCGATAGTTAGACTCTGCCCATTTTGAATCGTGGTAGTGGTAAAAAGTTGGCTTTCCTGACCACCTTTCCAGATACCGGATTGGCACGCTAGCTAAATGGGCAACAATAAGCATCGACGTGCTCCTCGTCGACACCATCACCAATGCCATACATTCTCGTTCCCGTCATAGTGTAATTTGCTGGGCATTGAACGGGTTTGTAGTAAATCTTACCGCCGCTTCTTCCCCCAATAAAATGATCCATTGCGACGGGAGATGAGTACCAACCACATCCCTGATTATTGATTTTTCCACTACCAACCCAGATACCGGATTGGCACGTTTGCTCCAGTGCCAATCCGGTATCTGGGCCAGGAGCGGTGGAAGTACAGTAATAACCGGGTTGATCGCCAATGGATACCAGATACCTTTACCGCCTGGGTTCTTACAAAACCAATGCACGTGGAGCGTCAGCAATGCACAAAACCCGCATGGCTGGAAGCCTAATTATTACGCAGGTTCAGTAGCAAGAGCTGATGCGAATCGTATTGTTAAATGTGGTTATTACGACGAATACAATTTCTATGCTGGATCCAATCGTACTGATTTGAGTGGTCAGTGTAGTTACATCGTCAGTTGTCACTGACAAGAACCCCATGCCCGCTCCTGAGTCAGATCAACCGGCCTTCACAATGTAATTAAAGGCGATATTTTTAGGTCTGACTTCACGATTGTCAGTATGGTAATAATGGGCCATTCCGCTGTGGTGTCCTTTAAGATGCCCTCCCGGGTTATAAACCATATCGCTCTGATCGGCCTGATAGCTCAGAATCGTTCTCCCGTTATCAAATCCTCGCCCATTATCCCAACCGCGGATAAAAGTTCCCCGAAGATCGGGTAATACGCACCCTGGATATACGCGAGCAAGTCCGGGATAAGAGCCGCAAGGAAAGCGTTGTCCTGCCATTAAAAAATATCCTGGAGGAGGTGTAACAGAAGGCCATGGGATGGGGCTTCCGACGGGATAGCCTTCCAGTCCGCTCCACAGACCGGATTGGCACGAAAGTGGGGCACCTGTTGCGGTGCGGCTTACAGACCCGTCTTTAGGACAATAAGTGTTGGCAACATTGATTTTATCAAGGTCCAGTACCCCGCCGACAGACACATCACCATCTGAACGAACTTTACCTCCACGAATTTCACCACCAGTATAAAATCCCTTGTTATTCAGGATACGTAACCAGTCGTTATCCGACATATAAAGACCGCCGCCGTGGGTTTCATCCATCCACCCTTTTCCGCTGCGAGTCACTATCCAGCCCCCTGTGCTGCGGATATCGCCACCCGCCGTGACTGGGCCGTTACTGACCAGACTGACGCCAAAGTTACCGTTCTGAGACGCGATGTTACTGGCCGTAACGGTGCCGACGCTGTTCAGGTTATTCCCGCCCATATCAATAGCCGTGTGCATCTTGTTTAAATCAGGACGGCCGTTGACCTGAAAACGATACAACCGATCCCCGTCTTCACGCGCCCCGGACAGGTCATCAGTACTCAGCATGACGGCCAGATGGCCCCTTCCGGTGCTGGTCCCGTAGGAGGACAGGGCAATTCGCCAGCTGCGCATTGCCCCCACCGCCGTTTGCCCGTCTTCAACGTATCCCCCGAAACCGGCAGTAATATCTTTCGAAATCTGGTTGAGCGCGGTAAAGGGCATGGCATGCCCGCCGCGGCTGACCACCATGCCCTGAAGCAGTTCCTGGTTTTGCTGATTCCGCACTATCATCGCCTGATACTGCTGACCATAGCTGTTAGTCTCGCTGAAACTCGCCGGCAACAACCCGGTGTTCTTCAGCATCTGGGAGGTGACCACCACCGGCTTGGTTGTGGTGGCTGACGCCAGTACCGTCGGGTAATACCGTCCGACATAGGATGAGGCCGCCTGCGTGAAGCGATTCGTTTGCATGGCCACAACTTGCCACTCACGGGATTTCAGGTAATCCCCCATATATCGGGCGGCCATCGAGGCCATCACCAGAACAATGAGTAAGCCGGCGCCCACGCTCATCGCCACAAAACCGCCATCATGTTTTTGTTTTTTCATCACAGTATCCACTCTGGCTGGTACAGCCGCTCTACAATGACTGGAATACACCCGGCACACAGCCAGGGGCCCAGAACCCCACATCGCTGACAGTTCCGATGGACTGTCCACTGCCACAACATAAAACCACTCAGCCCCATAAATGCCGCCTGCAGGGCATCCGTTACCCCCATCCAGGCAACCAGAGCACAGAGCAGCCAGACATCGCCCACGCCCAGCTGTGGGCGCCGGCGGTTAACGCCGTGACAGATTGCCCCCATTACCACCGCCATCGCCGCAGTTTCCATTAAGCGAAGCCCCGGCTCCCGATGAAAGGCGAAACAGAACAGTAATCCGCTACACAGACAGGCTGCAGTAAACGGCCGGGGCAGCCAGCCGCTGGTCGCATCCATCACCCCCAGTTGCAGCAAAAAACCGCACATCAGCAGCATCCCGATACGTATCATCCCGTCCTGCGGCGCCATGAGTATCAGTAAACCCGTTACCGCAAACAGCCAGATACCAACCACAACGGCGCAGTGGCGTGAGATATCCACATCCGCCGCAGTCAGGTAAAGGCGTATCGGCCTTAAAAATACCGCCCCCAGAAGAACGCACCCGATAAACGCGGGTATGGCATACACCGTGGGGAAAGAAGTACCGATAAGTGAGACCGTCATTGCGCCCCCGTTTGCTGCTGATAAATTTTCCAGATCCGGTTGGCATAACGTTCCCGTGTTTCATGCCGGTCAGCACGGAAGCCTGCGTTATAAGAGCCCAGGCAGTTCCAGCTCACCCCGCAGACCTGGAAATGTTTCGCGAGGATCCATGTTCCAATCTGCACATTCAGGCAGGGTTTGTTCAGCAAATCGTTTTTGTCCCTGATGACGCCCATCGAGACAAGGCGGGGAATATGCGTCGAATTAATCATCATCAGTCCGTAGTCGGTACTTTTGATTTTCCCCGTTTTTTTATCCCGGTTATCATTTGTCGCAAGTGGATCCAGATTGCTTTCTCCGATAGCCATGGACTTAATCAGCAGCGGAGAGACATGGTATTTCGCCGCAGCCGCATCGAAACAAAAAGCCTGCGCCCACAGAGGCACCCCGCACAGTGTCAGCACCAATAACAGACGAAATACCCGCCTTCTCAGCATCCGTCTTCACCCTCAGCCGTTAAACGTGAATACCAGCGTGTTGGTACCCGCACGTCCGTTGTCTGCTGTACATTCGCTGCCGGCGGTTTCCGCCGTCACCCTGGCGTCGGCATGGTTGTTGCCATTAATTTTGATACCAGAGGTACCGCCCGAACGGCTCATGCCGGTCGAAATAGTGACGCAGGCTGACTGCGGAACCTTGCTGGTCGTGATAGTGAAGCCGTTGTTAAATCCGGTTCCTCCGGTCGAATCCGGTGCCACAACCACGGGACCGCCCCAGGCATTGGCCAGCGTTGCCGTGCCTGAGGCCGGATCGCCATTAATTGTCATCCCCTTTGCCGCCCCGTTCTGGATCAGGATCCCGGTCATTTTTGCCCCGCTGCTGAAGGCATAGCCATCCACGCCCTTCATCTGTCCGATAGTATTGGTGGCCAGATTCTGATAATTCGTCAGCTCAGAACCCGCATCCTTTTTCCCCCACATACTCCAGACGCCTGCCGCAATCAATCCCACAACCACCAGAATAAAAATCGCCGTTGCCCCCGCATCCGCTGACATACCACGGTCCGGCGCACAACTCACTTTACCTGCTGATAACGCATTCATACTTTCTCTCCGTTATTCATATCTCATTGAAAAAATCACTACTGACCCATACTGCTGGTCATCGCAGACAGCTCCCACACCGCCATGGCCACCACGCCAATCAACGCAAACAGCATCACCATCGAGACCAGCATCACCACTATCCCTCGTCGGTTAACCCGTCCCACGGTCTCCTCCAGCCACTCCTGGCCGTACTGGGCAATCATCTCCGCCGCCCCTTCTCCGCTGACCATCGAGAGATAGTTCACTGCCTCCTTTGAAGGGAAGGCATAACCACAGTTGCGCAATGCCACACCGAAGCTGTCACCTTCCTCCACCTCACTCATCACCGCGTCCAGACGGACGGCAAGCCAGGGGGAGGCAAAGCGTTGCATCACCTGTAGCGCGACCAGCGTTTTCACCCCCGCGCGCAGCAGCGCCCCCATATTGATGAGAAATATCGCCCCCTGAATGTCGCTATAGACCGACCAGGGCAGTCGTTTGTCTGCCAGCCGGCGAAGCCTGTCCGGCCTCGTCCAGTGAGCTAACGACCACATCAACCAGCTCACAATCAGAATGACCGCAGCGCCGGCGATCAGGCCATGCTCAGAAAAAAAAAGCAGCGCGTCATTCAGCATCCCCAGCGCCCCCGACCAGGACTGCGGATCTGACATTCCGGCCAGGGTTGGGATTAACTCTGTTTTTATGACCAGCAGGGTACCGAGCAGCATCAGCGCACAGCCAGACGGGTAAATGGCCATCCTGAGGACCGCATGACGAATACGCCGGCGGCAGTCAATCAGTGTCTCCGCCTGTCCCAGCGCTTCCGGCAGGCAACCGCTGAACATCCCCGCGCTGATAAGCGCCGCTTCTTCGGCCGGAACCCAGTGCGCCAGGGCATGTTCAAGGGAGTTATCATCACTGTTGTCACTGATTGCCGCGCGGCAGTCGTCCACCAGATAGCCAAAGCCGTGTGTCCGGCGACCAAAATCGGTGTACATATTGCTGATTTGCTCCAGCGCTTCTGACAACTTCACGCCATTTCTCATTTGTAACGACAGCATGCGGTAAAACCGCAGACGGTATCCGGACGTAAAAAATCGCCGCGCCAGCGCCCGACGAAACAGGTAAAACGGACTCATGCAACCTCCTTCAGCGCAGCCATTCCGGCGGTTATGCCGGCTTTAATGGCGTCTTCAACGCCCTGTTTCAGCCCTTCTCTGACGCTGGCTGCAATCACCAAAGCAAGGCGCTCAATCAGCGCCGTATCAATATCAGACGACGAGGTAACAGGGTCACTCACCGACAGCGTCACCTCATCCTCATCAAGAGGAACAATCAAATCCGCATCCAGTGGGTCAACCAGCCCCGCGTTCAGTTTGTGGAGCAGGTGAATACGCCGGGTTATTCCTCCCAGTTCACTGAGCCAGTACGCTTTCGCGGCTTCTTTCCCTTCCTGAATAAGCAGACGGAACAGCATAGTGTCAGGACGTACCACCTCCGCCACCACACTTCTCCCGGCCACGCCCTGGCCTACGGTTGCCACCTGTTTGCCACCGATAACCACCGCCTTCCGGCAGGCAGGACATCCCGATTCATTTCTGAAATGAAGATTTTCAGGCCGGCATATCCCCTCCACTGAGCAGTACTTTTCCAGATATTCACGTTCTTCGGGGGTGAGCTGGTCTTTTTTGACCGACCATGGAACACGGCAGTGCGGGCACAACACCTGAACCAGGCGCTGGCTGATGAGTCCGATAAGCAGTTGCGCGTCGGCAACCAGTCCGGCATTCGCGCCCATGGTTATCATGCGCTCGGGGATAGAGAAGGCCGAGTTGGCATGCAGCGTAGTCAACACCAGATGCCCCGTCTGGGCGGCAAAAATACCCGCCAGTATCGATATCAAATCACGCAGTTCACCGGGCAAAATGGCGTCGGGATCAAGACGTAACGCCGACGACAGCGCACGTTCCCAGGCTCGCCGGACTTCGGCCTCATCGGCCTTGTCGCAAAGTATCGGGGTCTGTATCGCCCCCCTGATGCGCCCCTCTGGCGGATCTTCCACCGTCAGCAGACGTTTTTTATAACGGGTACGCTCCAGATACAGATCACTGCAGGCACGCAGGGTGGTGGATTTACCGGCCCCGGTCGGGCCGGACAAAATAATCAGTCCTTCCGGCAGGCGCAGGATGCGCTTTATCAGACGGATTTGTTCCGGCAGAAAACCGAGTTTTTCAAGCGTGGGTACCACATCACCGTCATCCGGAATAACGCGCATCACAAAGTGAAGGCCATCTGCTGTCGGCGTGTGGCTGTAACGGGCGCCAAATAACCCCACCTTTCGCAGAAACTTAGCAGCCACGCGGCCATCCTGTTTTCGACCGGCGTAGAACTGGGGTTCGGTCACATCACACATGGAAAGGATGATGGTGGCCGCCTGTGCGTTTCCGTCCTCTTCGGCCAGCTCCGAGATAGTCTCCAGCTCGCCATGAACCCGCATCTCAATGCGGGTCAGCCCCGGAAGGGTGGTACCGTGGATATCAGACGCCCCGATTTCTTTCGCGACCATAAAGTAGTTCAGAATATCGCCCTGACGGCTGCTGACCTCTTTTTTGATATCCTCCAGACGCAGTCCCTTCTCACCCTGCTCTGACAGCTGGCGAGCCATTTCACTGCACCTGAGCAGCTCTGAACGGGTGACCAGCCTCATGGTGACGCCGGGGTTTTCCTCCATCAGGGACATCACCCTCTGCTGCACCGCCACATCGGTACGCCGCTGACTGTCAACCAGCAGCTCGTGAGCCGTGGTCTCCGGATTGTGGTAAAGCAGAACCGCATCGTTATGTTCAGACATGTGATTCCCCTGAAATACCCTCTGGCGCTTTGGGCCTTACCGGCGCCAGACGGGATAAAATCAGCAATCCTTCTGATGCTGGCTGGAGCATCCCCTGCAATATCTGAAGGTCATGCGGCGTGAGTACAGGGTTCTCTGATGTCACTGTGCCAGGACCGGAATACAACAGGTCGGTGTCAGACATACTCTTCTCCTAAAACGTCAGTTGCTGACCGTCGCTGAGCGTGACCGATGACAGTGTTATCGCCTTCACCTTCAGCGACGTCCCCGGCACCACACTGCCCGTCTGTACCTGACTTTGCCGGCCATCCGGAAATGACAGCGTGGCCTGCAGCGCGTTTCCACGGCCACTCACCTCCAGAACAGTGATCCGCCCCGGCACCCGTTCAGGAGCCGGAGCAGCCTGAACGGGCGTTGCCCCCATATCAGCAGGCATGCCCACAGCAAACGGACCGGTCGCAGGGACGTTGCCCACCTCCGCCGGCGTCAGAGCAGAAGTCAGTTCTTTTTGCAGCCGGGCCGCCTGAACCTTCGCCTCCAGAAGCAGGGTTTTACCCTGCAGCACTTCCAGTTGCCCGCCCGTCAGACCATCACCGGGGTTAATCGGGACAATATCTGAGGTGTCTGTGGTCGACGTCGACGGCACGGCAGCTGCCGCAGGTTCACGGCCAGACGCTGCAGGAGCAACCTCTGCGGACGGAGTGATCGCCGGCGTGGGCTGCGCGAACGCACCGGTGCTGAGCGTCATCAGGACAACGCCACAGATGAAAACACTATTCTTTGGCATAAAGATGCCCCTCAATCTGATAAGTAAACTGTCCCTGAGGACTCAGGGTGTAAGCCACAGAACTCAGGCGTACGCCCTGCATAGCCAGTCCCTGTAAAATCCACTCCGGCATGTGTTTATCCGTGATACTGAAGGTGTATTCATGCCAGTCCTGTATCGGCTGTGCCCCATCAGCGCCGGCATCATTACCCGGCATGACAGGCGGAGTTTTCACTTCGGAAAGCGAAAAACTGACCTGACGTGACTGAAACCACGACACCGCCTGCATCAGTTGTGTTCCTGCATCCGGCGCGGCCTCATCCTGCAGTGTGAATTTCGCCCAGGGAATAAACACCACACCTTCGTTTCCGCCTGACACCAGATTGAATACCGGTGTACGGTTAAAAACCTGCTTCACCCGCTGTGCAAAGCGCGACGCCGTCCCACCGGGCTGTCGCTGGTACATGGTTTCCAGCCCCTCAGCGCTGCAACGAACACGTTCAAGACGCCACCGGTCTAGACTCACGGGCACCCTGAACCGCCAGCGTTGACAGCGGTTTAAAAAGTCTGTGGCCACAGGCATATCTGCCCAGGGATGGGGAAGGTAAACAGGCTCAGGGGCTTTTTTAAATACGTCCTGCACAGGTGCCGGTAACGCCGGCACGACAGGCGCGGCCGGCGGTTCAGGTAACCTGTTCCACCAGACCACTCCGCCCAGCAGAGCAGCCAGTGACAGCACGCCCGCCCCGTATTTCCGCACAGGATTTGACACGCCTGACACGCGGGCAAACCGGAGCTGCGCCGAAGAGACCTGGCCGACCAGCGTCTCCCATGACAGAGGCCCCTCCGGATATGACGGTATTGTCCATCCGTCCTCGGGAGCGGGATTGAAGGACAGAAATAATTCCTGTGCCCGGATAATTTGCTCTGGCGTACCGGTCACGTCCGCCATAGGCGATGGCATCCCCTTCACCGTGGCCAGAAAGACCTGCCTGCCGTCGTCGAGCTGGTACACCCCATAGCCATTGGGCGTACACTGCTGACTGAACAGCGCCGCCAGGGAATACAGCTTCTGGTGACGCGAACCCGCCTCAATTTGCCCCTGCGCGGTCAGCCGGCTCTTACCCTGCTTCACCGTCAGCATCACGTTCAGCACACCGCGACGTTGCACGAGGGGACGGCGTACCGACTTTTGTTTTTCTTCCCAGCGAAGTCCCACGACCCAGCACTGCCGCTGCCAGCGCAGAACCTGCGTACGGGACTTCCCGGATAATGGGATCTCCGCCATATCAGCCCCCGTTCCCCATCAGCTCCGGGGTGATAATAATGACCAGCGTACTGCGCGAGTCATCGCCGTCCCGGCCCCCGCCCAGCAGGAAGTTGCCTGGCGTAAAGGTGCCATTTTTGGTCATCCGGGTATTACTCTGGTCAAACCCGGTCAGCACCAGCGCCTGTCCGGCACGCAGGTTCGTTTTCTGGCTGAGCGAGCGCAGTTTGGTGTACGGCATCTCGATGTACGAGTTGCCGTCTTTGGAGGTGAAGTTACGAATAGTCGGTGGATCAGACAGGTTGAACGCCACCTGCAGCTGTACATCACCGTCATCCTGAATCAGCGGCAACAACGTCATGTTGAAGCCGGTGGTCATCATTCCCGGCGTCAGTGAGGTGGTCGCGCCCACATCGGTGGTCGTGGTGGTCGAGCTCTGCGCCACATACACCGTCTGGTCGGCCATCTGGATAGGCACCGGCGTCAGGTTCGTGGTCACGCTGCCCTGAGAGGTGACCACACTCACATCCCCCTGCTCTGACAGCGCTTTAATCAGCAGGCTGGAGCCGGCAAATTTCGCCGCGTTGCCGGTCGCGGTGTCCAGAATAGACACCGACGCCGAGGTGGCGTTGGCAATATCGCCGCTGACATTATTGAGAGAG
Source organism: uncultured Enterobacteriaceae bacterium (assembly GCA_945271245.1). Classification (GTDB taxonomy): domain Bacteria; phylum Pseudomonadota; class Gammaproteobacteria; order Enterobacterales; family Enterobacteriaceae; genus Apirhabdus; species Apirhabdus apintestini. Next base: position 5,626 of record CALYPF010000112.1, on the reverse strand, counting down.
GCGCCGGCTGAACGCAGGGATTTGTAAACAATGTTCCAGTCCAGACCCAGTTGCTCTTTACGGGAGGTGCTGACACTCAACACCTGAACGTTGAGCCTGACCTGGCGGTTCATCTGACGGTTCTGCTGCTCAACATACGCCGCGATACTGTTGAGCACGGAGGGGGTATCCGTCACTGTCAGCGTGCCGGTACTGGCCGACAGCCAGAAACGCCCCTTTTGCGGGGTCAGCATGGTTTCCAGCGTCTTTTTCATGTCGTCATAGACATTACGACTCTGGTCGACCGTCGTCTGCTGGGAAGAGCTGGAATCCCCCGAAACCGAACTGTTTGTCGTGCCACCGCTGGTTCCCATACTGCTTGTTGAACCCGAGGTCACACTCGCATTACTGGTGATATTGGTATTGAGGAAAGTGAACTGGAACGTCCGGGTTTCCAGCAGTGAAAACAGGATAGCGCCGTTATCCATACGCGGCGTGAGGCCGGTTCTGGCCGCAATCATGTCCAGCAGGCCGGACAGTTTGCCCTGCCAGCGCAGACCACTCAGTACCAGAGGCGTGGCGGTCACGCCAGCCGTATCAACAGCACCGCCCAGTTGATCCAGTGGGATCCGTCCATTGTTATCCGGTGTCGGCAGCGGGCCATTCAATGCCCGCGTGGTACCGGATGACTGTCCGACAGCCAGTGCATCGGGTGAAAAAATCACCCTGACGCCGCAAAGTGCCGTAATACGCTCCCCGATTTCCGGCAGCGTCAGCCCGTCCCGCGCCAGCGTTATCTGGCAGTCCGGAAAGTTTTCCAGAGGTGTATCCCGTGACACTGTCGGGACGGGTTTAAGATTGACCCAGGGCTTTTCCGTCCAGACCAGTGCGCCCTGTGAAGAGTGCATCTGTTCGCTGACATGCCCGCGCGCAATATCACCGCTGGCCTGCGTCTTGCGCGACATCCTGTCCATCTCCTGAAAAGTACAGGCTGACAGTGAAAGTACGGCAGCGACGGCCGTGGCTGCAAGACGGAGCCTGACGTTGTAACGTTTTCTTGTCATTAACGATTTTCCTAATTGAGGTACACCACATCCCCGTTCTGAATACCTGCCGGTAAAGGCAACCCTGCGCTCACTCCGGATAACCAGACCAGTTGTCCCTGCGTCACTGTGCCAATTAAGGCCGAGCCACCAGACTGTTCACGCAGTGCATCCACCAGACCCGGAATTTCAGGCATCCAGACCCACAACCGGTTGGCCACGATGACATGCCGGATACGGCTGTCGGGCGTCACCGGCAGGGCCAGTGCTGACAAAGCGACCGTGCCGTTCGTCAGGGTATGCCGGTAGCGCCAGTCGTTAATGCCCGCGGCCAGCGACAACAGCTGTCGGGCCAGCAGGTGACTGCTCCCCGACTGCTGCATTTTCACGACCTCGACCCGTTGACTGGTCTGGATATGTCCGACGATGAGCAGAAATACCGTGCCGAAGGCGACAATAAGCCAGCCCATGATTACGACCTGTCCGCCGGTTTATCCGTCACCGAGACCAGGCACTGCAGGCGGGAGGCCTCAGCAAACAGCGGCTTGTCGGCTTTTTTGTACAGGTCAAACACCTGAACCAGTGCCGATTCAAAATTGCCTTTGAATACCAGCGGTGCATCGATGCGGTAGTCGGTGCTGGTCTGCCAGATAACCACCCAGTGCCCCCCACTCGAACAGTCAGCTTTACCTGCCCATTCAGTCAGTGACTCTTTGAGCGTGCTGCCGGCAACCGCCTTCCATTCAGGACCACTGGCCACCACCGTCACCGGCGTGCCTGTTAACGGTTTTGCCACGGCTGCCGTCGCGGTGGCCGGTTTAACCGGTGTGGCGGTGGAAGGCGCCGGCGTGCTGACATCAGGTTTCCCCCCCACAGGAGATGGCGATGCCGTCACCGGCATCGTGGTACCTGTCAGGTTTTCACCCGTGAAAGGATTACGTGGAGCAGGGGCTGTCGCAGACACAGGCGCCCCGACTGATTTCACGGAAGTGGCAGGTGGCTGCAGTGCGGGTACCGGCAGGGACTGGCTGACCGGTTTCTGTGCGGTGTCTTTTTTTGATGTCAGTAACTGGCCGGCCACCACAGGCACAGCATTCTTGCCCGGCAGAACGCCGGTGTAAGGATTGCGGGAGGTTTCAGGAGAGACGTACACACCGGCAGTATCAGAAGACTTTAATGTCGGTGTTGCAGATGCCGTTGTTTTTGCCTGTGCCAGATAGGCATCGCGCAGCACGAAACAGACTTCACGATTCACTTCATCCACGGACATACGCCAGGCCGGTCCCGCAACAACCTGAAGGGCTTCACTCAGGCGCATCGGGCCAATTTTACGCTGAACGGCCGGCAACGGCCGCTTCAAGAGCTCGGCAAAGTCGGCGCCATAGCGACCGCACAGCGAATAGCCGGACTGAAATAACAGATAACGAAACCCGTCGCCGACCGAGTTAACCAGTTGCCCGGGCATCGTGATATCGATCAGTTGGTTCAGGGGTTCCCGCTGTGCATCCGCGCTTTTAACGCTCACCAGCGTGTAGCGACCACTACGGGTGACCTCCGGCGAGCGCTGGTAGATATCAGAGAAGGCGGGCGGTCGCTGGCTTTGTGCAAACGCGCTGTCGCGGGCGGTTAAGGTGGAGGTCTGCTGCGCACACCCGGCAATCACCAGCGGCAGGCTCAGGCAGAAAAGCGCTTGTGTGTTCATGAAAAATCCCGTGGATGACCATAATTACGGCAATCGTGCGGGGATTTGGGTTAGTGCTCAATAAACAACTCTTTTTACAAAAATGAAAAAAAAATGGCGACACCCGGCGCACTCTGACTGACTCAGGGTCAGTCATCCGTTAAAAAGTGAGGGTAATGTTCTTCCAGAATGCGCCGGTAAATAAGAGTGTCCCGTCTGTCAAAGCAGAAGCAGTACACGTCCAGGTCCGGCGCGATGTTCGTCAGAAATGTGATGATGGTGCTCAACGCTATTCTGGCGGCCCTGTCATGCGGATAAAAATAATGACCGGTACTGATGCAGGGAAAAGCAATACTGCTGAAACCATTGTCCCGCGCGAGTCTCAGCGCCCGAAGATACACCTGCGCGAGTAAATCATCAGAACGCCCGGCCCACAACCCAGACAGCCAGCGGGAGCCCACGGCATGAATAACACCGCGACAGAGCAGTCTTCCCGGAGAGGTGAGAACCACTGTTCCCACCCGGGGTTTACCATAAGCCCGGATGTGGTTTCTGCATGCAACCAGAAGGTCCGGACCGGCGGCGTTGTGGATGGCACCACAGACACCACTACCGTGATGAAGGCAAGGGCTGGCGGCATTCACGATCACATCCCCGCTGAAACGGGTAATATCGCCTTCTCTGAGATAAAACATGATAGTCGTTCTCCCTGGAAGAATAAGGTTTTTCGTGGGAAGGGGTACGGGACAGTATTGAAATAATACTCATGAATATGTGAATACTGTCCGGGAGCAATAACGATTCGCATCTCCCCACCAGATATCATCCTGTGGATATTTTCATCGATACTCAACAGACAATTATTTTTGCAAAAAAAACGCCGACATTGCTGTCGGCGCTCTGCATACATGGATTAACTCAATATCGGGTCGCGAACCCGTGATGTTAATGACGCGGTTGTTCCAGCGTCTCGCGGCTTAAGCCCGTGGATTTGATAACCACGTCAAGGCTGACGCCATTGTCAAGCAGGGCATAGGCGGTCTCCAGTAACTTCTGCTGTGCCGCCAGTCGCTCCTGTTCGATACCTTGCTCGATACCTTGCTGGATACCTTGCTGGAGACCCAACTGGATACCCTCTTCTTTCAGTTGCTGTGCAATTGTGCCCATGATCAACTCCTTATACTCCGGGATCTCACCGGCCAGTTCGTATAAAAACGGCGTGATACTCTCGCTTGTCATGCCATTGTAGATAATATAACACAGGACGGCTTCTACCTGCTCACGGGTGTTACCGGCCAGCCGGATCAGCTGTACCACGTCTCGCAACAGTGATGCGGCATCGCGGTGTCGGATATCCCGCTGAACCAGCTCCAGTAATGCCATGCGTCGGTGAGACTGCAGATCGCTGTCCTCCATGACGCTGACATCCACCAGGGGCCACGGTCGGGAGTAAACCTCCCGCGCCAGCGCCGGTACATCGAAACAATCCATCCAGTCGGTACTGTAGGGATAAGGCCGCACCGTTCCCTGATAAAACAGCAACGGCACCACCACCGGCAGCGTGTCGTTGCCCTTTTTCAGGTGGGCATCCATTACCGCCATCGAGTAACGCATCATCCGCCAGGCCATCATACGGTCTGCGGTCGACTGGTGTTCCACAAGACAGTATATGTACCCGGCGTGACCTTCTGCGGTCTCCACCGAATACAGGACATCCGAGTGCAGTTCACGAAGCTTCTGATCCACAAAACTCCCCGGTTCAAGCTTCAGCGTATCGAGACGAACCTGCGCGCGAATATCTGCGGGAAGATGCACTGCCAGGAAATCCCTCGCCGTGTCGGGCTCACGCAGAAAAAGCTTAAACAGGCCATCGTGCCCGGGCCGGTTATGGCCCTTTTCGTTATCCATTCCGTATCCTTCTCATGTTCAGAACATAATGCCTTCCACCGGAAGGCATTACTTAGCGACAATCCTCAGGACAGGGCATACAGTGCATGTCTTGACACACTGTGCCCGAACGGCGCAAAGGGGATGTCATCGTCAAAGTCCATTGGCGGCTCACTGGCCGGATGCTGTTGAGGTGGCGTCCCGCTGTGGGAAGGCGCGGCAGGTTGCTGAGGTTGCCCCCAGCCTCCCTGTTGCTGGCCATTTCCCGCGTTACTCCGTCCGCCCAGCATCTGCATCGTGCCTGACTGGCTGACCACCACTTCTGTGGTGTACTTTTCCACGCCAGACTGATCCGTCCATTTACGGGTGCGCAGTGCACCTTCGATGTATACCTGGGAGCCCTTACGCAGATACTCGCTGGCAATTTCAGCCAGTTTGCCGTAAAGAACCACCCTGTGCCATTCGGTGCGCTCTTTTTTGTCACCGGTCTGCTTATCTGTCCAGGTATCTGAGGTTGCCAGACTGAGGTTTGCCACGGCGCCGCCATTTGGCATATAACGCACCTCAGGATCCTGCCCCAGATTTCCCACCAGAATAACTTTGTTTACACCTTTAGAAGCCATGAGTATCTCTCCTTAAGCCTGTTCACGCTGTGACCATGTGCCCTGTTCGAGCGCACGTTCAGCCTGAGAGTGAGTGGCAAAATACTCCACGGATTCACGGGATACCGGTCCTTCTTCATTTTGCGTACCGATGTAATACCCGGCACCGCTGCGAAGGACCTGTAACGGTAAGGATAACCCGGCAAATCTGGCTGCCAGTAATCCAGTAGAAGATGAGGATGAAGTTAACATTTATTGTTCCTTTTACATTAAGTCAGGAACACACCTTCCTGACGGAAAGTGTGTTTCCATCAGGAAGGGTTAAGAAGGTCTCAGAACGAATCTGTCGCGTACTGTTTCTGCGCAGGCTGGCTCTGTGACTGTCAACAACGGGTAAAAAGTGATCCACTTACCGTCACCACCAACGGTCTAAT
>CALYPF010000111.1 GCA_945271245.1 uncultured Enterobacteriaceae bacterium | reverse complement strand
CGACTGCCCGACTGCCCGACTGCCCGACTGCCCGACTGCCCGACTGCCCGACTGCCCGACTGCTCCGGGTTATTCGGCTTTTCGTCGTTCTGTTTTGTTAACCTGCAGAATTGATACAAAACACGTTGGTACGATATACGGTAGCTCACGTCATGCGCTTAAAGACAGCGTTAACCCGGATGAACCAGGCGAGACCCCACCGCAAGGGCATATTACGGTGGGATACCGCATTACTCGCTGTCTTGTACGCTATTGTGGAATTCCCACAGGCGATTAAACGCAGGGTCGTTCAGGTCGCGCTGAGGTTCATTGTTATCATTGGTTCCGTTACCGATATTACCGGCATACGGACGCCCTGAATCAAGCGCATCTCCCCACGGCTGTTTCTGGTTAAAATTCTTGCTAATAGTGCTGGTACGAATCACCACCTGTCCGTTAGGAGACTGACCGGGCGAATAGCTGCCTTCCGCAACGCCCAGATCCCAGGCACGGCCTAACTTCGCTACGCCGTCGCCTTCTGCGATAAAGCGACTGTTTTCAGCCAGGAAACCGAAAGAAAGCGCTGCGGGCGTAGCCGGAGCAAATACATAGCCTTCCCGCTGGGTGCGCGTTTGCACAACGCGGAACGTATCATTGTTAAATACCACTGCGCCACGGCCAGCTACGATATCGACATCTCCTTCGAGATAGCTATTCGTCACCAGCGTGCGGGTTAGGCGATCGTCTAGCATGCGGTTTCGGATATCGCTATTCGTGACGAAGAGTGTATTCTGGCGACCAAGAAGATTTACCTTATTAATCTGAACGTTATCCCCGTCACTGCGTAGAGCAACCGCGTGATGATCGCCCGCATCAACGCTATCCCCCAATGTATTCTGAATGGTCAGATTCTGGAGTTGTAACCCATTATTTTGCGACCATACGGCTGCTGAGCACATTATGCCGACGGTAGCGCTACGCTGGCGCTGGCAGGTGTCGAACATATACCAGGAAGGTTTGCCCGGCATGTATTTGCCACCCGGATTAACCGTGCGACGCCACGTGTTGACATCAATTTCTGAATCCAGCGCCAGCCCGATTTTTACGGCATCGGCTGTCTCGCCGGTACCGTAAATAGTCACGCTATTTGAAGCAGCTGGAATATACACGGTTCCCGGATACTCGCCGGGCATTACGGCAATGTACTGGCGGCGCGAGCTGCGTTTGACGATTGCCGCATCAACGGCCGCCTGCAATGTGGTATGCGTAACGCCTTCACCATTGGCTGGCCCCACGACAAAATCAGGCTGCTGTGGCAGCGTGATGTCGGCGGGCGTCCACGGTGCCTCTTCTTTATTTAGCGACAGAAACCAGCGCGCTGGAACAAAGTTTTCTGCCTCCCGGGCGGACAGCACGGGACGGTTTTCACTACCGGGAGCCTGTTGATCCGAAGGGGGGAGGTTATCGTCCGGCGTTGAGCTGCATGCGGTCAGCGTCGCGCCTAGCGCTAAAGCCAAACCTAAACGGGCGATGGAAAAATTCTTCAAGGGGTGCTCCTTGCTTAGCAAATTAACGGGTAAAAGCGAGCCGTACTGCGTTACTATTGCCGGTAAGAGGGGGCGGCCGTCTCTTAATGGGGGAAGTAGGCGGTAGCCAGCCTCGGCAGGCGATATGTTCAGGCGCCTACCTTTTTATACTAACTTAAGTGAAACGGGAAGCCGATTTTGAGATAAATCACGATCCCGGCGCGTTTATATATAGAGCGTCGTCAGGGAGGCGCTGCCGAGCGAGTGAAAATGGACGTTGAATCCGACCATTGCACCGCTGGCGTCGGCGGTAACGTCAAGCTGTGCCGTGTCCAGCGCATGCACGGTAAAAATATAGCGGTGCGATTCCCCTTTCGGCGGCGCGGCTCCGCCATATTTCGCATCGCCAAAGTCGGTGCGCGTCTGTAAAGCGCCCTTAGGAAGTGCAGCCAGCCCGGAACCCGCCCCCTGTGCGAGTTGGCGCGTATCGGCGCTAATATTCGCAACCACCCAATGCCACCAGCCGGAACCCGTAGGCGCATCGGGATCGAAGCAGGTAATAACGAAACTTTTCGTTCCTTCGGGCACGTCGCTCCATGCCAGGTGCGGGGAGATATTATCGCCCTGGTACCCCATACCGTTAAAAATGTGGCGTTCCGGTAATTTCTCGCCGTCACGAATATCTTCACTGGTGAGTTTCATTATTTCTCCTGTCAGCAAATGGGCTATCGATTTCTGGGGTGGTGTAATCCCACGGCTTTAAAACAGATAAATTTGAGGATGTTGCCTGGTTTTTACCACAGCGTCCCGTTTTACCTTATTCCCTGCCAATTTGGGAAGGACATAATGGGAACGCCTGGCGTTTTTTCGGGGTGCCTCGAAAATAAGCATTTGGCATTGCACGATGTGACATCCTGGCCGGGAAAATAGTCGTAAACAAAAAACGCTGCGGTTGAAAGCGGGAGGCCGTGATTGCGCGCATATATATGCGGTGCGCGCAGGCGAGCCAGCCTTATAGCGCCGTGGTAATTAGCGCTGACCAGGCGGTTGTTAGCACTCTCGCCGTGGCGCATGCGTTCCGTTTTTCTGTGCGCTGCAGGCATGGCCACTTATAGCAGCCGTGTTTAATGAAAGCGATATTGCAGCTGCGGCTATGACTGAAAACAGTCATCCCGCGTCAATACCTCAGCGATAGCAGACGTCAGGCGGGCCAGTTGATCCGAAGTAATAATATAGGGAGGCATCAAGTAAATAAGGCGCCCGAATGGGCGGATCCATACGCCGGCTGTGACAAAGGCGCGCTGAATTGACGCCATATTCACCGGCGTGCGGGTTTCGACTACGCCAATGGCACCGAGAACCCTAACATCCTGCACTCGGGGATGATCTTGTAATGGCAGTAGCGCGTTGCGTAACTGACACTCAATAGCGCGCACCTGATGCCGCCACGCGCCTTGTTCCAGAATGTCCAGGCTGGCGTTTGCAGCGGCGCAGGCCAGTGGATTACCCATAAATGTCGGGCCGTGCATAAAACACCCGGCTTCGCCGTCGCTGATTGTTTTGGCAATCTCGCCCGTCGTCAGGGTGGCAGAAAGAGTCATTGTGCCACCGGTTAACGCTTTACCGAGACACAAAATATCAGGCGTGATACCGGCATGGCCGCAGGCGAAAAGCTCACCGGTGCGTCCAAACCCGGTCGCTATCTCATCGGCAATCAGCAAAATGCCTTCCCGGTAGCACAGCGTGCGAATCTCTTTTAGCCATTGAGGATGATAAAAGCGCATGCCGCCCGCGCCTTGCACAATAGGTTCTAGGATGACGGCGGCAATGGCGTGACGATGCTTTTCTACTAGCTGCGTAAATGGCGCTATTTGTGCGGCGTCCCACGTATCTTCAAAGCGGCACGTTGGTGCAGGCGCGAATAAATGTTCCGGTATATAACCGCGCCACAGGCCGTGCATTGAATTGTCGGGGCAACTCACGGACATCGCGCCAAAGGTATCGCCGTGATACCCACCCCGCAGCGTTAAAAAGCGCCGTCGGTTTTCTCCGCGCGCCTGCCAATACTGGAGTGCCATTTTCATGGCAACTTCAACCGCCACGGAGCCAGAGTCAGCCAGAAACACGCGGCTAAGCGCAGGCGGCGTCATTGCCACCAGTTTGCGGCACAGGGCTATCGCGGGCGCGTGCGTCACACCGCCGAACATGACGTGCGGCATTCGCTGCGCCTGTTCGCAAAGCGCTGCGGTTAGCTGTGGATGCCCGTAGCCATGAATCGCCGCCCACCAGGATGACATACCGTCAATCAGCCTCTGCCCATCGTTTAGCTGAAGTTCGCAGCCCGCAGCGCCGCTCACGGGATATACTGGCAGCGGTGCGCTCATCGACGTATAAGGGTGCCAAATATGCTGCCTGTCGAAATCGAGGTCTTCCGAGGTTATGATCACTTGTAAACTTTTTATCAATTGTATAGGTTTACTATTCTAGCGAGAATTAACGTTAAATCCTACCTCGGAGTAAAAATGGTTAACTGGACGCTGCCCATGGCGCGGGCGCTTTTTGATAAACCGCTTTTGGCGCTGATTTTTGAGGCGCAAAGCCTCCACCGTCAGTATTTCGATCCGGCTGAGATACAAATCAGCACTCTGTTGTCGATTAAAACCGGCGCCTGTCCGGAAGATTGTAAGTATTGCCCCCAAAGCGCGCGTTATAAAACCGGTGTAACAGCAGAGGCATTGATGGCGGTAGAAAAGGTACTGGCCGCAGCGCGTCAGGCGCGAGAATCTGGCGCGACGCGGTTTTGTATGGGCGCCGCGTGGAAGAACCCACACGATCGAGATATGCCGACGCTGGAGCAAATGGTGCGTGGCGTAAAGGCTCTGGGCATGGAGACCTGCATGACGCTGGGAACGCTGAGTGGCGCTCAGGCGCACCGGCTGGCGCAGGCCGGGCTGGATTATTACAACCATAATCTGGACACTTCGCCAGAGTTTTACGGCGAAATTATCACTACTCGTACTTATCAGGAGCGGCTTGATACGCTAAACCGGGTGCGTGAAGCCGGTATCAATGTTTGTTCGGGCGGCATTGTCGGGCTGGGTGAAAGCGCAGACGATCGGGCTGCGCTGTTAGTTCAATTGGCGAATCTGCCGGAACCGCCGCAAAGCGTACCAATCAATATGCTGGTCAAAGTGCAAGGCACGCCGCTGGCAGATAATAACGATCTCGACCCGTTTGATTTCATACGAACCGTTGCGGTAGCGCGCATTATGATGCCGCGCTCCAGAGTGCGGCTTTCCGCCGGACGCGAACAAATGAGCGAACAAACTCAGGCGCTTTGTTTCATGGCGGGCGCGAATTCGATTTTCTATGGCTGCCGTCTGCTGACGACGCCAAACCCGCAGCAGGATAGCGACCAGCGGTTGCTGCAAAAGCTCGGGTTGCGCCCACAGCGGCACCGCGCATTGGCAGATGATACTGAAATGCAGGCCCGGCTTGCGGAACAGTTACTCAGCGCCGATACCGATGCCTGGTACAACGCGGCGGCGCAATGAACTGGGAGCAGCGTATCGACGAAGCGCTAAAAGATCGTCAAAGCCAGGGCCTGATGCGCCAGCGCGCAGCGGTATCAGCCGGGGCAGGGCGCTGGTTAGAAAGTGAGAGTGGGCGCTGGCGTAATTTTGCCGGCAATGATTATTTGGGCCTGGCGCGCCACCCTAAAGTAATTGCGGCCTGGCAAGCGGGTGCTGCCCGCTACGGAACGGGCAGCGGGGGTTCCGGCCACGTAGTTGGTTATAGTGAGGCGCACCGGCGCCTGGAGCAGGCGCTGGCTGAGTGGGCCGGCTATCCGCGCGCGTTATTGTTTATTTCTGGCTATGCGGCGAATCAGGCGGTTATCACGGCGCTGGCCGGCGCGAAAGACGCGCTGGTGGCCGACAGGTTAAGCCACTCGTCTTTGCTTGAGGCGGCAAACCTGGCGCCTGGGCGGCTGCGGCGATTCCTTCATAATGACATTGAGTCACTGAAGCGTCAGTTATCGAGGCTGCTCTGGTCTGCAGATGGTGGTGACTGAAGGGATATTCAGTATGGATGGTGACAGCGCGCCGCTGGCGGAGATAGCGCGCATTGCCGACGAAACCGGGGCGCTGCTTTTAGTTGATGATGCGCACGGTGCTGGCGCTGTCGGCGATGCCGGGCGCGGGAGCTGCGCCATGCAGCACATCCGCCCGGATATTTTAGTCATCACGTTTGGTAAGGCGTTCGGCGTAAGCGGGGCGGCCGTACTCTGCAGCACCAGGCTCGGTGACTATTTTCTCCAGTTTGCTCGCCACCTAATATACAGCACGGCGATGCCGCCAGCGCAGGCTGAGGCCATTTCTGCCGCGCTGGCGATAGTTCGTTCCGATGAGGGCAATACCCTGCGGGCGTTGCTACAGGCGCGCATTGAGCATTTTCGCGCTGGCGCTGCGCCGCTTGCCTGGCGACTTTCTCCCTCGGTATCGGCCATTCAGCCGCTTATTGTCGGCGACAATCACCGCACTCTGGCGCTGTCTGACGCACTGCGCAAAAAGGGGGTGTGGACGGTGCCAATACGCCCGCCAACGGTGCAGAGCGGTTCTGCGCGGCTGCGTATTACGCTGAGCGCTGCGCATACGCCTGCGGATATCAACATGTTGCTGGAGGCGCTGCATGCCTGTAGTCGATAAACGCGCCGTCGCCAGCGCCTTTGGGCGCGCGGCAAAAGATTACGATAGCTATGCCGAGCTGCAGCGCCGGTGCGGCGAGCGCTTACTTACATTCGCCGGTGACGCTCACCCCGCTTCGGTGCTGGATGCGGGCTGCGGCACCGGAACGTTTAGCAGACGCTGGCGGCAGCGCGGCGCGCGCGTCGTCGCGCTCGATCTTTCGCGCGAGATGCTAATCCAGGCGCGCCGCTATGCCGCTGCGCAGGTTTATCTACAGGGCGATATTGAGGCTTTGCCCCTGGTCGACCGGGCGTTTGACCTGGCGTGGAGTAACCTTGCGGTTCAGTGGTGTGCTTCGCTGGAAGGCGGCCTGAGCGCGTTAAAACGCACTGTGCGCCCCGGTGGCCTGGTGCTGTTTAGTACGCTGTGCGCCGATTCATTGTATGAATTGCGTCAGGCCTGGCGGGCGCTGGATGACCGGGCGCACATTAATCGCTTTCTTACGCCACAGCAGGTTACTGCCGCCGCAGGCAGCGCACTGGTGGAGTACGCCTGCGAGCCACTGACGGTGAATTTTACCAGTGCATTAAGCGCCATGCGTTCCCTGAAAGGCGTTGGGGCGACGCATTTGCATAGCGGACGTGGGGGGCACGCGCTTACGCGGGCGCGGCTTCAGCAACTTTCTCAAGCCTGGCCGCGAGAAACGGCGGCGTATCCGCTGACGTACCGTCTCTTTTATGGAGTACTTATCTGTGAATAAAAGCTGGTTTATTACCGGTACGGACACCGGCGTTGGAAAAACGCTCGCCGGTTGCGTATTGCTACAGGCAGCGCAGCGGGCGGGTTGTGCGGCGGTGGGCTATAAGCCGGTTGCCTCAGGCTGTGAGGCGGGGGCACAGGGGTTAACCAACGAGGATGCGCTGGCGCTGCGGCGCTATAGCGCGCTGAGCCTGGATTACAGCGCGATTAATCCCTATGCGCTGCGCGAGGCGACCTCGCCGCATATCGCCAGCGCAAGGGCAGGCGTAGAGATAGATCCGCGTCGGCTCTCTGAAGGCCTGCGGGCGCTGGAAGCGCGCGCAGATCGCACGCTGGTGGAGGGCGCGGGAGGCTGGTTCACGCCGCTCGGCCCGCGCTACTCTTTCGCCGATTGGGTGAAGAGCGAATCGCTTCCGGTGCTAATGGTGGTTGGTATCAAGCTCGGATGTATTAATCATGCGCTTTTGACGGCGCTGGCGGTGCAGCAGACAGGCCTGACGCTGGCAGGCTGGATAGCGAATCAAATTCAGCCACCGGATGATTTTTATGCGCCTTATATCGCGACGTTACGAGCGGCGCTGCCAGCCCCCTGCTTGGGTGAAATTCCGTGGCTTCCCGCGTGTGATGAGCTTCAGCACACCGGCGACTGGCTGACGCTGCCGAAAGGTTTTCTGGATTAGCCTGTCGAACAGAGTTTGGTGATTTAATCAGCAAAAAATCGTTATTTAATGGTGGCTCGGCCGTATTAGTCAGTCGGATAGCCCGTTTTTTTTACGGAGTTATTGGCCTGGCGACCGACCGGGATAGTGATTCAAACGCGCCGTGCGGCGAAAATAAAATAGCAATAACGCCTGATATCATACGCCGCTGTTATTACGCGGGCTTTCCTGTATCACGGCGACATATCGCGTCACTACATCGCCCCTGCGTTTGCTAAGTCTACGGATGCTCGCATATTAAGGCGTATTTTTCACGTAAGAAGGCACCGTGTAATCACCGGGCTGGAATAACGCATTTCAAATCCGTTATATCGCGTTAGTTTGCGTTAATTCCTGGGCCCGCGCGCACTCTTGCTATGGAAATGATAATTAACGAGTATGAGCGTGGTGGAGAAGCGGCTGCAAAATGCGCAGTTATGTATCAACCGGGCTTAGTACGGCATCAATCAGCGTTCCATTTTTAATAAAACTCTGTTAGCTGGTTGTTATGGCGCCCAAAGGCGCGGAGAGGCAGGCGTGTTATAGGCCGGAAAACCGCCAATATTGGTATTAACGGGCCGTAGCTCAAGCGGCGCAATATTGCACGGTTTCAGCGGAATTTTTGTCCAGATTATCGACCTGGCGCAGGTAAAAAAAATTCACCGATCTTTTTTTTAATAAAAATGCGGTCCGCATTCTATTTTCGCGATGCTGCCTGTATTGCGGCCTGGACACAGTTATCCACTATTCCTGTGGATAACCTTGTGTATTAGAGTTAGAAAACCTGCGTTAAGCGAGATAATACGCGGGCCGCAGATGAATTGGCGCGAAAGCCGTCTCAATTTTATTATTTTTGATATTCAACCAGTTAAGTAAAATCAATCTCTGTGAATCACAGTGAAGATTCTGATATAAAACTTGCGCGCTGCAGGTTGACAAGTGTTAAAAAATAAAAGCATTTGGGGATAACCCCGAAAACGGGATAAACCCTAACCGAAACCGCTAAAAGCGGCGCGCGAGCGCTGTGATGGCGGTTTCAAAGGAGATAATAGCCGGGAATACTGTGGATTTAATCAGGGGCGCTGGCAAAATGCACGCAGGCGAGTAGAATTATGGCTTCGGTTGCCTTCATCCATTTGCATCAGGTTGTCTTCCCATGAGTAAAGCCTTCAAATTGCACTCCGCGTTCCAACCCTCTGGCGATCAGCCGAATGCTATCCGTCGGCTGAAAGAGGGGCTGGAAGATGGTCTGGCGCACCAAACCCTGCTCGGCGTAACCGGCTCCGGGAAAACCTTTACCGTGGCGAACGTGATTGCAGATCTTCAGCGCCCGACAATGGTGCTGGCGCCGAATAAAACGCTGGCGGCCCAGCTTTATGGCGAGATGAAAGAGTTTTTCCCGGAAAACGCGGTGGAATACTTCGTTTCGTATTACGACTATTACCAGCCTGAAGCCTATGTACCCAGCTCCGACACCTTTATAGAAAAAGACGCTTCGGTTAACGAACATATTGAACAGATGCGGCTTTCCGCCACCAAAGCGCTGCTGGAACGACGCGATGTGGTGGTCGTGGCGTCGGTTTCGGCCATTTACGGCCTCGGCGACCCCGATCTGTATTTGAAAATGATGCTGCATCTGACCAATGGCATGATTATCGATCAGCGCTCGATTCTGCGCCGGCTGGCGGAACTGCAATATACCCGTAACGATCAGGCTTTTCAGCGCGGTACCTTTCGCGTACGCGGTGAGGTTATCGATATTTTCCCTGCCGAATCCGATGATATCGCTTTGCGGGTTGAGTTATTCGACGAAGAGGTGGAGCGCCTGTCGCTATTTGATCCTTTAACCGGGCACGTGGATTCCACTGTGCAGCGCTATACGGTCTATCCTAAAACGCACTATGTTACCCCGCGTGAGCGCATCGTTCAGGCGATGGAAGAGATTAAAGATGAGCTGGTCGACAGGCGAAAGGTTCTGATGGCCAACAATAAGCTGTTGGAAGAGCAGCGCCTGACGCAGCGCACGCAGTTTGATTTAGAGATGATGAACGAGCTGGGATACTGTTCGGGTATTGAAAACTATTCGCGCTATTTATCCGGGCGCGGCCCGGGCGAGCCGCCGCCGACGCTATTTGACTATTTACCCGCCGACGGCCTGCTGGTGGTAGATGAATCTCACGTAACAATACCGCAAATTGGCGGGATGTACCGCGGGGACAGAGCGCGTAAAGAGACGCTGGTAGAATATGGATTTCGGCTACCGTCGGCGCTGGATAACCGCCCGCTGAGATTCGAGGAGTTTGAAGCGCTGGCACCGCAAACTATTTATGTTTCCGCGACGCCCGGCAATTACGAACTGGAGAAATCCGGTGGAGAAATTATCGATCAAGTGGTGCGTCCTACCGGATTGCTTGACCCGCTTATTGAAGTACGCCCGGTAACCACGCAGGTTGACGATCTACTGTCTGAAATCCGTAAGCGCGTAGAGGTTGGCGAGCGGGTGCTGGTTACCACGCTCACCAAACGTATGGCGGAAGATTTAACCGAATATCTGGAAGAGCACGGCGAGCGCGTGCGCTATTTGCACTCGGATATCGATACCGTCGAACGTATGGAAATTATTCGCGATCTGCGACTGGGGGAATTTAACGTGCTGGTTGGCATTAACCTGCTGCGTGAAGGGTTAGATATGCCCGAAGTTTCTCTGGTGGCGATTCTGGACGCTGATAAAGAGGGGTTCCTGCGCTCTGAGCGCTCGCTGATACAGACTATCGGACGCGCGGCGCGTAACGTTAACGGTAAGGCGATTTTGTATGCTGATAAAATCACGCCTTCAATGGCGAAGGCCATCGGTGAAACCGAGCGTCGGCGTGAGAAACAGCAGCGCTATAACGAAGAGCACGGCATTGTTCCACAGGGCTTGAATAAAAAAGTGGTGGATATCCTGGCTCTTGGTGAAAGCCTGGCGCACACCAAAGCAAAAGGGCGCGGCAAATCTCGCGCAGCGGCTTCCTCGTCGTCTATCGACAAAGAGATGTCGCCGAAGGCGCTGCAGCAAAAAATTGCCGAACTGGAAGCGCAGATGCTGGAACATGCCCGTAATCTGGAGTTTGAAGAGGCCGCGCAGGCGCGCGATCGGCTGCATCAATTGCGTGAGCTTTTTATTGCGGCGTCCTGACGCCGCTGCGCCCGCCCGGTGTACAAAACGAAGTGATGCATGATTGCTTGATGCATTTAGCGGGCTGTGGCTCTTTCTCACCTTGCCTAACCCCGGCCTGTTCAGCGAACAGAAGCGGGGCATTAAGGGGGAGACTGTCACCGATAACGGTGGGTGAGCCGGGCGCCTGCCAGACGTTTGATGCTAAGCCATGCGCGCAACTGCGTTAGGATTCAGGGCCGCGCGGGCTAACCTAGCGCCTGAAGCGCTTTTTCCAGCGCGATGTGCAGCAACTGTCGATCGTGGCGCCACGGCGTATCCTGGGCTTCAAGCGGCGATTGAATAATAATTCGCGTTTTAAGATCCGCAACCTGAATATCCGGGCTAACCACAACCGCATCAATAAAGTGTTTCCCTACATAATGTTCCAGCAGTTCGAGTTTCCCTGCCAGCGTCATACGGGCAGCCGGTTGGCTGACTTCCCGCCCCAGATTGCCAATATAAACGACCGGCGCAGGCGTACGGCGAAGCGCCTGAGCCAGATCGTCGAGCAGCAGTAGCGGGATTAGGCTGGTGTAAAAACTGCCTGGCCCGATAATAATTAAATCGGCGTCGGCGATAGCCTGCAGGGCTTCACGCGTGGCATGACATTTGGGATAAAGCATCAGTTCGGCAGGCGGTGCCTGCAGATTATCAATATTGACTTCGCCGTAGATTAAATGGCCTTCCGCGTCGGTGGCGACCAGATCCACCGCCTGTTCCGACATGGGAATTAAAAACGCATCAACCTTTAACAAATTGCGGATCAGGTTAATGGCCTCCAGTGGACGAACGCTTAAATGATCCAGCGCTTTTAACATCAAATTACCGAGGTTATGGCCTGCAAGCTCGCCGTTACCGCTAAAACGGTACTCAAACATCGCCGACGCGACGCTCGGCTCCGTGATGAGTTGGTTCAGGCAATTACGCATATTTCCCCAGGCGATACCGCCTTCTGAGCGGCGAATACGTCCGGTAGAACCGCCGTTGTCCGTAGTAGTGACAATGCCGGTAAGGCGCGAACCTAACGAGGAGAGGGAAGACATCACCCTTCCCAGCCCGTGTCCTCCGCCGAGGGAAACGACGCGATCGAGATCGGCAAACGTGCGGCTACGCATTATCGGTTTCCTTAAATCAGGGAGCGTGGCGGACAAATTAGCGTAAAACCGGCTAAAAAACGATATCGACGCTTTGATAATGACGCATATCAAGGCAAAAACGCGATTTTTGCGTATTCTGTGTCGAAAATTAGACATCATGCCGTTATGTTGTGGTTTATATAGCGGAATGTGCGCCTGGCGAAACCGGTAACTTAACGCTATCATCGCCTGTAAGACGTTTAATGATAAACGACACAAACACTCAAGCCCTGGCGCCTACGTCTCTGGATAAGGCGCCCCGGCCGTGACCTTGCGTCACCAGGGTGCAGAAAGAAATGACTGCATCTCCCGATATTGGAAAGGTGTATATGGTTCCTCAACTGACCGATGCTTTTGCGCGCAAATTCTATTATTTGCGTCTGTCTATCACCGATGTGTGCAATTTTCGCTGCACATATTGTCTTCCTGACGGTTATAAACCGGGCGGCGTAACTAATAAGAGTTTTTTATCACTTGATGAAATCCGCCGCGTAACCCGCGCGTTCGCCGCGATGGGTACGGAAAAAGTGCGCCTTACCGGCGGCGAGCCTTCTCTGCGTCGCGATTTTACCGATATCATTGCCGCCGTGGCTGAAAACGAAGCTATCCGCCATATTGCCGTTACCAGCAATGGCTATCGCATGGCGAGGGACATCGCCCGTTGGCGCGAAGCCGGGTTAACGGCGATTAATGTCAGCGTTGATAGCCTGGACGCGCGCCAGTTCCACGCAATCACCGGGCAGGATAAGTTTACTCAGGTCATGGCGGGGATTGACGCGGCCTTTGAGGCCGGTTTTGAGCGCGTAAAAGTGAATACGGTACTGATGCGCAATGTTAACCATCATCAACTGGACACTTTTCTTCACTGGATAAAGTCTCGCCCGATACAGTTACGCTTTATTGAATTAATGGAAACCGGTGAAGGCAGCGCGCTGTTTCATAAACATCATATCTCCGGCACGGTGATCCGCGATGCGCTGCTGCAGCGTGGATGGATCCACCAATTGCGTGGGCGCAGCGATGGTCCGGCCCAGGTGTTTACTCATCCCGATTACATCGGGCAAATCGGCCTTATCATGCCGTATGAGAAGGACTTTTGCGCTAGCTGTAATCGTCTGCGCGTCTCTTCCGTGGGGAATTTACACCTCTGCCTTTTCGGAAATGGTGGTATCCCGCTGCGCGATCTGCTGGCGTATGACGAGCAGCAGACAGAGCTGCAGGCGCGTATCGCCAGCGCGCTTTCCCATAAAAAACAAACGCATTTTCTCCATGATGGCGATACTGGTATTACGCAAAATCTTTCCTGGATAGGCGGTTAACCCTCTCTCGGCTGGCGGCATCTTCTCTCTGGTTATGTGATGTCGGGCACCTTCCGGCCTGGGCGACAACAAACGCGTGGGTCAACTATAAACATGAAATATATACGCGCACCGGCGACGTGAACGGTTCGGCGAGGCGTTTGATATAAGGAGAATTCGATGAGTCAGGCAAACAGCGAATTTATACCTGTCCGCATTGCGGTACTGACGATATCCAGCCGCCGCGGTGAGGATGACGATACCTCTGGCCATTACCTGCGAGACAGCGCGCAGGAAGCGGGGCACCGCGTGGTCGCGAAAGCGATAGTCGCGGAGAATCTTTACATTATTCGCGCGCAGGTTTCAGAGTGGATCGCGCGCGATGATGTACAGGCAATCTTAATCAACGGCGGCACCGGTTTTACCGAGGGCGACTGCGCGCCAGAAGCGCTATCACCGCTGTTTGACCGGGAGATCGCCGGCTTTGGTGAAGTATTTCGGATGCTTTCTTTCGAGGAAATCGGCACCTCTACGCTTCAGTCGCGCGCGATAGCAGGCATAGCGAATAGTACGCTGATTTTTGCGATGCCCGGTTCCACGAAAGCATGCCGAACTGCCTGGGAGAATATTATCGCGCCCCAGCTAGATGCGCGCACGCGCCCTTGTAATTTTCATCCACATTTGAAGGGGTGAGTTATGTCGCAGTTGACGCATATTAATGCGGCGGGTGAAGCTCACATGGTTGATGTTTCCGCAAAAGCGGATACGGTTCGCGAAGCGCGCGCCGAGGCTTTTGTCACGATGCGCCCTGAAACGCTGGCGATGATCGTTGAAGGCCGCCACCACAAAGGCGACGTATTTGCTACAGCACGTATTGCCGGTATCCAGGCAGCGAAACGCACCTGGGAGTTGATTCCACTATGTCATCCATTATTACTCAGCAATGTTGAAGTTCAGTTAGAGGCAGATGGTGAGGCGCATCGGGTGCGCATTGAGTCGCGCTGCCGTTTAACCGGGAAAACCGGCGTGGAGATGGAAGCGCTAACGGCGGCATCGGTGGCGGCGCTGACTATTTACGATATGTGTAAAGCAGTTCAAAAAGATATGGTGATTGGGCCGGTGCGCCTGCTGGAAAAAAGCGGCGGTAAATCTGGCGATTTTAAGGTGAAAGCGCATGATTAATGTTTTGTTTTTTGCGCAGGTGCGCGAACTTATCGCCTGCGATAATGTATCGTTGCCCGCCACCTTTTCAAATGTAGAAGCATTGCGCCAGCATTTGGCCGAACGCGGGGAACGCTGGGCATTGGCGCTAGAGCGCGGGAAATTGCTGGCGTCGGTTAATCAGACGCTGGTGGAGTTCACGCATCCTTTGCAGGATGGCGATGAAGTAGCTTTCTTTCCACCCGTTACGGGAGGTTAAGCAATGACTGATACGCGGATCCGCGTTGGCGAAGCCGGTTTTAACGTCGGCGAAGAATATAGCTGGCTATCCCAGTGCGATGAAGACGGGGCGGTGGTGACGTTTACTGGCAAAGTGCGTAACCATAACCTGGGCGATAATGTCAGCGCCCTGACGCTGGAGCACTATCCCGGGATGACGGAAAAAGCGCTCGCAGAGATAGTCGCCCAGGCGCGGCAGCGCTGGCCGCTGCAGCGGGTTTCGGTTATCCATCGCGTCGGTGAGCTGTGGCCGGGGGATGAAATTGTATTTGTCGGCGTCACCGGCGCTCACCGAAGCCAGGCGTTCGAAGCGGCGCAGTTTATTATGGATTATTTGAAAACCCGCGCCCCGTTCTGGAAGCGAGAGGCGACGGATGAGGGCGCTCGCTGGGTCGAAGCGCGCGATAGCGATCGTGAGGCGGCGCAGCGCTGGTAGTCAGAGTGCTGTGAAAATGTGGTAGTCTTATTGCAATGACCAATAGTGGCATTCGGCGCGCAGCGGGTTAGTCGTTTGTCATTACCTAACTCTGTTTTCTAACCACGAGGATGTTTCATGGATCGATACCCACAATCCGGCGGCTCGTCGATTATACAAAGCGGCAGTCGTCTGCAAACTTATATGGCGCAGGTTTTTGGCTGGATGACCTGCGGGCTTTTATTAACGGCGTTTGTTGCCTGGTTTGCCGCGAATACACCGGCGGTAATGATGTTCGTGTTTTCCAGTAAACTGACGTTTTTCGGTTTAGTGATTGCGCAGCTGGCGCTGGTATTCGTACTCTCTGGCATGGTGCACAAACTTAGCCCGGGTGTGGCAACCGGCCTGTTCATGCTCTATTCAGCGCTAACCGGGTTAACGTTTGCCAGTATTTTCCTGGTATATACCTATTCTTCAATCGCCAGCGCTTTTTTGATTACCGGCGGTATGTTTGGCGCGATGAGCTTTTATGGCTATACCACTAAGCGCGATCTCAGCCGCTTCGGAAGCTTGCTGTTTATGGGGCTGATAGGCATTGTGCTGGCATCGTTGGTCAATATCTGGCTGAAAAGCACTCCGCTGATGTGGGCGGTAACCTATATTGGCGTGCTGGTATTCGTTGGTTTGACGGCATACGACACCCAGAAATTAAAGGCTATCGGCGAGCAAATGGAAAACCGCAGCGGCGATGATATGCGCAAATATGCTATCATGGGCGCGCTGACGCTGTATCTGGACTTCATTAACCTGTTTATGATGCTGCTGCGTATTTTCGGCAATCGCCGTTAATGCACATTCAGATAGACAAAACGCCGCAATAGCGGCGTTTTATTATGCTTTCAGAATGCCCTTTGTTGGTAATTTGGCTATGTGTTTACCCGGTTTCTGTCACGATGCTCTTCGTTAATACAGTGTGCTTACGCTGTTAATCTTGCCCTCTGATTCAACGCAAGGGCTTTACCTCCTATAAAAGTGCCTGGAAACGGGGCAATCGTTTTTTAGCTGCTACAGTTGTAACGCTGGCAGATCTTGTATGCCAGATAATAGCTGGTGATAAACCGCGAGTAAGGTCAGTTAGTCGCGTGAGTGCTCCATACAGGTCTAAAATTTATCTAACAAGGAATCATTATGAAATTAGCCATTATTTCGGGGTTATGTCTGTTGAGCTGCGCAGCGCTGGCCGCCCCGCAGGGAACATTAAGCGTTCATATTCTTAATCAGCAAACCGGGCGGCCTTCTGAAGGTGTCGCGGTGGAATTGGCGAAGAAAACCGGGGACGATTGGGTTCGGTTGCACAGGCTAAAACGAATCAGGATGGAAGAGTCGGCTCGCTTTATCCGGCGGCTCAGGATATGCAGCCCGGCACCTACAAAGTCACCTTTCGCACCGGCGATTACTTTAAGTCACAGCATATGAGTAGCTTCTTCCCTGAAATTCCGGTTATTTTCACCGTAACGGAGAAAAATCAGAAGCTGCACGTTCCTCTGCTGCTGAGCCAGTATGGCTATTCAACCTATCGGGGGAGTTAACGCTACCGCGCCCCGGCGCTGAGCCGGGGCATAACCGGCGTGTTGCCATATTTCCCGTCGGGCGGGGAACTCACCGCTGCACGTTCCTCTGCCGCTGAGCCAGTATGGCTATTCAACCTATCGGGGGAGTTAACGCTACCGCGCCCCGGCGCTGAGCCGGGGCATAACCGGCGTGTTGCCATATTTCCCGTCGGGCGGGGAACTCACCGCTGCGCGTTC
>CALYPF010000110.1 GCA_945271245.1 uncultured Enterobacteriaceae bacterium | reverse complement strand
TGGATCAGTTTTCAACCGCTGGGGTGGATCAGTTTTGCACCGTTGGTAACAGTAAAGACGCATGCGCTGCCCGATAATAATCTATAAACTACGCGGTTCTCTTTATTTGCAGGAACAGTTCCGGTGAAGCGATTTATTTTTCTCGATCGCAGGAAAAATAGACGCTTCCGGTTGCGGAAATTCCCAATTTTCGTATAGAAATAAAGAAGGAGTACGCCATGATGTTGCGACATCCCGCATGATATCAGGACACACACATGCAAGATATGCTTTCGATATGGGAATGGATACGTTCAAATCAAATCGCCTTTTCGCTATTGGCGATCCTCATAATGCTGTTGTCAGGCTTTATTTCAGCCGTAGTTTGTAAGTATTTCCTGCTGGGCATCGTGCGCCGCTTTATTTTGCATACCAATAAAAAGCCCGACCCGCTGGATAAAGATATGCGCATTTCGCGTCACCTGGCTAACATTGTGCCTATCGTGACGGTCTATGTGCTTTCCCAAATTCTCCAGGGCTTGCCTGAAGGATTGCTGGATGCGATTCGTACCATTTGCGGCGTGCTTTTCATTATCAATATCACCATGTTGATCAATGAATTACTGGACACAACTAACAGCGCGTACATTCGTAAAAACGGGGTTAAATCGCATTCGATTAAAGGCTATATACAAATCGCCAAAATTGTCGTGTCGTCAATAGCGACTATTCTGGTGGTCGCCACGCTGTTTAACCGCTCGCCGACGATAATTATTTCCAGCCTTGGCGCCGTTGCCGCCGTACTGATGTTTGTTTTTCAGCATACCCTGATTTCCCTGGTGGCGAATATTCAGCTCTCCTCCTCAAACGTGATTCAACTGGGGGACTGGATTGAGATGCCGCAAATGAATATTAGCGGCGAAGTCACCGATATCGCACTGCACACCATAACCGTTCAAAACTGGGATAACACCGTTTCACGCGTGCCGACCAAAAATTTTATAACCGAGCCTTATACCAACTGGCAGCCTATGTTTTCCTCGGGCGGGCGGCGAATTAAGCGCAGTTTCTTTATCGATCAATCCAGCATTATTTTCGCCACCGTCGATCTTCTCGACAGGCTGCGCGTTATGTCGCCGGAAAAATATCAGGGTATCGCCAATTATCTGACCAGTAGAATTACCGGCATTAATGACGATCAGCTTATTCACCACGGTATTACCAACCTCGGCCTGTTTCGAAAATACGTGCTGGAATATTTAAAACAGCGCGATGATATTCGCACAGATATGTATCTGGTGGTACGCCAGTTAAGCCCCACGTCCGAAGGCCTGCCTATCGAAATTTATTGTTTTACGTCTAACGTTTTTTGGGCGGATTACGAAGACACGCAGTCTGAAATTTTTGAATATATGTACGCTATTGCACAATATTTTGCGCTGGGGATTTATCAGCAGCCTTCAGGCAGCGATATGAGCAATATGCTGGCAAAACGCAACCGCCGTTCTGAAATGGCTCCGCGCCCGTAGCGGGGAGCCACTGAAAACGTTAATCGTGGCGCAGCGTCCCGTGCGCCAGCGGCAGGTAGCGTAACGAGAAAAACACCCGGTCTTTACCGCACGGCGGCGTGCGCGCGAGCTGCTGGCGTATTGCGCTATCCGGCATCGGTTGCGCACGAAACGTTTTCCCGGGCAGCACGCTAAACAGTTCATAGACAATGCCCTGAGCGGCGCCGGCCGTTTCGCAACTTACGCTGGCGTCCAGATAAAGCGCGCGCTGCGCGGGGCTTAATTTCGCCACCCCGGCACCGTCCTGTACCCATACACGCACCCCGGTCGTACTTATATCCGCCATCAGTGCCTGATACGACTGCGGCGCCATATTACCGGCAAAGAAACTGCTGATATACACCGGTTTGCCGCCGCGTCGCTGCAGGCGCTGCCGGGTTTGCGTCAGCCAGTGCGTCAGCGCAGCGCGCATTTCAGGGCTGCGCCAGTTGAGATCGTCTATCTCGGCGCTCATGTACCAGCCGTCTATTGCCTCAGCCCCAATACCTTTGAGCCAGCCATCCGCCTGAAACACATCCTGATTTCCGAGCCGCGTCAGATAGCGCTCCAGCGAAGCCTGCGGCTGACGCTGGCGGGTGAAAAATTCGGGGTCGCTATTCAGCCCGACGATAAGCTTTAATCCCGCGCCGCGCGCCGCAAGCGCTCGTTTAAACAGCGCCTGCTGCTGCACATCGTTAAACGCCTCGCCGTAGCGCGTCCACTGCAGCACAAGCGTGTCGAACCCCTGCTGGTGCAGCTTGACCATTAGCGCCTGCCACTGCGCCTCGCCCAACTGCGCGTCGCGCGCCTGAGGCTGCCAGATAACGGCGTTCATCGCCTGTGCCCAGCCGCTCATCAGCATTATTCCCAGTAAAAAATAGCGTAACTTACTCATTTACCAGCGGACTCCCAAAGTAACGAACGCGTTATTCCGCTCGCCGGCGCTCTGATTGACGGTATGGAACGTGCGTTGATATTCCAGCCCCAGGCTCACTTTATGCGGCCAGGCGTTATAGCGGGACTCTCCCGTCCAGATATTCCAGCGAACGCCTACGCCGCCCAATTGCGCGCCGCGCGTTTGCTCATCGCGATAGCCATTGACCTGCACGTGCGCATAAGGCTCCAGCGTTTGCCCGTGGGCGACCTTCTGATGCCAGCTGGCGCGATAATCGGCGGTCCACGCCTGGTTGTTCTGGCGAAGATACTGCGCCGCATCCAGATACAGATTATTCGCGAACCAGCCCGCGCCGTTCGGATGCCATTCATCGCTGTATTTCCCGGAGTTCAGGAAAGACGCGCTGGCGCGCAGCATGGTGTCAGATTCACCGCGCCCGCGATCGAGCGGGATCTGCTGCTCCAGCGCCAGGAAAAACACATAATCACGCAGTGGTTTCCAGCGCACGCCGGCGCCAAGCATCGGGTTTTTCACCGGCAGCACCACGCCGCTGTCGCCGCTGCCGGCGAATACGCGGCTGTAGGCGGACAGCAAATCGCCATCCACCAGGACATTGCGGCCAATTCGGTACTCGGCTTCTAGCTGACCGTAGCTGCGATAAGATTGCCCGGGGCTGGAGCCACCAACGTTGTTGTTGGTAGAACTGACGGCACCGGAGCGCAGCCCCACCGTAGAGTCCAGGCTAAACGTCCAGCGCCGCCCCATATCTTCATGCAGACGCCGAAAGTCAAAGCGCTCCTGACGCTGAGCGGCATTCAACCTTGCCGCCTGCGCTTCATTATTCAAATCGTCCACCACCAGCCGCGCGTATCGCTGCGCCTTAGGAATATCATCCAGCCGTTGATTCACAAAGGCGAGCTGGCGGATCAGCGCCGGATCGTCCGGCAGCATCGCGTGGGCTTTTTCCAGCGCCGCGCGCGCAGAAACATACTCCCGATGTCCCACAGCGCGTAGCCCAGCGCCGCCTGCACAGCCGCATTATTTGGGTCCAGCCGCAGCGCATTTTGGTAATCACTTACGGCTTTTGCCGTCTCGCCGCGCTGGCGATACAGGGCCGCGCGCGACATATAGGCGCGCACCGTCGGCGCGTATTCGAGCGCGCGGTTATAATCCGCCAGCGCCGACGCCCACTGCGCCGGACCGTACCGCCGCGCGTGAAGCCACCAGTAATTTTCGCTGTTATCCATACCGCGCACCCGGGCTTCATCCAGCCAGCGCGCCAGCGCATCGGTATCGTTCGCCGCCTGCGCCGTATCCGCCGCCGCCATCACGTCCTGATTGCTCATATCCGCGATCCTCAGCGTTTTCCAGGCGTTGAGGGCGGTAGCATAATCCTGCACCTGATAGGCCTGATACGCGACGGTTCGGCTGTTATACGCATCCGGCTGGCGCTGCCTGGCCTGCTGATACGCATACAGCGCCATGCCAGGCAGCGATTCGCGGTAGCAATCGCCAAGGGAGCGCCAGGCGGTCGCATCATAGGCCGGCGACAGGTCACCCAGAATTTGACCGGTGCGTTCGCAGGAGGCGTTATTGCCCGGCAATCGCGCCTGGAACATCCGCTGTTCGGCATCCGGCAAAGGCTGGCTCAGGCGCACCACCTGCGCCGGCGTGGCCCACTCCGGATGCGATTGCAGCAGCCCGGCAAGCCGCTGCATTAGCGTTTGCGCCGTCGCGCGTCGCCCGGGGAACGGATAGCCTTTCAGCAGCAAATCCGCCGCCGCACGCGGCTGCCCCATCTGAGTTAATTGATAACTCAGCGTTTCTAGACGCGCGCTATCCCGTGGATGTGCCGCATAAATTTGGCGCGCCAGACGCACGCTTTCCGCGCTATTGCGCTGCGCGACGCTGACGGCCAGCCGCTCATCCAGTAATGTGTTGCCCGGTAATTCATCAAGAATACGCTGCGCCGCAGCATAATTGCGGGCCTTGAGCGCCGCCGGTAGGGTTTCACCCGCGACATAGCGACGATTTTCCGGGAATTTCGCCGTAAAACGCGCCAGCGCTTTTTCAGGATCTGCGCTATAGCGAGATAGCAGATAAAGCCAGCTTTTTTCCTGCTCCGGCGCGGTAAATGCGGGCGGAGACTGGGCTAACCAGGCCTGCAGCGCCGGGGTATCGCCGCGCCGCGCCAGCGCATCCGCATACGCCAGCCGGGACGGAGCATCGTTGAACGCGCCCTGCGCCCGCAGTGCGTCCAGCCGTGAATCCAGCCGCCCGGCCAGCAGCACCTCGAACCACTGCTGTCGTTGCTCATCCGTTAGCGCGTTTTGTCGCTGCAAACGCGCAAAGAGGGTATCGGCCATCGCCCACTGTTTTAAATAGATAGCCCGCTGAAGGATTCCATTTTGCAGCGCCAGCCCCTGAGAAGACGCTGCGAATGCACCGTCTTCCAGTTGCTTCAGCGCGCTTTCCAGCTCCCCAAGGCGCAGCGCGTTCTGGCCTACCTCGCTGCGACAGCGGGCAGACGGCGCGGCATCACAGCGCCGCTGCTGCGCGCGCAGCTGCTCGATGGTGGTCACAGATTCAGGCTTCACGGGAATGGCATCTAAAGCCCGCGCCAGCCGGGCGTCCCCTGGATGCTTCTTCAACTGTTCTGACAACACGCGGCTCGCTTTGTCATTGTGACCAAAGGTGCGATAGGCCTCCGCCAGATAAAGCGTCAGCGGCACATTATCCGGCGCCTGGCCGTGAATATGCTCAAATTCCTGCAGCGCCGTCGCCTCATCCCGCTTTTTTTGCGCGGCGAGGGCTTTTTCAAGGTGAGGGTAAATAACAAAGTAGCGATAATCGCTGAGCCCCATTTTCTGCGCGCCGACATCCGTCGTTTCGCCCAGCGCTCCGGCGCTCAATACCGAGGCGACCAATAAACTTAGCAGCCGAGGGCTGTATCGGGTAGCCATACTCATGCCGGCTCCTGCTGTAAATCAGTGAGTTGTTCTGAAGACAGGCCCGCATCGCTCAATAACGCCGTCATTGAAACCTGTAGTTCTTGCTGCAGCCCAAGAGCGCGAGCCAGCGTCTCGCGGCTAATCACGCCTTCTGCCACCAGAAATTCACCAAGCGGAAGACTGCTGCGCTCATGGCGCAGCAGCAGCGCGTTCATGGCCGAACTATTAATGTCCCCAAGAGAAGTTAGGATCTCAGCAAACAATAATTGCCTTGGTTCGTATTGCGCCCAAATGGCAGCGGCCTGCTCCTCTCTTAGCCAGCCGTGGGTAACGGCGCTGCGCAGCATCTCCCGATCGTCCACGCCGCGCCTGCGGGCGTACCAGTGGCGCAGGCCGGTCACCACCTGCCCGCGCGGTACAATCACGTAGCGAATTTGTTTTTTTACTTTACGCGCCAGCGCGGCCAGCGAGACGGGATCGATGCCATTTTCACTGGCGACAATCAGCGTATCGCCTTCAACCCGCAGCGGCAGCACCGCGTAATGCAGCGCCACAGAGGCAGGCATGAATGCAATGGTTGATTCAGACAGCATCCAGGCGTCTATCGATTCCGCGCTAACCCGATTTTGTTCCGCCAGCGCCTCGGTAAGCTGACGCGAGGTGACCAGGCCCAAATGCAGCAGCGTGCCGCCCAGACGCTGCCCGGCGATGCGCTGCGTCAGCGCCTGTTCTAACTGGGCTTCATCAATAACCTGCCGCTCTACCAAAATTTGCCCCAGCGGGCGCAGCGCCCGGTTTTGACCGGTGACGCTCGGGAAATCATGCGTGGTTTTGTCCCACGCCACGCGGCGCGGATCGCCGTGCTGTAGCACCTGGCGCAGCGCGCGCCAGTTGGCCATAAAGTTAATCAGGTTGCCCCAGAACAGACGCAGCACCGAGAGCATTCCCTGCGCCAGCCCGTAGTAAACCGTCACAAAAATAACCCGCTGAATAATACGGTTGGTCATTAATGCAAAGTTGATCCACAGCAGCGTGGCCAGCCAGTAGCCGCCGGTAAAAATAGACATAAACTGCCAGGCGTCCGGCCACAGCCGCTGATAAGCCAGCAGTAGCTGGAGCATAACCAGCATCGCCAAAAAGCTGAGGAAGTTACTGATGGCCCCTTTCCGATCGCGCCACAGGAAATAGTTCAGCTTAAAGTTGCGCGTCCATTTATGGGTTTTAAAACCCTGAAAAACAATGCCGATAATCCAGCGCGATTTTTGCCGCACCGCGGTGGTAAAGGTGTCCGGGAAATACTCGCGCACGCAAATAACGTTTGAGGAGCGTTTACGCTGTAAAAAACGCCCTTTAGCTTCTTCGTCCATCACCACCGGGAAACGGACAAAGATCTCCGTCATTCCTTTTTCTTTCAGGCGGAAGCCGATGTCGTAATCTTCCGTCAAACTTTGCACGTCAAACGCGATACCGTCGCCGTCTGCCAGCAGCGCCAGCACGGCGCGGCGGCTAAAGCATGTACCAACGCCCGCGCTGGGCACCTGCCCGGCAATAGCCTCACGCACCGGAACGTCCTTCCCGTGCAGCTCGGCAAATTCGTCGATGTAAGTCATGCTGGTAAAGTGCGTCCACTCACGCTCGAAGGGATAGACGGGAATTTGAATAAGATCTTTTCTGTCCACCAGAAAATTAAATAACCGCAGTTCCATCGGTGAAACTACGTCTTCCGCATCGTGCAGAATAAACCCGGCAAAGGTAAAGTTAGCGTCGCGCTCAAATTGGGTTATCGCATCGAGAATATTATTCAGGCAATCTGCTTTACTGGTTGGCCCCGGGCGGGCGCAAACCACTTTGTGCACGTTGGGGAAACGCGCGCAGACTTCATCTACATCGCGCTGGGTGTCCGGATCGTTAGGATAAGTACCGACAAAAATATGGTAGTTTTCATAATCCAGCGTAGTCGCCGCCAGCTCGGCCATATGCCCGATAACGCCCGTCTCATTCCATGCAGGGACCATAATCGCCAGCGGTTTTTCATCAGGCTTATACAGCTCGCGGTAACTCATATAAGCGTGGCGGCGATAAACCGTAAAAAAGCGGCGCGCACGACGAAACCAATAAACGATATCAATAAATAGGTCATCCAGACCGCTAATCAGCATTAGCGTAGCCAGTGTAATGGCTATCACCTTTATCCCATACAGATAGGTAGCAAACGCATCTACCATCCAATTCATACCACACCTCGGGAAAATGGGAGGATCTACGGTGAAAACAGTCCGTGCAAAACCACGATTTTATTTCGTATTAAGAAAATAAAGGCGGAGAGCAAAATGGCCATACACCCTCAACAACAGCATATCGCATACCGATAACGCTATTCGGCGTTGCCCTGCCCGGAAATAATAAAGCAGCATAAAAACACAAGCGCAGCAGTATACTCTTATCAAATATCTATAATAAGCACATTTTCCTAACGGTTAATCCCACATAAAAAATGAGTGGCAACATTAAATATTAATAGCAGTAATTATGACTCGCGTGGCCAGGACCGCCCGCTGTCTGAGTATAGACGCTATCTGCCACATAACATGGCGGCAAATAACGATTTTTTGCGCAAGTTAACTCTACTCACTATCGGTTACGCGGCCTGTTTCTGAATACATAAAATTAAAAAATCTTATCAACAACCTGCGTTGAAATGCCCTGACTGGCCGCCAGGCCAGTTATTAACACGCCCATTTAGCTCGGCTTACCCTATTGGTTCAGCGTGCGGCCGATCACAACATTTCACGCCGATTACGGCGCCACCGCGTAAAATAAACGTCTGCCTGTGATATAACTGGCGGGCCGGTTACCAAGGATGTCCGTCATGACAGAAGAACTTCTTCCCAATATCGTCTCTTTCCTGCACGCCATTCCGCCTTTCGATCGCTTACCTTCAAAAGTGCTTCAGAAGATAGCCGCTCAGGTGGATATTTTATGGCTGGATAAAGGAATGCCCCTGAATACTCAGGCCGAACCGCCCGGGTGCCTTTATATTTTACGCACCGGCGCCGTTGAGCAGCGGCATCTGGACGGCACGCTGCGCGCCCGCCTCGGCGCAGAGGATATTTTTGGCTTTAGCCTTCTTCACGCACTGAAGGAACAGCGCGTGGAATATCACACTCTGGCGCTGGAAAATACGCTGCTATATCGGCTGGCATACGCACCGCTGCAGGACAGTATCTCCGATTATCCCCAAGTGCTGACGCAATTAGCGCTGAGCGCCTGGCGCCGCCTACATTCTGCGCTAAACGTACAGTGGTCAGAGCAGGATAAAGGTATCTTCTTTCGCCTCGCCGGAGATGTGGCAAATCGCAGCATCGCCATAGCGGCACCGCACATGTCGGTGCAGCAGGTCGCTACGCTCATGAGCCTTGAGATACGCACATCCTGCGCCTTTATCGTTAACGATAAAGGAACGCTGATTGGCATGATGACCGATAAAGACATGACTAAGCGAGTTATCGCGCCGGGCAAGGATAGCCAGGTACCGGTGACAGAGGTGATGACCGACAATCTGCATACCGTATTTGAGGACGAACTGGTCATGCGGGCCGTCAGCCTGATGATGAGCCACAATATTCGCAATATCCCGGTTATTGATCGGGAGTTTCGCCCCATTGGGCTGCTAACGCCCCAGCAGCTCATCCAAAAAAACAGCGTGCAGGCAATTTTCCTGATAGAGCAAATCAGCCGCGCCGCTTCTATAGACGCGCTGGTTAATCTCACGCCGGTGCGCCAGGCTATTTTCGAAACACTGCTCGACGGGAACGTCGCTCCGCATATTGTCGGCCTGGTACTGACCATGATTTATGATGCCGTCACTCGCCGCCTGACCGAGCTGGCCATCGACTATTTAGGCGAAGCGCCGTGCGCATGGTCCTGGATGGCGGCAGGCTCCCACGCGCGCCATGAGGTACACCTGGCCTCCGATCAGGATAACGCGCTGTTGCTCGCCGATAGCGCAACCGCTACCGATCGCCAGTGGTTCAGCCACTTTGCCATGTACGTGTGTAAAGGGCTTGCCGCCTGCGGCTATCCTCTGTGTGAAGGGCGCTTTATGGCGGCGACGCCCGCCTGGTGCCAGCGGCTAACGGTATGGAAAGACTATTACCGGAAATGGGCGTCTAATCCGGAATATGATGGCCTGCTGAAGTTAAACGTATTTATTGAGATTCGCCACGTGGCCGGCGATGAAGCGCTGTTTGCCACTCTGGACGCCTGGCGCCAGCAGGTCATCAATCATAATCCCCGCCTGCTGAAAGCCCTGCTGCGCAACGCGCTGAAAATACGCCCACCGCTGGGGATTTTTCACAATCTGGTGCTGGAAAAAGACGGAAATAAAGAAAAAATCCTCAATATTAAGCGCGCGGCGATCCACGGCGTGGTCGACATAGTTCGCCTGCATGCCCTGAGCGCGGGTATACCTCAACAAAATACGGAAGAGCGTATCCAGGCGCTGCTGCAACAGTGCGCGCTGAACGACGCCTCCGCCCAGGATATGTTGGGGACATGGCGCTACGTCACGCAACTGCGTTACTTGCACCAAAGTCATGCGCTGCAGCGGGGTGAAGAAGCCGATAACAGTATCAATCCCGAGCGCTTTGGGAGCCTGGAACGCCAGCATCTGAAAGATGCATTTCGCATGCTTTCCGGCTTCCAGGATGCAGCAAAAATGGCGTTTGGCGGTTAACAATGCGCTTTTCTTTTTTTAGCCGGGATCCGCTGCGCGGACTGGAGAAACGCCGCCGGGCGCTGCTGCGCCATGGCGGCTTAGGCTCCGGCGCCCTGAGCGCGCTGCTCAAGTTTCCGCTGCCGGCGGCCGACCGGGATATCCGCGAACTGCCTATTTTAATTCTCGATTTCGAAACCAGCGGCCTTGATGCCGACAGCGATCGCATTATCAGTATGGGCTGGGTAGAGATGCAGGAAGGCGTGATTGCGCTGCGCAGCGCGCGCCATTTACTGATTCACAGCCGGGATGATGCGCCCTCTGCCGCCGTTACGCTGCATCACATTATGCCGGAAATGCAGCGCACCGGCTGGGCCATCGACGCGGCGTTTGAACAACTCTGGCTGGCGCTTGGCGGCAAAGTTTTACTGGTACACGGCGCCGTTATCGAGCGGCGCTTTATCCAGAGTTACCTGGCGCAACGCGGCCTGCCGGAACCGCCGATTATCTGGCTTGATACATTACGAATTGCACGCAATACGCCGCAGCCGGGCGCGCCAGAATATGGGGCAAGCTGCCGGTTATCTGACCTGCGGCGCGCCTATCATTTGCCTGATTACCCGGCGCACCATGCGCTGGTAGACGCAATAGCGACCGGTGAGCTGCTGTTAGCGCAGCGCCAGCGCCTGTTTGGCAGCGCCGCTTCGCCGCTGGCGGCCTTTATTCGCGCATCGCGAGCGGGGCGTTAAAATGCTACGTCTACCACCAGCGTATCGCTATAATTGCCCGGCGGCGGCGTCGCCTGCCCGGACAAGATGCGCGCCGTATACGCATAGGTGCGCAGTAAACCATCGCTACTCTGGGAGGTCGATGCGCCGCTGGGCCAGCGTTCATTCCCACTAACGCCCCAGCGATCGTTACCGGTGCCTTTGTAAATCTCATAGCGTAAACGAGAGCTGCCGTTCGCTAAATTCCGTGCGCCGCCGCTGGCGTAATTGCCATTATTGATACCGACCGTGTAAACGCTGCCTTTGGTGCAGGTAATGGAAATGGTCTGGCGTACATCACTGAACCCTGAAACCAACGCCGCGCTGCCAAAATCCAGTACGGGCGTGGTCAACGTTGAGCAATCGTTAGTCACCACGAGCGTGACCGTAATACTTACGGTTGAACTACCGGTTTGAGCTGCCAGGCACACCGCCACGCCCAGCGAGCAAATACTCCAGTTTACGTTCAGCGAAAGAGTCGTCTGCCAGGTTCCGGCGCTGACCGACTGACCGGGCACGGTACGCAGGTAAAGTGGCAGACTATAGCGCTTGCTGGTTAATAGCCCCAGCAGCGTATTACCGCTCCAGGTGTAAATTCCAGAGATATTTAGTTCACTGCCACAGCCCGCAACAGCGCACAGCATCACCGGGATTGTGCTTTGATCCGAGCTCGTGGTATTTCGCAGTACCGCGCGCGTTCCGCTTGATGATGACGCCCCGGCATAGGTCACTCGCACAAAATCGGAGGTGAGTAAATTCAGAACGGTATCGCAATCCAGCTGCAATCCTGCGCTGGTGTTTTGCGCGCTGGCGTTAACGGCAAATGAAGAGACTTGCCCAAATACGGCATTAGTTCGGCTTAGCGTACATTCTGCCTGCGCCAGCCCGCTCAACCCCATCAGCAAACATAGTAGTAACAGGCGTATCGCTCTCACCGCGCCTCCTGCCAACGGCATTCCAGCGGCCCGTAAGTGTGTATACGCCCGCCATCCGATGCCGGCAGCGCCAACTGAACCCGACAGCGTCGCCCATCCGGCGCCGTTACCGTTAACGCATTACGTCGTTCCAGGCCGGTAAGCCAGGCAATTCCCTCATATCCTACAATCGCATCGCCCCCGGCCACGCCGCTTACGCGGCTGGAAAGCGGCACGGCCTGCCCGGCGCTATCGTGCAGGATAATATTGGCGGCCCGCTGGCGCTTAAGCGGAAAGCGTAGTACATAACCGCCGTGGCGCCGCAGCGCCAGCCGCTGTTCCGTTTTCTTAACCGCTATATCCACCGGTAGGTTTAACGCATCGATGCTATACAGCCCGGGATACGAAGAAGCAACGCCGCTGACCAACAGGTATCCTTTATTATCCGTTATCCCAACCGGCTGATGCTCATAATTCACCTTCACAGCCGGCTCGCCGTCCGTGCTAACCACCACAAATGCATCGTTGATTTGGTTAGCCGTAAACAGACGGTTGTCCATGGCGACCAGCGCGCCGGACATCTCTCCCCACTGCGTATAGGCACCACGCTGACCGTAAACCCCACCCTGAAGCTGTATATGGCTATTACGCCAACGTAGCGTACCCTGCTGATAATTTGCAGTAGCCTCCTGCCGCGCCAGCGCTACATCCCAGCCCAGGCCGCCGTCGGTTGGCATCGCGCGGCTATAATTCACGCGCTGAGTATCTCCAGAGGCGGGCGTGTGCTCCATAGTCACCGCAACGCTATCGCGTATACCCGGCGACAGTTGTATGACCAGTGCCATGTTCCATCCTCCTGTTCCTGACTCCCGTCCACCGGAAAGATACAGGCTACTATTGCCCCACAGCGTTTTACTCCATGACAGATTCATCAGCCGGGTCCGCGACGCATCAAAACCCTGCACGTCTATCCACGCTGCGCCCAGGCTACCGTATCGCTTAAGGTTTAACGACAGCGAATACTGTGAGGCGCTGCGACTCAATCCGACCAGCGGTACACCAGTGTCTGCCGCACGTACGGTTTCGTAGCGCGCAAGATTGCCGTATGTTCGCTGACGGCGGCTATGCTGCGTCGCCAGGGAGAATGACTGCGTCGTATACTGCCAGCCCCAGTTTGTTTGATGCCCCGCCTCGCCGCGCATATCGCTGTAGGCCAACGCTCCGTTTGCTATTCCCCAGCGGCCTAATTTGACTCGCGATCCCAGACCACCAAGCGCCAGAGATGGTGCGCCCTCAGCGTGAGTTTCCAACGTCCATGACGGCGTTACGCCATAGCGCCAGCTACCGCTTCCCCCCATCGCCCCGTAGTCAAAATTTGCCACGCCATACCGGCGCCGCAGCGCGCCCAGGGAAACCATGCCATCGCTAAGGCCGGGGCGCAGTAGGTCGCTCGCCACATAAAAAGGCAGCGTCGTAGATACCTGGCGGCCCAGCGTATCGGTCGTTACTAATACAGCCTCCCCTGCGCCGTTAACATAGGGGAGATTGGTTAGGGTAAAAGGGCCAGGCTGGAGGCGCGCGCCGCCGTTGCGGTAGCCATTGATAAAAATATCGACCGACGAAGGCAGCGCGGCCTCACCGGAAAACGCAGGCAGCGGGTAGGTCACTATATCGGGGCGCAAAGAAAAATCACGTCCGTATGAAACGCCGCCCATACGCACACTATTACTCCAGCTCAGCGCATCGGTGACTACATCACCGACTGACCAGCGAATGGCTCGTTCATCATCGGTAGAAGTAAACCACGTATCATAGCGTCGATATCCCTCACCTCCCTGCCCACCGCCGTCACGGCCGCTTAACGTCCCGGTCGCGTTAAGCGTTCCTGAGGGAGCAAACATGCGCGCCTCATGCCAGGCGGAAATCCGGGCGTCGCCATTCCGGGCCCGACTGGCGTAGATATCGTAATTCAGCAGCGCTCCCCGGCCGCTAACGGAATGATAACGAGGGCGGGATTCGCCCAGCGCAACCTGGCGATGGGGCAGCCAAGATTGAGGAACGGTGAGCAACAAACGCTGCCCGGGCGCATCATATTCGCTTCGGACTCCCACAATGCTATCGGGGTCTATGTTCCCGTTGGGAATATAGCGGGCAGGAATGCCGGCCCGCTGCAAGTCGGCCGAGCGTAAATAAAAACGCCCATTGCGCCGCGTCGCCTCGGCGATAATGCCGCTGTCTCTGTAATTGACGAAAAGCGCCAGATGATAAAGCGCCTGAGCCGCAATCGCCCGCGCGTCGGGCGGCGCAGGAAGGGGATCATCTCCCGTTTGCGCCTTCCCTGCGCGATTAACGGCCAGTAGCATGAGAACCGTCAGCGCGATGGCGTAGCGTGCCATTGCTCATGCGTTGCATTAATCGTGGCGGTAAGTTTAGCGGCCGAGCGAAACGCAGAAGGCAGCGGCCAGCGCCGTTCGCTTCCCGCCAGCACATAGCCCAACAGCCCATCGGCCAAAATATTTTTACCGGATGCGCCTTCCAGAGAAACCTGGCTGAGCCTGACATGCACGTTATCACGGTTACGTACCCACAGCAGGCGCTGGCCGGCTTCCTCCATTACACCCCACGCCAGTTTTGAGGCATCAACGCTTACGTGGTTGGCCGCATCGCGCTGCGTAGTCCGCCCTTCCCCATAAACGAATAAAGGAATGGAATAGCGCATTTGTAATTTGACGCCCAGATTCGCCGCCGAACCGGCCTCCGATGGCTGGGGAATTTCATCCACCACAATGCGATAGGCCCACTCCTGCCCCGCGGGGACAGCGGTTTGTTTCATCAGACGTACCAGTTGTTTATTCTGCGGCTCCACGCGAATAACCGGGGGGCTGGCCGCAACATCCTGCTGGGAACTATAGCGCTCCCTGCCTGTTTCCTGTCGCCAGCGCACGATGCGCACCTGCAAAGTAACCGGTGTCTTACCCTGGTTTTCAAGCCACAGCGGAGTCGCATTATCATTGGCCGTCAGGATAGGATCGATAGGCCATATCAGTAAATTCGCCGCGGCCTGCGATATGCGCCAGGGCAGCAGTAATAATAAACATCCACAAAACGCCAGATTCAAACGCGACATCAAAACTCCTTTACTTACCACGATAGCGTAACGGTAAGCCGATCGCTGTAACCCCCGGCCGGACTATTTCCCGTCAATTGCGCTACGCCATAAATTGGCAGCAAAATGTTATTGCCATTGCCTGCGCTGATAGCAACGGTTTGACCCACCGTAATTTCATTCGCCGCCGTCGTTGTACTGCTGCGGTATAAGCGATAAGAGACGCTCTGCGCACCGCCGCCGCGAATCATGCGGCGCACGGTGGTGTAATGCTGTCCGCCGTCTATTTGCATATTCAGGGTGACCCCCGGCGTACAGGCAATACTAAGCGAGCCATTGGGAACAAAAGCGGCGTTAACGTCGGCGGTTGCCACACCGCTGTGTATGCCAAAATCCAGCGTGCCATATTGCCCGCCGCCGCCGATAATACATCCAGCCACAATGGCCGCGCGGACGGGGAATGACTGGGACGTCAATGCCAGCATATCCTGCGATACCAGCATTAACGATAGCCCGACAACCGGGAGCCACCGGCCATTCCCCCGTCGAAGCCGGAGAAAAATGCTCAATAGGTCACGCTAACATTTATCGTATCGGTATATATGCCGGGTTGTACGGTCACGCTATTGCCACCGCCCTGTATTCGCCCATACAGGGTGTAGCTGCTGATGCCATTCGCCGTGGAGGTTGCAGGAATATCCGCATTATTTAGTACTTCGTTATTAAAGGCGCTATCGCTATAAACACTGTAGGCAACCCCCTGCGTCGCGCTGGTGGTGCTGACCAGATAACGAGGCTCGGCACCCGCAGTACCGGCTGCCGTTGTCGGGGCGGTATTGGCGCTCCCGGTAATCTGTACGGCGTAGGCAGCCCCGTCCGTACACTGCACGGTAAAACTGTTCCCGCCTGAGGCACCGCTTAGCTGCGCTGTCAGCGTAGAAAATGTCGCCGGATGAGTGCCAAAATCGAGCGTACCGAAATTGATACCGCTTTGTGCCGGTGCACCGTTAATTAAACAGCCATTCGTGAGCGTTAACGTTGCGGCAATCGTGCCGCTGCTGGTAACGGCGTGGCCGGATGCAGAGAGCGCCAATAGCCCTGCGCCTGCACAAAGAGTAATAAAACGTCGTTTTTGCATAATGACCTCACCCGTTATTCGGTCAGCCAATAGGGCACGGCGCCTGCCGCCGTTAATATTTTGAAATTTAGACAAACATTGTAAAACTACAAATGGCAGGCAAGGCGAGGAGGTTTCTTCGGGGAGAATAAAATAAACCTCATTTTCAATAAATTAGATAAAATAATGGCGCTTTATAAGAAGTAACATAAAAAAATATGTGCTGGTTACATGAAAAGGATCACAATCATTTATTTATTGCTTTGACTGTCTCTTACTTTTCTCCTTATCCCTTACATCTGGTGGATAATTTAGTTTACACCTTAAAAAACCAAATAAGATTCTGTTAAAAAGGCCTGTTAAGTGCCCCATAAACCGGAAGATGTAATAGCGCCCGTTCCCCCGCTCAGTGCCTTTCTCCTGACATTACTTCAGGCACCCGTTATTATCCCACCCACGTTTGTACGTTCTTATGCTGGCACACGCAGGGCTGCCTCAGCGTACGAAGGATTACACAAAATTAATATAGCCCCCGTTTATTGATTGCTCCCCCGGAAAGTAAGCGCCTCTTTTTTCTCTTCTGGCCCAACACTCGTCCTGTATTTCACCAGGATGCGATCGACAGCATATTGTCATGCAGGCACAGTCTGCATTTGACCATTTTTAAATTGCTTGTCCACTGGCTGACGCTATCGTCAGCGCTTAATTTCAACTAACTCGCTGATAATAATTTGATATTTTCTTCAAAACTGGTGCCACATACCCAGGCTTCGCCAGAGGTTTTACTGCCCCACTGATAGCCTTTTTGAAATAGATAGTTTGCTACCGAAAATAGCTGCTCTGTAGCTTACGCTGCCCGAAAGCGGCGTGCATGAACCTGCCATCAAACAATACCCTCGTGCGGGTTACTTTTAAAAAACGCGGTAAAATGCGTCTTCCCATCCTGCTTTAATATATCCAATTCGGCCAGGCACCGCCCTAAGCTGTCAACAACGGGTAAAAAGTGATCCACTTACCGTCACCACCAACGGTCTAA
>CALYPF010000109.1 GCA_945271245.1 uncultured Enterobacteriaceae bacterium | reverse complement strand
ATTAGACCGTTGGTGGTGACGGTAAGTGGATCACTTTTTACCCGTTGTTGACACGCGATACTGTGCT
Organism: uncultured Enterobacteriaceae bacterium; assembly: GCA_945271245.1. GTDB lineage: Bacteria > Pseudomonadota > Gammaproteobacteria > Enterobacterales > Enterobacteriaceae > Apirhabdus > Apirhabdus apintestini. Next base: position 17,113 of record CALYPF010000109.1, on the reverse strand, counting down.
GCTCCTGGAACGGCTCGGCTGCCGGGTGCATTTCCCGGAAAAACAGGGCTGCTGCGGTCAGCCCGCTATCAACGGCGGGTATGTACAGGATGCGATCCCCGGCATGAAAAAGTTGATTACCGTGCTGGAGGAAAATGACTTTCCGATAATATCTCCCGCCGGCTCGTGTACTTACGCAATAAAAAGTTACGCGAATTGGCTAAGCGAAGAGCCAGAGTGGGCGGAACGCGCTAACCGCATCGCAGAGCGGATGTTCGATTTGACGACGTTTATCGTGAGGCATTTGGGCATGACTGACGTTGGCGCGCGTTTACCGGGTAAAGCGGTTTACCATCCCTCCTGTAGTCTGTTTCGCAAACTGGGCGTGACGGAAGAGCCAATTATGCTGCTCAATCACGTTGAGGGGCTGGAACTGCTGCCCTTCCATGCGCAGGAAACCTGCTGCGGCTTTGGAGGTACATTTTCCGTCAAAATGGCGGAAATATCAGGGGAGATGGTAAAAGAAAAGGTCAGCCATATGATGGAGGCCAAACCTGATTACCTGATAGGCGCCGATGTAAGCTGCCTGATCAATATAGGCGGCCGTATGCACCGTGAAGGTATACCGGTCAAAGTTATGCATATCGCCGAAGTTCTGATGAGCCGTTAAGGGGGAAACATGTATCTGAAAACCAGCGAGCTTCAATTTAAAGAGCGCATTCGCGAACAGATTAATAATCCTATTATGCGGCATGCGGTGGCGAATGCTCAGGAACGCATTGGCGCGAACCGTCAGAAAATGGTCGATGAACTGGGTAACTGGGAAGCCTGGCGCGATCGCGCCGAGCAGATCCGCGATTACGTTTTGGATAATTTAGACGCCCTGCTTTATCAGCTTTCCGAAAAGGTTACGGAAAATGGCGGTAAGGTCTATTTCGCCAGCACTAAAGAAGATGCGACCAACTACATTCTGAGCGTGGTTAAAGAAAAGAAAGCGCGCAAGGTCGTGAAGGCGAAATCGATGGTCACGGAAGAAATCGGGATGAACGCCGCCCTGCAAAACGCCGGCGTCGAGGTAATTGAAAGCGATCTCGGTGAGTATATTCTGCAGTTAGATGAAGATCCTCCATCGCACGTAGTGGTGCCGGCTATCCACAAAGATCGCCGTCAAATCCGGCGCGTTCTGCATGAAAAACTCGGCTACGACGGGGCGGATACGCCCGAAGAAATGACGCTGTTTATTCGCCGCAAGATCCGTAAAGACTTTCTCAGCGCCGAAGTCGGCGTCACCGGGTGTAATTTCGCCGTCGCGGAAACCGGCTCGGTCTGCCTGGTCACCAATGAAGGCAACGCGCGCATGAGCACGACGCTGCCTAAAACGCATATCGCGGTAATGGGAATGGAACGAATTGCTCCCACCTTCGAAGAAGTGGATGTATTAATCACTATGCTGGCCCGCAGCGCCGTCGGCGCACGGCTCACCGGGTATAACACCTGGCTTACCGGCCCGCGCGAAAGCGGAGATGTGGACGGCCCGGAAGAGTTCCATCTGGTGGTGGTGGATAACGGGCGCTCGAAGGCGCTCGGTTCAGAATTCCGCGATATTCTGCGCTGCATCCGCTGCGGTGCCTGCATGAATACTTGCCCGGCGTATCGCCACATTGGCGGCCACGGATACGGTTCAATTTATCCAGGCCCGGTAGGCGCGGTGCTCTCGCCGCTGCTCGGCGGCTATCAGGATTTTAAAGATTTACCGTATGCCTGTTCGCTATGCACCGCGTGCGATAGCGTATGCCCGGTCAAGATCCCTCTCTCAAAACTGATACTGCGTCACCGCCAGGTCATGGTGGAAGAAGGCATGACGCCCAAAAAAGAACAAACAGCCACCCGTATATTCACCTGGGCCAATAGCCACCCCGGGTTATGGAAAGTGGGCATGGTCGCCGGCGCCAAAGCGGCAAGCTGGTTTATTAAAGGCGGCAAAGCGCCTATTAATATTGGCGCACTCGGCGAGTGGACCGAGGCCCGCGACTTACCAGAAGCCGATGGCGAGAGTTTCCGTTCCTGGTTTAAAAAGCATCAGGACCGGGGGGAGAAATAATGGAAAATAGAGATGCATTTTTAGCCAATATCGCCCGTCAGTTAGGCCGCGAAGCGCGTAAGCAGCCGCTTCCTCCCGACGTGCCGGTCAATGATTATGCGCGCACACGGCTAAGCGAGCTGACTGCGCAGCAGCGCTGTGAAGCGTTTATCAAGGTGGCTTCAGAAGTAATGTTGACTCACTGCGAGCTGGTTGAAGAAGCCGATGCGGGATCTGCAGCACAGCGGCTGTGTGAGCAATACGGCGGATCGCCGGCGATCGTTAGCGGTGACAAGCGTCTTGAAGAACTGGGGATCACTACAAAGCTTCGCGATGTTTTCCAGGCCGATGTTTGGGATCCCAGCGCAGGCGCTGAAAATATTGCGCGCGCCGAGCGGGCAAAAGTCGGTGTTGTTTACGCAGAGTATGGGTTGGTAGAGTCCGGCGGCGTAGTGTTGTTTTCCAGCGCCGAGCGCGGGCGTTCTGTAAGTCTGTTACCCGAATCTTCGCTCTTCGTACTGCGCAAGAGCACGATTATACCGCGCGTCGCCCAGCTAGCCCAGGCGCTGCACCAGAGAGCATCACAGGGGGAAAGGATGCCTTCGTGCATTAATTTGATTAGCGGCCCCAGCTCTACGGCGGATATCGAACTGATAAAAGTCGTCGGCGTTCACGGCCCTATCAGCGCCGCCTGCCTGATTATTAACGACTGCTAAAAACGCAGGAGCCAGCGCTAGTCAACGCTGGCTCCTTACAATACTGGCGTAGAATATTCCAGCTCATGCCGCTATTGAGGACATTTCCAGACCTGCCCAACCATCTTACTGGCGGTCGGCACGAAGCTGGATAACATGTTCTGCGTCGGGCTGCTAACGCCATATAACACATTTCCGCCCATCGCTGCGGCCTGGTTACGTAACGCATTTGCCGCTCCGCGCATGGAGCCTCCCTCTTCACCCTGCGGGCCAGAGAACCAGTTGCTTTGTTCGCCACTGGCGTTTCCTAACAGCGTACATTCGCTACCGGGCTGTTGTTCGACGAAACGAACGCCCTGACCACCGGCGGTAAGATGATTACTGGCGCTACAGCCGGCCAGCAACAGTGCCGCCACAGCCATTCCTGCTGAAAGTTTTACGCGCATGTTATTCCTCATTGTTATGAAGCGGACACGAGCTGCCCAAGTGCTATGACCTTATATCATGTCATATCGATCAATTATACAGGCTGCCTGCCGCGCCGCAGCCGGGATATCTCTGTTTTTCAGGTGGTAACCCCGTACATTATCTTGCAAGGGATCGATAATCCACCATCCCCGCGGCTTTCCCCACGCATTTTAAGCGCCTGGGTTTCTCATTTCTCAACAACAAACGCCCACTGCTATTCTAAGTCAGTAGCAACAGAGGACAGTATCAGGCAGTTACGTTGTTTAAACACTCAACGGGCGAATACAGACGGTATTCCTTTTCAGGATGAATGTAATTGGCGACACCGCCAGCACGGCCCCATAAAAATAAGACCGACGAACATTTTCAGAACAGATACTAATTCTTTGCCTATATTGGGTGGCTATCAGTAAGCGCATATTTCCCGATGCTAATACTGCACCGCTATTCCATTAGGCTATATGAATAATTGTCTTACAGGATGGGTATGCAACGCCTTTTATATAGCTTCGCCTGGGAATAACACAGGTACAAAAGAGAGGCGAGAAATTCTGCTTAAGAAACAACAAAGCGCCGAACGATATCACATCCGGCGCTTCGCTTAATCACTGTCGGTGGGTTACGGAGCGAACGCGACTGGCGCGCTAGCTCCGTAAGCGACGTTACCTGACGCCGCTTAGCCCGGGCTGGCTTACATCATACCGCCCATGCCACCCATGCCGCCCATACCACCAGCGGCGCCTAAGTCAGCTTTATCATCTTTAGGCAGATCGGTAACCATACACTCGGTCGTGATCATCAGACCAGCAACAGAAGAGGCGTACTGCAGCGCAGAACGGGTTACTTTCGTCGGATCCAGAATACCCATATCGATCATGTTGCCGTATTCTTCCGTCGCCGCGTTGTAGCCATAGTTGCCGTCGCCCGCTTTCACGTTATTAGCAATAACGGACGGCTCTTCACCGGCGTTAGCAACGATCTGACGCAGAGGAGCTTCCATCGCACGCAGTGCGACTTTGATACCCACGTTCTGATCTTCGTTCTGGCCGGTCAGAGAAGCGATTTTCGCCGCTACGCGCACCAGCGCAACGCCGCCACCGGCAACCACGCCTTCTTCAACCGCTGCGCGGGTCGCATGCAGGGCATCTTCAACGCGCGCTTTCTTCTCTTTCATTTCAACTTCAGTCGCTGCACCAACTTTGATAACGGCAACCCCGCCTGCCAGTTTCGCTACGCGCTCCTGCAGTTTTTCTTTATCGTAGTCAGATGTCGCTTCTTCAATCTGCTGACGAATCTGCGTTACGCGGCCCTGAATAGCGGACTCTTCGCCAATACCATCGATGATGATGGTGGTATCTTTGTTAATAACCACGCGCTTCGCCTGGCCCAAATCTTCCAGCGTCGCTTTTTCCAGCTCCATACCGATCTCTTCAGAGATAACGGTACCACCGGTCAGAATAGCGATATCCTGCAGCATAGCTTTACGGCGATCGCCAAAGCCCGGCGCTTTAACCGCAGCGACTTTTACAATACCGCGCATGGTGTTGACCACCAGCGTCGCCAGCGCTTCACCTTCAACGTCTTCAGCAACGATTAACAGCGGCTTGCCCGCTTTCGCTACGGCTTCCAGCAGCGGCAGCAGTTCGCGAATGTTAGAGATTTTCTTATCGGCCAGCAGGATAAACGGATTTTCCAGCTCTACGGCGCCCGTTTCCGGCTTGTTGATGAAATACGGAGACAGGTAGCCACGGTCGAACTGCATACCTTCAACTACGTCCAGCTCGTCTTGCAGACCGGTGCCTTCTTCAACGGTAATAACGCCTTCTTTACCGACTTTTTCCATCGCTTCTGCAATCAGTTTACCCACGGTTTCGTCGGAGTTCGCAGAAATAGTACCTACCTGAGCGATGGCTTTAGAATCAGAGCACGGAACAGACAGCGTTTTCAGTTCTTCAACGGCGGCAATAACGGCTTTATCGATACCGCGCTTCAGATCCATCGGGTTCATACCCGCAGCAACGGCTTTCAGGCCTTCGTTAACGATAGACTGCGCCAGTACGGTCGCGGTGGTGGTACCGTCGCCTGCAGCGTCATTCGCTTTAGAGGCCACTTCTTTCACCATCTGCGCGCCCATATTTTCGAACTTATCTTCCAGCTCGATTTCACGCGCTACGGACACGCCATCTTTTGTGATGGTCGGAGCGCCGAAGGATTTATCAAGGACCACGTTACGGCCTTTCGGACCGAGGGTTACTTTTACCGCATCTGCCAGAACATTAACGCCGCGCAGCATTTTCACACGTGCGTCATTACCGAATTTTACGTCTTTAGCTGCCATAATATCTTTCCCTTAAATTCGTACGTTTTTCACGTGAGATTAAGCTTCAACAATCGCCAGAATGTCACTTTCAGACATAATCAACACTTCTTCATTGTCGATCTTTTCAGCTTTTACACCGTAGCCATCGTTGAAAATAACGGTGTCGCCAACTTTTACGTCCAGCGGCTTCATTTCGCCATTTTCAAGGATGCGGCCATTGCCTACCGCCAGCACTTCACCGCGGGTCGATTTACCCGCCGCAGAGCCGGTCAGAACGATTCCGCCAGCAGATTTGGATTCAACTTCTTTACGCTTGACGATCACGCGATCATGCAATGGACGAATTTTCATTGATAGCTCTCCTATGAGAAAGTCCGTATCAGTTTATGGGTTACACCGGCATACCAGGGTTTCCGGCGGGTGACGATGTAATGGGGTCGCCTTTTTCCGCTTCAAGGGGAAAGAGGAAATTTTTTTTGTTTTTTTATCGCTCGTCGCGATCGCGGTCTTCCAGACGCGAGGATGTATCGCCCTTGCGCTGGAATTCACCGTCATAGGTTTGACCATTCTCTCCTCCCGGACCAAAGCCGCCCGGCGCGCGGGAAAAACGCAGGTAAGGCAACAGGCGCAGAGTGATTAATTTCTGCACGGGTGGCAGTAGCAAAAGTAAGCCGAGGAAATCGGTAAAAAAGCCCGGTAGCAGTAATAACCCGCCGGCCAGGATCAACGACACACTTTTAATCATTTCCGCTGCTGGACTTTCTCCCGCCGCTATTTTCTGCTGCATCAGGATAAGGTTGCGAAAGCCCTGATTACGGACCAGCGACATGCCGATGACTGAGGTAAAAATTACCAGCATAAGGGTAAGCAGAACGCCAAATACGTGGGCGACCTGAATAAAAATCGTCATCTCTATATAGACATAGAGGAAAAGAGCAAGTAAAGGGATCCAACGCACTGACAGAGCTCCTGAGGTCATCTCCGCCGCAAAGCGGCTCTCGTGTACTTCGTTCAACATGAATTCATTTCACATACGGGCTAGAGATGGAGGCGCTACCGCCAAAAATCAATGCGAAGCCTTCTCTTTTCTCTAATAATTATCAGGCAGTGATACTGCTCACATATTAGCAATCCTGATACTACATACGAGGTAATAAGTGATCCAGATTACGGCTTTTCGCTGATAACAGCATATGATCGGGGCAAACGCGTCTTGCATGGACATAATCGTCGGCTCGACCAATAAATAACCGCATATCCTTAGCGTGTTCTGATGTAATTAACTGGCAGCTTGCAAAAGAAGGTTCACATGCTTAATCACATTCGTATCGAAGAAGATTTATTGGGTACCCGTGAAGTACCAGCGGATGCCTATTATGGCATTCACACTCTGAGAGCGATTGAAAACTTTTATATCAGCAACAGTAAAATCAGCGATATCCCTGAATTCGTCCGGGGTATGGTGATGGTGAAAAAAGCCGCAGCGCTGGCGAATAAAGAGCTTCAAACGATTCCTCGTAAAGTTGCTGACGCCATTATCGCCGCCTGTGATGAAGTGCTTAATAACGGCAAATGCATGGATCAGTTTCCAGTTGATGTCTATCAGGGCGGCGCGGGTACCTCCGTGAATATGAACACCAATGAAGTCCTGGCAAATATCGGGCTGGAGCTGCTAGGGCATCAAAAAGGGGAATATCAGTACCTAAACCCGAACGACCACGTCAATAAATGCCAGTCCACTAACGACGCTTATCCCACCGGGTTTCGTATCGCAGTGTACGCATCCATCCTGAAACTGGTCGATGCTATCCATCAATTAGGTGAAGGTTTTCAGCGTAAAGCCGCCGAGTTTGAAAATGTTTTAAAAATGGGCCGCACGCAGCTTCAGGACGCCGTACCAATGACGCTGGGCCAGGAATTTCACGCGTTCAGCGTGTTGCTCAATGAAGAAACAAAAAACCTTATGCGCACGGCTGAATTACTGCTCGAAGTAAACCTGGGAGCTACCGCTATCGGCACGCGTTTGAATACGCCAGATGGCTATCAGCAGCTTGCGGTACAAAAGCTGGCAGAAGTCAGCAATCTGCCCGTTGTACCAGCGGAAGACTTGATTGAAGCTACCTCAGACTGCGGGGCGTATGTCATGGTACATAGCTCTCTGAAGCGCCTGGCGGTGAAATTATCAAAAATTTGTAACGATCTGCGCCTGCTCTCCTCCGGACCACGCGCCGGTTTAAATGAAATTAACTTGCCAGAACTGCAGGCGGGTTCTTCCATTATGCCCGCCAAGGTAAACCCTGTGGTGCCGGAAGTGGTTAACCAGGTTTGCTTTAAAGTTATCGGCAACGACACAACCGTGACCATGGCCTCAGAGGCCGGACAGCTTCAGCTTAATGTCATGGAGCCGGTGATAGGCCAGGCGCTGTTTGAGTCCATCCACATTCTGACTAACGCCTGCTATAACCTGCTGGAGAAAACCGTTATCGGTATTACGGCCAACAAAGCCGTTTGCGAGAGCTACGTGTATAACTCTATCGGCATTGTGACCTATCTGAATCCATTTATCGGCCACCATAACGGCGATATCGTGGGTAAAATTTGCGCGGAAACGGGCAAGAGCGTAAGAGAAGTCGTCCTTGAACGAGGGCTGCTGACAGAAACCGAATTAGACGACATCTTCTCCGTTAATAACCTTATGCATCCGGCCTACAAAGCGAAACGCTACACCGATGAAAGCGAACAATAACGCGAGTACGGCGTAACAATGCAAAAAGGCACGTCCACAGTGACGTGCCTTTTTTCTTTTCATTAGATACGAATAAATAACATATTCATTTCAGTTTTGTAATATTTTAAGGATAACCACTATGTTTGGTGCTGAACTCGTCATCGTTTTGCTGGCTATCTATTTAGGAGCCAGACTCGGCGGCATTGGCATTGGTTTCGCCGGCGGGCTAGGTGTTCTGGTATTAACGCTCCTGTTCCAAATCACCCCCGGCTCGATACCGTTTGATGTGATTGAAATTATCATGGCGGTCATCGCAGCCATCGCCGCCATGCAGGTCGCGGGCGGCATGGATTACCTGGTGAGCATTGCCGAGCGCCTGCTCAGGCGCCATCCCAAATACATTACGTTTATCGCACCGCTGGTCACTTGGTTTATGACTATTCTGGCAGGTACCGGCCATACGGCGTTTTCAACGATGCCGGTAATTACCGAGGTAGCGAAAGAACAGGGAATACGCCCGTCACGCCCGCTCTCCATCGCCGTGGTGGCTTCGCAAATCGCCATTACCGCATCGCCGATTTCCGCCGCCGTAGTATTTTTCGCCGGCATCCTCGAACCTTTGGGAGTGAGCTACCTGACGCTACTCGCCGTATGCATCCCTTCGACGCTGGTTGCCGTCATGCTGACCGCCATTGTGTGTAACTTTCTCGGCTGTGAACTGAAAGACGATCCGGTTTATCAGGAACGCCTTGCTCTGGGCGAGATTAAGCTGCGCGGAGAGCAGGTTTTCGAGATAAAACCGCACGCGCGCCGCTCGGTCCTGCTCTTTCTCATCGGGATTATCGCCGTGATGTTTTATGCCACGGCAATCAGCGATACCGTCGGCCTTATCAGCAACCCGGTGTTGCCGCGCAATGAAGCGATTGTGGTATTTATGCTGACCATCGCCACGCTTATTTGCCTGACCTGCAAAGTGAATACTGGCGAGATACTGAACGCGGGCACATTTAAATCCGGCATGAGCGCCTGTATTTGCGTACTCGGCGTCGCCTGGCTTGGCGATACCTTTGTGAAACATCATATCAGCGATATCCAGCACGTCGCCGGGGAGCTACTGCATAACTACCCATGGCTGCTCGCCATCGTGCTTTTCTTCGCCGCGACGCTTCTGTATTCGCAGGCTGCGACAACCAAAGCGCTGATGCCCGCTGCGCTAATGCTTGGGGTTAGCCCTCTCACCGCCGTCGCTTCGTTCGCAGCGGTTTCGGCGCTATTTGTACTGCCTACTTACCCCACCCTGCTGGCCGCAGTGGAAATGGATGACACCGGCTCTACGCGTATTGGGAAATATGTGTTTAACCACGCTTTTCTTATTCCCGGCGTAATTGCTATCACCCTGTGCGTGATGCTGGGTTTTGTGCTTGGCAGCCTCATTATTTAGCGCCAGACCTCGCGGCCGCCCCCGCACGGTGGCCGCTTTACTCAGCCGCCTTACGCCCGCTTACATCTCATCCTCCCTCCACGCGCGCTACGCATGATATAGTCTGCGCTGATTGCCGATACGGAGGTTCGCTATGACAACGCCCGATGCGGTTGTGGTACTCTGCACCGCTCCCGATGAATCAACCGCCCAAGAGCTGGCCGCGCACGTCCTGAACGAAAAACTCGCTTCCTGTGCAACGCTACTGCCTGGCGCAACATCTCTGTACTACTGGCAAGGAAAGCTTGAACAGGAGTATGAAGTGCAAATGATCGTTAAAAGCGATAAAGCGAACGTCAATGCCTTGCTGGCAGCGCTTAAGGCAAGGCATCCTTATGAGACACCCGAATTGCTGGTGTTGCCCGTTCTTCAAGGAGACAGTGAATACCTCTCATGGCTGTACGCGTCTTTACACTAATTCTACTGCTACTTAGCACCCCGGCTTTCGCTGGCTTATTCGATAAGCCCGGCCAGCCGCAGTTTGCCTCATCTGCACAGGCCTTCGCGTTTGATTTCAGCCAGCGAGGGCATAACGTCACGCTAAACTGGCAGATAAAACCCGGCTATTATCTCTACCGCCAGCAAATTCGCGTTGTCCCGCAGCAGGCGACATTAGAGAACTTTGAGCTTCCCGCCGGAACCTGGCACGAGGACGAGTTTTTTGGCAAAAGCCAAATCTACCCTCAGCCGATCGCGCTGAATTTGAAGCTCATTTCTGCACAGAAAGACGGGGTACTACAGGTGACCTGGCAGGGCTGCGCCGAAGCGGGCTTTTGCTATCCACCAGAAACGCACAGCGTACCGTTAAGCGCCGTCGCGCCCGTGCAGCAGCAACCGGCTGCCGCGTCCACACCGGCCCTGACGGCCCCCCTGCCTTCTTCTGAAGCACCATCGGCGCAGCGCCCGTTCACTATGCTATGGGCGCTACTGATCGGCATCGGCGTCGCTTTTACGCCCTGTGTTTTACCGATGTATCCCTTGATTTCAGGTATTGTTCTCGGCGGCCAGCGCCGGCTTTCCAGCGCGCGCGCATGTATACTGGCACTGATTTACGTGCAGGGGATGGCGCTCACCTATACGGCATTGGGGCTGATTATCGCCGCGGCCGGTATGCAGTTTCAGGGTACATTGCAGCAGCCCTGGGTGCTGATTGGGCTATCCGCACTCTTTATTTTACTGGCGCTATCCATGTTCGGCGTTTTTACGCTTCAGCTTCCTTCTTCGCTCCAGACCCGGCTGGCTTTAATGAGCAATCGCCAGCGGGGCGGATCGGCCGGAGGCGTATTTGTTATGGGTGCCATCGCCGGGCTAATCTGCTCACCGTGCACTACCGCACCGTTGAGCGCCATCCTGCTATACATTGCGCAAAGCGGTAATGTATGGCTTGGCGGTAGTACGCTTTACCTGTACGCGCTGGGCATGGGGCTCCCCCTCATCCTCATTACGGTTTTTGGTAATCGACTCTTGCCCAAAAGCGGCCCGTGGATGGAAAACGTCAAAATTGCGTTTGGTTTTATTATTCTGGCGCTGCCCGCTTTCCTTCTTGAGCGTGTTATTGGCGACGTCTGGGGAATGCGCCTGTGGAGCCTGCTGGGCCTCGCCTTCTTTATTTGGGCATTTATTACCTGCCTGCGCAGCGAGCGCCGCATCGCCAAAGTGCTGCAAATTATTCTGCTAGGCGCCGCGATAATTTCCGCCCGGCCGCTACAGGACTGGGTCTTTAGCCGCTCAACGGCGCAGCCCGCCCAAAAATCACTGCATTTTTCACGCATTTCTAATATCGCGTCTTTTCAGCAGACGCTGGCCAAGGCACAGGGAAAACCGGTGATGCTGGATCTCTACGCCGACTGGTGCGTCGCCTGTAAAGAATTTGAAAAATATACGTTCAGCGACCCAAGGGTGCAGGCCGAGCTGAAGCACGCCGTATTGCTACAGGCGAACGTTACGGCAAACAGTGCGGATGACGTGGCATTGCTAAAGCACCTGAAGGTGCTGGGGCTGCCTACTATTCTCTTTTTTGACACCGAGGGCAGGGAAATTCCGCAATCGCGCGTGACAGGTTTTATGAAAGCAGAAGCTTTCCGCACGCATTTGCACAATCACTTACGGTAAACAACACTTGATACGGTCGAGTCGCCGGGAATAGGTAAGGAGAACATGGTGCAACGCGAAGATGTGTTAGAACAGGCTTTACAGTTGCTGGAGCGACACGGGCTTGCCAGCACTACGCTAAACATGGTTGCAGAAGCGGTTCAGGCTAAACCTGAAGCGCTAATCCGTTTTTGGCCCGATCGCGAAGCGCTTCTTTATGACGCCTTACGCTACCATAGCCAGCAAATTGACGCCTGGCGCCACAAACTGATTCACGACGATACGCTAAGCCCGCAGCGTAAGCTGCTGGCCCGCTACGATACCCTCACCGAATGCGTCGCCAACTCGCGCTATCCCGGCTGTCTATTCATCGCAGCCTGTAGCTTTTTCCCGGACGGAGAACACCCAATACATCAGCTCGCCACGCACCAAAAGCGCGTCGCCCGCGAATATACGCACGCTCTGTTGAGCCAGCTCGACGTTGACGATCCTTCAATGGTGGCTGAGCAGATGGAGTTAGTTCTGGAAGGCTGTTTAAGCCGTCTGTTGGTCAATCGCAGCGCCGCCGACATTGATACCGCCCGCCGGCTGGCAGAAGATATTTTACGTCTGGCCCAGTGCCGCACCGCCGGTGCATTAACCTAAAGCAGGATTAACGCGCGGCCAGGTCACTGACACGGCCTTAATCAGACAAGCCCGGTGTGGCCAAAACATGGCAAATCGCCCGGCGCCTGACATACGGGAGCCTACTTTCACCGGCTGCGATATATCATTTTTATTCACCTGATGCACGATTTGTTGCAAAGTTGAGCAAACAAATCATTTTGCAGGAAATTTCATTGACGCCATGAGCGCTTTACGGTTTAATGCGCCCCGTTGCCCGGATAGCTCAGTCGGTAGAGCAGGGGATTGAAAATCCCCGTGTCCTTGGTTCGATTCCGAGTCCGGGCACCACTTTCACTTCTATGTACGTCTCCCAAATTCCACAAAACTCAAGTATAATCACTGTCATACACCACCTTATAACATTCCGAACTCCACTGACCTCAACTCAACTCTACCTTAATCAAGTTGTATCTGGGGGCTTTTCAGGGGGCTCATTGTGTTCAATGAAATTTGAGGCCCCCATATGGCACTGACAGCCCGGCAGGTAGAGACCGCCAAGCCTAAAGAGAAGGACTATAAACTCTCTGACGAACGTGGCCTTTTTCTTCTGGTTACCACCACCGGAAAACGCTACTGGCGTATGAAATACCGTATCGCCGGTAAAGAGAAAAAGTTATCTATCGGCGTTTACCCTGAAGTCTCTCTGGCTGATGCGCGTGTAAAACGCGATGAGGCCAGAAAGGTAATTGCTGATGGCGGCGATCCCAGCGAGAAAAAGCAGCTCGAAAAACTCGCCAAAAAGATATCCGTCGTAAATACCTTCAGAGCGCTCGCTATGGAGTGGCATAAGCACAAGAGCATCTCATGGTCGGAAAGCTACGCTGAGAGCGTTCTGGAAGCACTGGAGAAGGATATTTTCCCTCATGTGGGCAAACGCCCTGTCACGGAGATCCTACCTCTGGAGATGCTGGAGGTTTTACGCCTGATTGAAAAACGTGGTTCGCTGGAGAAACTCCGTAAGGTCAGGCAGTACTGCAATCAGATCTTCCGCTACGCCATTGCAACAGGACGTGCGACTATTAATCCGGCAGCGGAACTCACCGGTACGCTGACTGCACCAAAGACCGAGCACTTCCCTCACCTTCAGGCATCCGAGCTACCCGCATTTCTTGCCAGTCTGACTGATTACCATGGTAGTTGTATTACGCGTCTGGCAACCAGTCTGCTGCTACTGACGGGGGTTCGTACGATTGAACTTCGCGCTGCAGAATGGCAAGAGTTTGATCTGGAGAATGCGTTATGGACGATCCCTGAAAGCCGTATGAAGAAGCGCCGTAAGCATCTGGTGCCTTTGTCAGACCAGGTTCTGTCCATCCTGCAGGAACTCCGCTCTTATACCGGTCAGTATCAACTCGTGTTTCCTGGACGCTGCAATATCAACAAACCGATGAGTGAAGCCAGTATTAACATGGTGATCAAACGTATCGGCTACGATGGCAAAGCTACCGGTCACGGCTTTCGGCACACAATGAGCACCATTTTGCATGAGCAAGGTTTTAATACTGCGTGGATAGAGATGCAGCTGGCTCACGTGGATAAGAACTCAATTCGCGGGACGTATAACCATGCACAATATCTGGATGGAAGGCGGGAAATGATGCAATGGTATGCTGACTATATTGACAGTCTGTTGACGATAGAAAGCAGAGAGCCGTGAGGTACAGCAGCTCAGTCTTTTATGACTGAGCTGCCCTGTTTTTTTATTTTTGTCGTCAAAATGTGACGTTCTTTCTCAGCGCAGCAAAGTATGCCGAAACGCACCTCTGGCAATACCTTGCTGAAGGTTGCCGGTTCTCATGTAGTGAACAGGATATAACTGATGAAGCCCCCGAATCTCAAAATGACTGTCCTCATAACCACGCGGCTGGCGACCGCGCTCAATATGAGGAAACCATGATGAGAACCCGTGCAGAACGACGCCATCATATGCGTCGAATGAAACAGAAACGACAACATGACAACGCGAATGGTGACGGTAGCCCGGAGCATCTGGGCCATCATTATCAAACACCGTGTAGCTGCTCCTGCTGGATGTGTGGGCACCGACGTGACTGGCATGGCCCAGGTATGCAGGAGCTACGGGCACGCGCCAAAAATACGTAAGGAGGCAGATGAGGTAATTATCCATAAACAGGAACCTTAATTGTCTGTTTTTAATACACAAAGGGATCGTGATCATTACGGTAAACCCAAAGCACATTTTCATGTGGACAATCCTGGATTCGACAGCAGGATGATGCACCACCGCAATCACACATCAGGGCACTGGCCGGACTGGAAACAGTTTGCGTTTCTGCGCCGTCGGCAAAACTGCATGATGAACATATGCGTCTATGGGCCCGAAAGCGCTCTCCTTTCCTGTCAGGCAAGGCCAACAGCTATCAAAGGGGCACCAGCCCTTCAGTCAGACGTTTGGGGGGAATACTGGGCAAATCGTTATCCGTGCATCATCTAAATATTAATCAATCGCTATTATCCCTGCGATTCACACAACTTAGTGGCGATTCGAAATGATTAGAACATCCTTAATCGTTATAATGCAGGACTAATTATGAGCCTTTGCTACCAAAAATGTATTAAAACCGGAGTATTACCATGACAAGCACCCAACAACGCGCCGCACTGCAACGTCAGATCTGGCAGATTGCCAACGATGTACGCGGTGCAGTGGATGGCTGGGATTTTAAGCAATACGTTTTAGGCGCGCTGTTTTACCGCTTCATCAGCGAGAATTTTGCCAATTACATTGAAGGCGGCGATGACAGCGTTAAGTATGCAACTCTCCCCCGGAGCGTCATTACCCCGGAAATCAAAGACGACGCCATTAAAACCAAAGGCTATTTCATTTACCCAGACGATTTGTTTGTTAACATCGCCGCAGGTGCTAATACTAACGAAAAATTAAATACCGATTTGGCTGACATCTTCTCGGCTATTGAAATGTCAGCCAGCGGATACCCTTCAGAGAACGATATCAAAGGCTTGTTTGCTGATTTTGACACCACCAGCAACCGGCTCGGCAATACGGTAAAAGACAAAAATACACGTCTGGCGGCAGTGCTCAAAGGGGTGGCAGAATTAGATTTTGGCGATTTTGAGGGGAGTCACATCGATCTTTTCGGTGATGCTTACGAGTATCTTATCTCCAACTACGCCGCCAATGCTGGCAAATCCGGCGGCGAGTTTTTTACGCCGCAACACGTGTCCAAACTTATTGCGCAACTGGCCATGCACAAGCAAACCAGCGTCAACAAGATTTATGACCCGGCGTGTGGTTCTGGCTCGCTGCTGCTGCAAGCCAAAAAACACTTTGACGCCCACATTATTGAAGACGGTTTTTGGGGGCAGGAGCTCAACCATACCACCTACAACCTGGCGCGGATGAACATGTTCTTGCACAACATCAACTACGACAAGTTCAATATCCAGCTCGGTGATACGCTGCGTAATCCGCATTTTGGCGATGACAAACCGTTTGATGCCATCGTCTCCAATCCGCCTTACTCGGTGAAATGGATAGGCTCAGACGATCCTACTCTGATCAACGATGACCGTTTTGCCCCGGCAGGGGTGTTAGCGCCCAAATCCAAAGCCGACTTCGCTTTTGTGCTGCATGCCCTCAGCTACCTTTCCAGCAAAGGCCGCGCAGCCATTGTTTGCTTTCCCGGCATTTTTTACCGGGGGGGCGCCGAGCAGAAAATTCGCCAATATCTGGTGGATAACAACTACGTCGAAACCGTGATTTCACTCGCGCCTAACCTGTTTTTTGGCACCACCATCGCCGTCAATATTCTGGTGCTGTCAAAACACAAAACCAACATGACCACCCAGTTTATCGATGCCAGCGGGCTGTTCAAGAAGGAAACCAATAACAACACGCTCACTGAGAAGCATATTGAGCAAATCATGCAGGTGTTTGATAGCAAAGCAGACATTGATCATTTTGCCAAATCGGTGAGCTTTGAAGACATTAAGGCCAATGATTACAACCTGTCGGTGAGTAGCTATATCGAAGCCAGGGACAACCGCGAAGTGGTCGATATCACGACGCTCAACTCCGAGCTGAAAATCACCGCCGCTAAAATCGACCAACTGCGGACAGAAATTGATGCGATTGTGGCTGAGATTGAAGGCGAGGATCTGGGAGCATGAGTAGCATGAGCTTTATGGACAAACTGCTGAATGGTATTGAGGTGGAGTGGATAACACTAGGAGAGACTGGTGAGTTAGTTCGTGGTAATGGATTGCAAAAAAAAGATTTTACCGAAACCGGTGTGCCCGCAATTCACTACGGGCAAATTTATACTTATTACGGTTTATCTACGATAGAAACTAAATCATTTGTTTCACCTGAGCTAGCCACAAAATTAAGAAAGGTTAATAAAGGTGATGTTGTAATCACTAACACAAGTGAAAATCTTGAAGACGTAGGTAAAGCTCTGGTTTATCTGGGTGAGAACCAGGCGGTCACTGGCGGGCATGCCACAATTTTCAAACCAAATGAAATGATTTTAGGGAAATATTTTGCTTATTTTACGCAAACAGTCGAGTTTTCTGTCAACAACGGGTAAAAAGTGATCCACTTACCGTCACCACCAACGGTCTA
>CALYPF010000108.1 GCA_945271245.1 uncultured Enterobacteriaceae bacterium | reverse complement strand
TTCTGGATTCTGGATTCTGGATTCTGGATTCTGGATTCTGGATTCTGGATTCTGGGTTCTGGGTTCTGGGTTCTGGGTTCTGGGTTCTGGAATACCAGTAATGACCTTTATCAATCATTACCTGTTTAGGAATGATATTGACGAGGTGACCTTTAGCATTGCACACCGGGCATATAAACCTGAAACTAGCTGAATCTGGGGAGATTTTGAGATAAACCCGCACAAGGCGGGTTTACATTAATGGCGCCGGTTGATTAGACAGCAACATTAATATTGCGGCCGATGGCCGGGTTAGCTGGCAATTGCGGAATAGACTGAATCATTTCGCTTGCGATTGTGTCACGGGTGTCGAGCGCTTTTTTTAGTACTAGTGTGCCAACGGCGCTGCCTGTTTGCATATTGCTAAGTGCGGTAGAAAGAGATGCAATCTGAGCTGAATCCATAATTTTTCCTTGATATGCAATGAATAGTCGTCTGCGAAATACAAACGATAGAAGTAATATCGGCCGCGGTGACTAAATCTTTTAATAAAAGAGGTAGCTGATAACG
Source organism: uncultured Enterobacteriaceae bacterium (assembly GCA_945271245.1). GTDB lineage: Bacteria > Pseudomonadota > Gammaproteobacteria > Enterobacterales > Enterobacteriaceae > Apirhabdus > Apirhabdus apintestini. The sequence goes on along the minus strand of CALYPF010000108.1, from coordinate 16,747 downwards.
ATTCTGGGTCATAGAGGGTAAATATATTGTCTTCCGCCACTTCCGAATGCATTGTTTTAGATGAGATTATGATTTTCTCAGGCAGATAATGACGTTGCTCCAGTTTCTATGCGTGCGTAATACCCTCAATCTACCTATAAAGTTCTATTTATAATGCATGTTATCAGGCATACGATTGAATGCCTGATTGTTCGGATTCCGAACAAATTCATTGTTAACCGCAAGGGGGTTTGTATGCTGCGTATCCCGCAAAGCTGCATTCACACGCGCTCTACGCCGTTCTGGAATAAAGACTCGGCGCCGGTTGGAATCTTTAAACGTCATTTAGATAAAGGAACGCGGCCAGGAGTTTATCCGCGGCTCTCTGTGATTCAGGGGGCAGTTCGGTATCTGGGATTTGCTGATGAGCACACTGCACAACCGGATAGCGAATTGATTATCCACACCGGACATTTTGGCGTATTTCCCCCGCAGAAGTGGCATTATATTGAAGTTATGACGCACGATACCCTCTTCAATATCGATTTTTTTGTCGAACCTGACGTGCTTAAAACACTGTGAGTGGTGACTTAAGGAGACATAAGATGCCAATTATTCCTGAAAATTATGTCCATACCCGTTCAACGCCCTTCTGGGATTCCTGTTCTATACCGGAAAAATTATCAGGCCGATATACCACAAAGCCTAGCGTATATGGCCGAATATGCGTGATGCAGGGGCAGAATATAGGCCGCGTTTTTTCTGCTACGCAGCCGGGCACTTCAGAAGAGATATGGGTGGTTAAGGCCGGTGAGTTTTTTGTTTTAAAACCGGAAAACTGGTATGAAATGGATGCATTTTCTGAGGGTGTCTATTTCAATCTCGATTTTTTTGTTGATCCTGCGGTGGTATTAACAGGATCTGGAATTGGACAAGTATTGATTACCCGCGAGGTATAAAATGAGCAAAGCAACCTATACGATTACTGTAACGAATAATAGTAATGGTGTTTCAGTTGATTATGAAACAGAGACTCCGATGGCATTATTGATTCCGGACGTTGCCGCTGAGGTAGTTAAAGAGTTAGTAAATACTGTCCGTGCCTATGACACCGAAGGCGAAAATGATGTCTGTGGTTGGTGAGGCTATTAGCTGGAAGCTCAATGACTTCCGGCTAAGACCTATACCTTGGTTTCTTAAATCATTTAGCAGTTAATTATCTCATCCCCCTTTTTTATCGAAAAGAGGTGCTGAGTACACCTTTTTCTCAGTAGTTTTATGCGAAATTCAACTTTTTATTCTAATTGGTGATATTAATATAAAATATTTATAATACTCATCCATCACCAATTTGCTGCTATTTTACTTTTTTAATGTTTTATTGTTTATAAATATAAATTCATTCTATAAACATTGCTTTATGTCTCTCCTTATTTAGTTGTTAAAATTAATTTTTAATAAAAGTTAGCTATAGTAAAGGTTTTTGCTCTTATTTATGGCTGATGGTGGCTGCTGGAATTAGTATAACCAATTCTGGTTTAATATTTTATCATGGCCAGATGAAGTCATATCTACCTTACATATATTGATAATCTGGAGAGTCTCAAGTGTTCCCAATACGATATAATGCTTATCGCTCGATAAAAGGTTTTAATCAGCGTGTCCGTTATTTAGTTCTGCACTATACGGCGCAGAATTTTTCAGACTCAGTTCGATCGCTAACCGGTGATAATGTAAGTATTCACTACCTGATTCCCGACCCAGATGATGCTACCTATAAGGCTGAGGGTTACAAGGATATGAATATATTCGCTATGGTGGATGAGCAGGACCGAGCCTGGCATGCTGGCATCAGCGCGTGGGGGAACCGTAGCAATCTAAATGATACTGCGATAGGCATTGAAATGGTCAATTTAGCGGCAGATGATAATGGTACGATGATATTTCCTACCTATCACCCTCAGCAGATTGAAGCGGTTATTACACTTTCAAAAAATATTTTGCAAAGATACCCTGATATATCCCCTGTAAATATAATTGGGCATTCTGATATTTCACCTGGACGTAAAAGCGATCCTGGGCCGGCTTTTCCTTGGCAAGCGCTATACGATGCTGGCATTGGAGCCTGGTATGATGAGTGCGTGAAAGAACATTTTTGTAGGCGCTTTGTCTGTGAAGGTCTACCAGCAAAAGGTGAGATTATTAACCAGCTTAGTTTATATGGATATGATATCTCTGAGGCAAATGATAAGACCGGGTTTCAATTATTATTGCGCGCTTTTCAGCTTCACTTTCGCCCGGAAAATTATGATGGTGTTCTAGATGTTGAAACCGCCGCTGTTTTATATGCATTAATTGAAAAATATGTTGTCACCTCGGCACCATGAAAATCAGAACCTATTGGCGATAGCCTATTCAGAACCAAATACATGTCCCTTGTACGAAGTACCGTACAAGGGACATTATTATTGAATAATTACAGATAAGAAATATTACTTTCTGATGTTTAATGCAAAAAGCGATATAAAACTATTGCGTCTAAAATATTGGGTTGAATAAATCTATTTAAGATATTTATTTTGTATTTTTTAATGCATCAACAATTTCTTGTTGCTCTTTTAGTTCAGCGGTAAGTTCTTCCAGGTCAGCCTGCTTTTCTGAAATTTTACGCGTATATTTTGCGACTTTCGCTGTATCAGATTTTGCTTGAGATTCCTGAAGATCGGCTTTGACTTCTTCAATATCGCTTTGCTTATCATCGATTTTGCGCTGTAATTTTTCTACTTTCTTTTGCGCATGCATCAGCAATTCATTATTGCTGCAATGAGCGCGCAATTCCTGAAGTGCAGTATGTAAACCGGCTGAGTCTTCATCAGTGGCTTTTTCAATAAGATTTTCAACTTCTATGCGTTTAGCTTCGCAATCAAATGCCGCTGCGTGGCCTGCAGCTACGTAGCCAAAAAAGAATAGAGGGAGTACGATTTTTGCAGACTTAATCATCACATATCCTTACTGATAATTGTAGGAAACCTTGGTCGAGTTACAGAGTAACAGGGAGTGCATCCTAAAAACTAAGGTCGGACTTCCTCAAAACTCTGTAGTCCCGTCGCTATTTATTGTAATCCAGCTAAGGGCTTGTGAAATTCGAAAGCCAGAGAATCTGCTGAGATCCGGTATTGCTGCCAACGCTAAGACTCTTAGGAGATCCTGCATAATCGACCGTGCGAATGAGATAAAATAAATAAAATATGTTTAATATGCGTATCTCGTAGATAAAATAGTCTGTTTATAGGGAAATGTTTGGATTTAAATACTACAATAGGCCTCCTTGAGTAGTTTTTTTGTTTATAAATGCACTGATATAGAAGGATAGTATGAAAACACTCGCTATTATTCCCGCTGCTATCGTTTTTCTCTCTTTAGGGGGATGTATTATCAGCCCTGATGATAGCCAACGAGATATTGACCCGGGATACTCCCGTCAGCCTTCAGATAACAACCATCATCGCACTGACCCTGGTTATTCTCGCCAGCCTTCTGGCAATACTCCAGAAGTAGATCCTGGGTATAACCATGCACAAAGCGGCCAGCTAAGGCCTGGTGAAAGCTCGGTTGCAGGTAAACAGGTTGATCCGGGTTTTTCTCGCGCTCCGTCGAACGGCGGTAAAGATATTGATCCAGGATATAATCGTAAGGCGCCTGGCGCTGCAGGTAATCTCGATCCGAGATTTAATCAACATCAAAATGGACAATTGCGTCCGGGTGAAAGCGCACCCCCTGGTCGATCTATAGATCCCGGGTATTCTCGATAATATTATTGATAGTCCAGATTTATATAATTGCGCCTCTAAAATGGGGCGCTTTTCTATTAAGGCCGGCCATGCGGGGCTTATAACTTTGAGGCCATGATGTTTAGATATTCTGCGCCGTTGCATTTATTTATCTTGTCTTTCAAACCAAGTTATATCTGAGAAAATGTTACCCGTAAGCTATGAGGACGATTGCTATTATTTGCGGTTATCTTTCTGATATATGATGGGTTTTAAGCGATTGTTTAGTCACCTATTACTAAATAATCGCTAATAATTCTCTCAACAAACCATCCTGTATTTAACTATTGGTGCTTTTAGGGGAGAGAGAATCGTTATCCTCTGCCAGGCTTATAAACTCATGCTTGCGTGGAGGTTGTGATGTCATACCAAACGATAAATCCTTTTACCAATCAGCTTATCAAAGAATACCCTTCTCATACTGTGGAAGATATTGAATCCGCTATCACAAAAGCTAATGACCTTTATCACTCTCACTGGTCGCGAGGCGATATCACACAAAGACTCCCGGCATTAAATAACTTTGCAGATTTGTTAGAACAGCGTGCGGATTCATTGGCTCGTTTAATCAGTGAGGAGATGGGGAAACTTATCGAGCAGAGCAGGGGAGAGATCCTATTATGTGCGAAAATAGCCCGCTATTATGCTGAAAATGCCCAGCGATTGTTAGCTCCGCAGGCCTATGACTCTGAACTTGGTGAAGCTTGGGTTGAGCATCACCCGATAGGCATATTAATGGCGGTCGAGCCATGGAACTTTCCTTTCTATCAGCTGATGCGAGTTTTCGCGCCAGCGCTTGCTGTTGGGAATCCTGTTATTGTTAAACATGCTGGTATTGTTCCTCGCTGTGCAGAAACATTCGAAAAACTTGCTCTTGAAGCGGGGGCGCCTCAAGGGGCATATACCAATTTATTTATCTCAACCGAACAAGTTGCAAATATCATTGCCGATCCTCGTATTCAGGGTGTTGCACTAACTGGATCAGAAAATGCAGGAAGCGCCGTTGCCGCTCAGGCTGGCAAAATGTTAAAAAAATCTACTCTGGAATTAGGTGGGAATGACGTTTTTATTGTCCTTGATGATTGTGACCTTGAGGATGCGGTAAAAGTTGGTGCTCAGGCGCGTTTAAATAATGCAGGCCAAGTTTGTACCGCAGCTAAACGATTTATAGTGCAGAAAAGCATAGCGGATTCTTTCATTAAGAAATTAACTCAGCGTTTTTCTGAAGTAAAAATTGGCGATCCTTTAGATGAAAGCACGACTTTGGGGCCACTTTCATCCAGAGGCGCTGTTCAAAAGCTGCAGAAGCAGGTCGATGCTGCTATCCAGCACGGTGCCCGTGTGTTGTATGGTGGTAAAGCAATACAGCATGAGGGTAACTTTTTTGAAGCGACTATTTTAACCGAGATAACACGCGATAATCCGGCGTGGTTTGAGGAATTCTTTGGCCCGGTGGTTCAGATTTATATTGTTGAAAATGATGACCAGGCCATAGCGTTAGCTAATGATTCACACTATGGCTTAGGCGGTGCCATATTTAGCCAAAATATTGATCGAGCTAAGCGTCTGGCGTCCTCTATTGAAACTGGTATGGTGTATATTAACTCATTAACAGATACGACGCCTGAACTGCCGTTTGGAGGCGTTAAACGTTCAGGCTATGGTCGGGAGCTTGCAGATATTGGTATCAAAGAATTCACTAACCATAAACTTATCGTTGTGAGTAAATAATTTCCTTGAACACTAAAGCGTCCAATGTGGGCGCTTTCTTTTAAATTGTTAATAGACACCATTGATCACATTACTTTTGTTCCAGGCTCATCTTAGTGCGTATACTCGACATGTAAATGTTATGGATTCCTTGCCATGGAGCGCTGGATATCAGAATGGCCACCTTACAAATAATATTACTCTTCATTGTTACCGCATTTGCCGAGATTTTGGGCTGTTGGTTGCCTTATTTGATTCTTAAACAAAATAAAAGTTTGTGGTTATTAGTTCCTGCTGCTTTTAGCCTTGCTTTATTCTCGTGGCTGCTCACGCTGCACCCTGCATCGGCTGGAAGAACTTATGCCGCATATGGCGGTATATATATTTGCGTGGCACTTTTTTGGTTACGCTTCATCGATGGCGTCCCATTAACGCGATGGGATGTTACGGGAGCTTCAATTGCTGTAACCGGTATGTTAGTGATCGTTTTGCAGCCGGGTACCTGATGTATTTTGAGCCAGTTAAAATTGGCGATTTCAGCCTGAAATATAAGTTAAATGTTACAAACGGCATTGTTGTCACATTCCCTTGGGTTTGGCGATTTCAGGCTGAAATTATCCCGAACAGTGTGGGCAGGCCAAAAGATTTTATTATATTCTCAGTAAGTGGAACGCATTCGCATCCGTATTGCGGACTCAGGGCATTGAAAAATGGCGCTTTAAAGTTTCAGCTATAACATCGTCTAACTCTTTCTGTACCGTTTTGGGTAGTCGATTAAACTCATATGAAAACGATCTTCCTTTTTGTTTTTTTCTGGCAAAGCGATCTTTGTCGTCAAATTGCCACAGTGCGGTGGTTTTCGTTTTTTCAGCTTTCCCACTTTCGCCTTGAGATGTAGCTTTTCGTATCATAGCCATAATTTGAGATTTTTGTTCATCAGCGGCGAGTGAGGAGTTGGCTTGCAAATCTGCTATTTTTTCCGCTATGTCGAGAACAAAACTCCCTAAATTTATATGCTGACTCTCTAATAATGACGCTATATCAAGGAGTGTTTTGTAGTCCGGATGAGTGAGTTCCGCCACTATTGGAAATAAAGCGATTAATGGTTGGGGGACCATAGCCGCCTGTAATGCACGCGTGACCTTCGCCTGAGATAAACCTTGAATATCAGCAATCTCTTTTTGTGATAGGCCTGAATCTTTCATCCGCTGGATCTGTTGTCCTATCTCTCGAAGATTATGCTCACGCGCAGTTTGAATTTCTCGTGCTAAATAGCGCGCATCCTCTGGAGTAATATCGCTGTCAGTAACCAGTATCTCAAGGCTTTTTTGGCAAATTAATGCGGCAGCACGACGTCGGGAGCCATCCAAAATTTCTATGCTGTCGTCATTTCGGCGTACACCAATTGCCGGAATAAACTGCTGAATTTTTAGCGTTTGAACGATATCTCGCAAGGAATCAGGGGTGAGGGATGATTGATCGCGACCATTGATCATTGCATCCACCCTTGTTTTTATTGCAACTTCTTCAGCCGGAATGGTTTGCAAAGAAAAACTTGCCTGACAACCAGAATGTAACGTAAAAGTACGCGAATATATCTCATTATCCATTGAGGGGAGCGCGGAAGAGAGTGTTCTACCGATAGTTGTTCTGCGGGTACCCATTAATATGCTCCGTTAGTACGAATAAATTCGATGCGATCAAAAACGGCTTTGGCGAAATCTTCAGCGGCGGCTTTTGCATTTCTTAGCGCCTCTGCGCTACCTACATAAGTAGCAGGATTCGCAGTAATCACGGTATCAAAAGATTCACCGCAGCGTTCAAATCCATCCAGTCTCGGTAAGGTGGCATCCAGCATATCACCCCCAAAAATTTCTTTCGCCAGACTGTGGCATACTTTGTGATCGGCTTTATTCAATAGCTTGGACATAAAACCAATATTTCCCAAAATTTGGCATGAAGCTCCAGATTCTTGAATAATCCCAATTAATTCTGGCAGGCGGGTTAAATATTTTAGCGTGGAGTGAAAGTCAACCTGGGCCGGGGGGATCGGAGTGAGCAATAAATCGGAGGCAGCAAGAGCATTTTTTAAGAAAGCATCAAGATGTGGGCCGCTATCCACAAAGATGAAATCATAGTCGCCACGCAGCTTGTTAATCACATTTTCTTTGAGCACCGCGTGGATATTCTGGCCGGGAAGGTGCGTGGCGCATAATTCGGACCAACTGGACGCGATAAATGCATCATCGATAGAAGCGGGCAACAGGGACACGCCTGGTACTACGGAAGGCACGATAAAATCATTTAGTAATTCTTCCCGTGAGACATTTTGTAGCATTGCCTGCGCAGAAGTTGTCTCCACAATGCCGATGGCGCGCATATGATTTAGAAACATCGTTGCTGATGATTGTGGATCGAGATCGATCACAAGAATACGTAGGTCTTCGTAAAGTAAATGAGGATGCGTTCGTAGTGCGTGCGCTAACGAGACAGTCGATACCGTTTTTGATACACCACCTTTTAAATTCCCAATGAATACCGTGAATGCCTCTGAATGACGATCCTTATATCCGGGAACACCACGGTGTCGGTATATATCGATGATATTCTGTAAAGACATAGCATACTTAGTGGTACTTCCCGCCTGGCGTTTCCCAAAATGATAGCCCTGAGCTTCCATTTCACTCACTGCATAGTCTACGCTTGCTTTAGTCAGTTTAGGGAGTTTAGCGACGGCGGCTTTGGCATATACCTGATAGAATCTATTTTCCTGAAGCTCTTCTTTTTGCAAATTGATCTGATCGGTCAACGCCTGGAGCATTTTATTGGAGCGCTGTGCGACTTTTAGTATTTGTCCTTGTTTTGTCATTAATGTTCTCTGTAATCAGCTTTTTTGCATTTAAGTGAAAATACTGCATGCGTTCTAAAAAGTAAAATTTGTCCGGCGATAGCTGCATCTTTATTACTAATTTCAATATTAAATTTAATCTATCTATTTGATAATAAAGAACTAATTCAATGGTGAATTATTCATAATGTTTTTGATCGCGCTGTGTCCATTCTGGATGTTTAGCGTAGGCTTACACCACCAATTTCTTTGTAGCGTTATCAAATTTTCAACTCCTTTAAACTATGTCTTTGCCTGCCTGCGCTCTTTTAGAAACTCGATGTGTTAATAATGTGCAAGATATTGTGATGAATATGTGCTTTATTCTTAAAATTTTTCCAGCAATCTTTTAACGTGATAAACTTTATAACATGAATTAATGAGGGGTTTTATTTTGACCATTACCCTTGTAGAGAATAAATTTTAGCTAACTGTTTTGTAGTGATTTATCCAGCAATAACCCGATTAAATATGCGTGAAATTATTAATCGGCGCTTTTTCTCTATTGATAAGAGTAATTAATCTAATTGTCTGGCTCAATGATGGATAAGGATTGCGTCTGCTATAGTTATTTATAGCGTGAGCAATAAAAGGAGGAGAAGAATGACAGATGAAAAGCGTGCAACTGTAACATCAATATTTGGTGAAGCGCTCCTCGAATTAATCACGAAAAACCGAGAAATTGGTAGGGATACTTTGGCAATGCTTATTAGAGAAAAAGCAGAGCATGAAGAAGATGAGGAAAAAATACTGCTTTACTGGGAAGCCTGTCATGCACTACTGCAAAAAGGTGAGGTGCAGCGCGCCCCACTGCGTCTGGTCGAATAAGCCTGACGTTGGCGGATGGTCGAATGCGTAAGGGCATCCGCCATTATGGTATTACAAAACATAAAATTCAGAGGCGCTGGCGGTTTTTTTCTAAATATAGTGGTCCGGCTCTACGTGTATGATTTCTTATTTTGACAGATAATCTCTGCACGCTGCTCCTTAGTTATTAAACCAGTACCTTTGGTATTGATTTAAATTTAGCGGCTGTAGAAATAAGCGTTATTTCGTTTACGAAAATAAGGGGCAGCCTGCCAGCAATCACCGATAATCGCTGAGCTGGTGAATAATAGTGATGCTTGTATCCTGGCCGGGTGGTAAGCAAATTAAAGGATAATATATTACGTGGCCTTCTGGATTATTTTTGTATATAGGAATGCATTACCTGATTTATTTTATTGTTAGATATTTAGTGAATAAATGAAAACGATGTGCAGTATACTACTACTAGTAACTCGTATTATTACCGAGCCAAAAATGCTATTTTGGCTGGCACGAAGAGCTATCGGCGAGCTTTATAAATTATTATTTTCCCAATGCGATACAAAAATTGCCAGAAAAGCCTGCCAATTCATAGTGACGATCCGAAATGCAGTATTGGCATGCTTATTATAGCTGCTTATATCAATAAAAATGAGCGTTCGCTTCTCATTGCATAGGGTGAAAGTACAATAAAATCATATGTTTTGATATGAGCCGCTGAAAACAGTTCGCTTTTCCCCTATATAACTCTCGATTGTGTCATTCTCACTCGCCCCTTAGCCCACGCTTCCACATACAGTATGTCGGCGGATGCCGCAGGAGGATTTGTTTTTTTATTACGGTAATAATAAAGAGAGGGTTGTTATTACCGTTACTGAATTATCACTGTGGGTACTTACCAATGCGCGCTGAAGGTGAGCGATTGTGAAGAATACTGCAAGTGTACTCACAGGCATAAACAGTATCTTTTCGAGTAAGCCCGTATTCCCGTAACCAGCGCGGGCGATGATACCAAACAGGTTTTGCGTTTTGAAGAAACGCTATTGCGTCAGGGTATTGATACTTAAGGGGACGTTTGGACTCAAATTTTCAAGCCTGTTAAATTTGCTATTAATACGCAGGAAATGCATCAATCTCTCTTCGCCTACGGAAGCGAATTTCCCGATCCGTTTTTGATTAGTTTTGTGCTTAAATGCCTGCACATGCCGTTCCTGATTGATAGGGTATTGGTGCCTGCATGAAATTGACAATATATGAATAGTGAAAACGCAGGGCAGGGCGACCCGGCGATAGCATTTGCCGCGTAATCAATGACTCTGAGTGAAGGTGTGGTTTTGTTAGAAAAGCATTCCCTACCTGAAATGAACCAATGAAGTGAGAGATGAGCTTATTTTACTTGAGCTAAATAAGCTCAACTTACTTATTTTATCTTAAATAATCTTAAACAACGCGATTTCATAATGTTTAAAATTTCTAATGAAATGAGTTATGTGAATAACGGTGGGTTAATGCGAAATACCCTAGATGATGGATTTTCTTTTGGGTCAGCATCCCGGTAATCCAGGGATGCATTGTGCCATTACCTGCCCCAGGGATTCCCTTGGCGGCTTGCAAGAACGCACCATAGTGCCCATAAGGTGTGGCTCCTTAACTTTATAAAAATAGTTGTTAAACATCTTAGGGAGAATCTTTGGGCGCTATATATAGTAATTATTATCTCAGGTTGATGTTATGCAATATCTGTTATTTGTTTAATTAATATTAATGAGAGGCGCGTTTACTTCATTAAATGATAAAACTAAGGTGCCTCAAAGCATGCGTAGAATCTTATTCATAATAGAAATAAACATCATTTGGAATAGAGTCTGTGGTATATTCCTCTAAAAATCTGAAAATGCTATTTAGATCGCGAAGCCGCTCTTTACTGATAATATTCCAACATAAAGTAAGGTAACCTTTGGCGCATTATCTACGCGTGTTGCCTCAGAATCTGGGCCGGTCGTTTAAAAACACATTAGGCACCCCCGCTGGATGATTGGCTGCGCGGAATAAGCAGAGCATACATTTACTGTATGCCTGACATGTAAGAAAACTGAGTATTGGCCGACTGGGTTAACTAAGGAATTCAAGTGCCTAATAGGGAACTTGTAAGCAGACGATGTATTATTGCTCAGGGGGTGTTAACAGGATAAATCTGCTTTTAACGTCAGGGGCATATCCGGCATACTTTCCGCCGCCGATGGCTAAGCGCCGTTTTAGCACAACTGATTGAATTAATGAACTTTAAAAACAATTTTTTGAGTAAAATTTATGTTATCGGTATGCGCGGGGGTGAAGACAACGCCCTGAGTAACATTCCATTCCTGTCCGTGCGCCTGGTGAACGCGTTCTATTGAGGGAGTCTATCTCGCGGAACAAGAGTTCAAATTCTGGTAAAATACAGTCTATCTGCGCAATACAGGGAATACTGTGCAAGTGAAGTGAGAAGGGACGATATGAATTCAGTATTGCTTGTTGACGACCATCCGGCCATCTGTTTTGCACTCAAGGTGCTGCTCGAACAGAACGGAGATTTTGCCGTAACGAGCTCATCCGGGGAGAGCCTCCTCGCACAAATTCATCGGGATACGCCAGAACTGCTAATTTTGGATTTGGATCTTAAAAGTGCCGATGGACTGGATCTATTGCCTCGCATAAAGCACCATTACCCCTCGCTAAAAGTTTTAATTTTCACGAATCAGCCCGCGCATATTTATGCGACACGCACCCTGCAGGCTGGCGCCGATGGCTTTATTAATAAAAGTCTCCCGCTGCCTATGGTTGAGTCGCTGTGTCACCTTATTCTCGCCGGATATCAGTGTTTCCCTAATGGCGTAATGGCGGAATTAAACGAGCCTTACCTTGGGCAAGATGCTCAGCAGGTACTGGCGCGTTTTTCCGATCGCGAAATTGCGGTGCTGAATTACCTCAAGCAAGGAAAGACCAATAAAGAGATTGCCGATCGCCTGATGTTAAGTAATAAAACGATCAGCACCTATAAGGCGCGAATTATGAAGAAGAGCGGTATTGATGACTTAGAACAGTTATTTTTACTGCTGGATGAAGAGAATTCCTCGTGAGAATCTGGTTTTTACTTTTTATTATGCTGTGTAGTGCGGTTGCGCCAGTGCATGCTACGGAAGCGATGAAGTTATTGCAACTGCTATCCCGCGGTCGGGAAGAGGTCATTGAACCTGGGTTAAACGCTGCAGAATGGCGTTGGCTGCGGGAGCATAAAAAAATTCGCCTGGCCGTATGGCAGCCAATGTCGCCACCCTATGATATTACTACCGGGCTGAATGATTACGGTGGTATCAACGCGGATTTTCTTGGGCTCATTGCGGACAACTTAAATATAGAAATAGAGGTCCAGCTCTATCCGGACTATGACGCAGCACTGGATGCGTTGCGCAGTAAAAAAGCCGATTTTATTGGGCAGGCGGGCGATAACCAGGAAAGGCAGGGGCTGCTGCTAAGTAAACCTTACAGCAAGAATGTTGCGGTTGAAGTTGTTAACGCAGATGAACTGCCGGATGCCAGAGTGCGGACCATTGCGATAGCGCCGGTTTACGACCCCGACAAGGTGCTGGCCCGCTATCCAAACGCCCACGTCGTTGAGTTCTCTACCGTGCGTCATGCTATGGAGTCGCTGGCGTTTCGTAATATTGATTTATTTTTCTGCGATGCGATAACCGCACGCTATCTGGTGAGTCAGTCCAACCTCAGTAACCTCAGCATTCGTCCTGTTCTGCCGGCGCTGCATAGCGCAGGATTTTCATTTGCCGCGATCCCCAAAATGAAAATCTGGATAGATATTCTGGATAAAATGCTCACTGCTTTTCCGGAAAGTGCCAACGTTGAAATACATCGTCGCTGGAACGGCGGTATCCCATTATCTCTTAGCGAGCAAAAACCGATTTTCACCTCGCTGGAGCATAAATGGATCGCGGAACATTCGCATATTCGAGTTGCAGTGGCAGAAGATCAGGCGCCTATTGCGTTTTTTGATGAAGCAGGCCAGCTGCGCGGCATCATCGCCGATATCCTGACAGCGCTGCGAACCCGAACCGGTTTTACCTTTGATATTCAGCGTTATCCCTCTTTAAAAGACGCGATGGACTCGGTAAAACGAGGGCAGAGCGATCTTGTGGCAGGGGCGACGCAGGAAGGCGTCTGGCAGGCAAATCTGCTGACAACGCGCACTTGGCTGTATAACTCATGGGTAATGGTAGGTCGTGAAAACTATGCGACCAGCGGGCAATCACAGCGCGTGGTCAGTTTACGCTCCGAGGCACCGGAGGCTTGGCTGCGCCGGCAGGGAATAGGCGAAACGGAAAGCGTTGATTCCTGGCTTGAGGGGCTGCGACGGGTGGCTCGCGGTGACAGTGATATGATGATAGTGCCGCTCATTGTGGCGAACTCTCAGCTTTCACAGCCCGCTTTTTCCTCGCTACGCATTGTCGCCAGTATTGATACTGAGCCTATGCGCTTCGCTTTTGGCGCTTCGCGTAACTCTTTTCCTCTGGTCACCATCCTCAATAAAGCACTAATTAATATTCCCCCCGAAGATTTACATGCCTTAACGCGTAGCGGCTATGCAGGTAACGCCTTTACGTCCGTGCGTAGCGGGCAGCCGGGCAGCATCAGCCTCTATTTACCCTATCTTATTGCCCTTGCGGCAATATTTGTGGCCATTGTATTTTATGTCCGTCGCCGTGCGGTATTACTGCGGGCGCTGGACGTTATTCCAACGCCTGCCTGGCTAAGCGATCGCCGTGGTCGGCTTATTGCCGGGAATCCGGCGCTGCAGAAGGCGCTGGGAACCGATTCTGCAGCGTTACGCGGTAAACCATTAGTGACCTGGCTGCCCGGTGTTCAGGAGCATAATAGCGGAGATACCCAGATAATTCGCTACGCCGATCGGGTATTGCAGCTCTGGCATGCGCCGGTAAAAGGGCAGCGCTATCTTATTGGCGGCTGGCTGGATGTAACGCGTCAGAGTCAGATGATTCAGGCTCTGCGCACGGCAAAACGTAAAGCGGACAGCGCCAGCCGGGTTAAAAGCGTATTTCTGGCGACGATGAGCCATGAGATCCGCACGCCGATCAGTGCCATTATCGGCATGCTGGAGCTGGTGATGCGTCGGCGCGGAGACACAGAGCAAAATCGTCAGTCTGTGCGCATTGCCTGGGAAGCCGCACAGTCTTTACTGCTGCTCATTGGCAATATCCTTGATGTATCCCGTATTGAATCAGGCCGGCTGGTATTACGCCCTGAGCGCGCCTCGCTGCGCACGCTGATTGAGTCCAGCGCCATACTATTTGATGGCCTTGCGGCGCAAAAAGGGCTGCGCTTTATGCTGGAAATTGACGCGGGTTTAAATGACGATGTCCTGATTGACACCATGCGCTTTCGGCAAATTATCGTTAACCTGGTAGGTAACGCAATTAAATTTACCTAAAGCGGGCAGATAACGCTGCGCGCTCTCCCTGAACGCGAAGAGAGCGATTGCCTGACGCTGCGCCTTGAAGTGGAAGATACCGGAGAAGGCATTGATGAAGAGACGCGTCAGCGCCTGTTTCGTCCATTTGAGCAAGGAGAAAGCCGCCGAATGGCGCAGGGCAGCGGGCTGGGGCTCTATATCTGCCGCACGCTGGCAGCAATGATGGGCGGAGATATCGCGCTGAGCAGCCAGCCGGGCGAAGGTACCTGCGTTACCGTTACGCTTCGCCTGCCTGCAATGGCGGCGCTGCCAGCGACGGCACTGGGGCAAAATGGGGATCATCCCGCTCGCCGTCGAACGCTACGCATCCTCGTGGTCGATGATAATCCGGTAGGGCGACTTTTAATGAGCCAGCAGCTCGGCTGGCTGGGGCACCGGGTTGATAGCTGTGAAAACGCCGAAGCCGCGCTTGAAAAAGTCGGGCATGCGGTCTTTGACGTCGTCATCAGCGATTGTAATATGCCTGGCATGAACGGATATGCGCTGGCGCGTGAGTTACGTCAGCGCTTTCCGGATATGCCGCTATTTGGCGTTACGGCCGATGCCCGCGAAGCCGTGCGTGATGAAGCGCGCCAGGCAGGAATGAATAATTGCTTATTTAAGCCTATTACCCTGACCATGCTGCAGGATGTACTGGCTCCTTTTTCATCGCTCCCAACGGATGCGACAGAAGAAATGGTGTTACGTCTATCTGATGCGCTACCTGCCACGCTGCTGGAAGGCGAAAATTTAACCACTTTTCTCTCTTTACAGGTTGATGTGCTGGATGAAACGCTGGCATTTATCGCCCGCTGGCGCAAAGCGCCCGAGACCCCAACTCACGAAGCATTACATCGTTTACGTGGCGGCATACAATTGCTGGGCGTTCACGAACTGGAAGCCCTGTGTCGAGAGCAAGAAATTGCGGCGGATATTGAGGGAATGTCGCAACTCGAACAGGAGTTACTGACGCTGCGCCGGGCGCTAAACCGCTGGCGGGAGACGGGACTACAGCCTGGAGAGACCATCCTACAGCAATAAGAGGACGTTTCACTATCGTAACGACACCGCTTATCGCGCTATTCTTTGGCTCGCAGGAATAAGCCGGACAGTTGAGAGTCCGGTATGTATCAACAAAGGAGATAATTTGATGAAAAAGGTAATTTCAATTCTGGCTGTTGTAGCCGCACTGGGCGCATTTACTACTGCACAGGCTGCTGAAAGCTGCGCCGCTAAAGAAGCTGCTCTGCAGAAAGAAATCCGTATCGCTCAGCAGTACGGTAACTACTACAAAGTTGCTGGCCTGAAAAAAGCACTGGCTGAAGTTAAAGCTCATTGCTCTAACGCAAGCGTTCTGGCTGATGCTCAGAAACAAGTTGCTAAGCTTGAGAAGAAACTGGCTGAAAAACGTAAGGATATCGCTGAAGTTCAGGCTGACCTGCGTGAAGCACAGGCTAAAGGCAAAGCTGATAAAGTTATCAAATATCAGCGTAAACTGGCTGAGAAGCAGGCTGACCTGCGTGAAATCCAGGCTGACCTGAACCGCGCTCGTTCTGAGCTTGCTGGCCTGAAATAAGCATTAATCCCTTTCAGGCGATAAACGCGTTGTCTGAATGCATATGGGGGGAGATTTTCTCTCCCCGTTTTCTTACCGCCTGATTCACTTCGCGCCGGCCTGCTGTTTGTCATGATATCCCGTATCCCGCTATTTCTTCTCGTTACGCTACCCCTCTCTTTTTGCGCCGAAGCGCGCGAAAAAACGTGGGTGATTCTGAACAACGCTTATAAAGGCGCTATTCAATTGGATTTTACCGGAGACGAACCCTGTCTGCGGCGCCCGCTAATGGAAGAGTGGGGCGTATTCCCTCCGCTGTTGAAGAAACTTGAATGGGATGACAATGGTTGCCTGACCGCGCGATCTGCAAAAACCTTCGAACTGAAATACTGGTATCGACCCGACGTGTTACCAACGGTGCAAAACTGATCCACCCCAGCGGTTGAAAACTGATCCAG
>CALYPF010000107.1 GCA_945271245.1 uncultured Enterobacteriaceae bacterium | reverse complement strand
TAGACCGTTGGTGGTGACGGTAAGTGGATCACTTTTTACCCGTTGTTGACACTATGAACAATACGATGCTGCTGGCAGGCCTGAAGGCCGCGGAAATTGATATTGGGATTGGCCGCATGTCCGACCCGGAGCTCATGTGCGGTTTGCATTATGAATTACTGTTCATGGAGTCTTTAAAGTTAGTGGTGCATCCTGCCCACCCATTACTGAGCGCCAACGTTACGCTGAGCCGGGTTATGGAATGGCCGGTGGTCCTCTCCCCTCAGGGAACCGTTCCCCGTCGACAGGCAGAAGCGCTACTGGCGGCCCAAAGCTGCACGCTGCCTGATGCCTGCGTAGAAACCCTGTCCGCCTCTTTATCGCGCCAGCTGGCTATCGAGCATAATTATGTGTGGTTTGTGCCTTCAGGCGCGGTGCGGGAAGATTTACGGGAAGGCAAGCTTAGCGTATTACCCGTCTCAACGCCGGACAGCGCAGAGCCTATCGGTATCCTGACCCGCGTTGACACCCCGCTTTCCCACGGCGCGCTGGCAATTATTGCCTGTATACGGCAGACGCAGTCACGTTAATATTCATGTAAGTAAGAAAGATCAAAAATAAGCCTCGCAGGAGGGGCTCAGGCTTCCTGCCAATAAAGCGTAAGATAAAGCCCAGCATCTGCGGCTGTTTTCCGCCGCGCGTTGAGACATAACAGAGGAAACTGTCTTTACCCAAACCGATTAGACATAACCAACCGCAATGGGCAGCCCCTGCTAAAATGCGTCGTAACAAGGGAATGACGGCGAGCACACGTTACAGGCAATGAGGTGCGGCGAACGCGCCCGTCTGCAGACGTTTAAGCGACATACCACCAGCGATATATAGCCCCATTAAACTGGCCGGCAGGCCGAGTGCATTTATACAGGATTACGGCTGGAAACCGTTGGATGAGATCAATCTCGCATCATTAAGACTTATCCAATGGAAATCAATATACATCCCATAATCAATCTGTTAATAATATATCGCCGATGAAAAAGCGTTTTTTTAACGTCTGGACTACACTTGGTAAGCCCGGTCATCCTGACCACAAACACAACCAAACAAGGATGCTTTATGATGAAAAAAATCGCCTTAATTGCTTCACTTCTGGTTTCCATGACCTCTCTGAGCAGCTTCGCTGCCGACCAAATTTCCCGCGAAGAAGCGAAGCACTTTAACCTAACCTCTCTGGGTAATGTGAATGTTTCTGCTACCGGCGGTACTATCTCTTCCCCCAGTGATTTGCACGATAAACTTTCAAAACTGGCCGATGAGAAAGGCGGTGAATATTACGTTATCATCGCGGCCCGCGAGCACGGGCCGAACTTCGAAGCCGTGGCGGAAGTCTTTAAAAAAGGTGAGAAATAAGCACATCTTTATTGTTTAATTTTTCATCACCATAACTCCCGCGCATTAGTTTGATGGGAGTGACAAGCCTGAAACAACGCGCGTTTGTTTCAGGCTTTTTTCTGTTTTCTCTTCGCGCGTTGTCGCTTGCTTTGCACCAGCCTGTATCTCTTTTTACACGGAAAGAAAACTAAGCGACCGCCATACGTACATTATTCCTCAGTGAAATGAATCACGGTACGGATGGATTTACCTTGATGCATTAATTCAAACGCTTCGTTAATCCGCGTCAGCGGCAGGCGATGCGTAATAAAGGGATCGAGGCGAATTTTCCCGCTCATGGCATCGCGCACCATCCCCGGAAGCTGCGTGCGCCCTTTTACCCCGCCAAACGCTGAACCGCGCCAGACCCGGCCGGTAACCAACTGAAAAGGACGAGTGCGAATTTCCTGGCCTGCCCCGGCCACGCCAATGATCACACTTTCGCCCCAGCCTTTGTGGCAACACTCCAGCGCGGCGCGCATTACATCAACATTTCCGATACATTCAAAACTGAAATCGACGCCGCCGTCGGTCATGTCGACAATCACCTCCTGCACCGGCTTCTCGGAGTCTTTCGGGTTCACGCAGTCGGTAGCACCCATTTCACGCGCCAGCGCAAACTTCTCAGGATTGGTATCAATCGCGATGATCCGCCCGGCGCGGGCCTGGACGGCCCCCTGAATAACCGCCAACCCGATCCCCCCCAAACCGAACACTGCCACCGTATCGCCTGGCTGAACTTTTGCCGTATTGTGTACGGCCCCGATACCGGTTGTGACACCACAGCCCAACAGACAGACTTTATCCAGCGGAGCGGCTCCATCCACTTTTGCCAGCGAGACTTCCGCTACCACCGTATATTCACTGAAGGTGCTGGTGCCCATATAGTGATATATCGGCTGCCCGTTATAAGAGAACCGCGTGGTGCCATCTGGCATTAACCCTTTGCCCTGGGTTTCACGCACCGCCTGACACAGGTTAGTTTTCCCGGAGAGGCAAAACTTACATTTTCCGCATTCGGCGGTATAAAGCGGGATAACCCGGTCACCGGGTTTTACACTGGTGACTCCCTCACCGACGTCCACCACGATACCGCCACCTTCATGACCCAATACCGTGGGAAACACGCCTTCAGGATCGTCGCCCGATAGCGTAAAGGCGTCGGTATGGCAAACGCCAGTGTGCGTGATTTTAACCAGCACCTCACCTTTTTGCGGCGGCGCCACGTCGATTTCCACTATCTCCAGAGGTTTTCCTGGCCCAAATGCTACAGCCGCACGTGATTTCATACTGTCTCCGCTTTTACCATATCTGCAGTGAGGTCGGGAAATGTCCGACGCGATAGGCGTATGCTTGACCAGCCGGCGGTCGCCGTCAACCTGTTTACGTTCATCGCCAATAACAAGCGACAGAATTTAACAATACCCATTGATATGCTTATTTTTATGACACGGATAACAATTATTAGCATGACTTATTAATTATGGTGTACCGGTGCCGATATCACTTACAGAAGGATCTTCCTTCTGCAGTAATACCTCATGTGCCTTTGTGGGGAGCGACGCTCCATTCGCCTCCCCTCTTTTTTAATCTTTTTCTCAAATATCCCTCAAGCCTTTCTCCCAAAAGCCGATAATAATATTGCTACAATTGTTGGATCTTATGTACCCAGTTCATTTCGGGAGACGTTTCCTAGCCGTCTCCCGCTTTTTTTTGTGTCTTTCTTCTAAATAACTCACCGGGTAATATCTTTCTTTCTCACTCTCTAATTTAAATGGCGCTTAAGAAACTCACTGGTCTGGCGCGCGTGATTATGTATCCACACGCTGCAGAACGAATGGCGCGTTGGCAGGAAGGAAAGCAGGCAGATGCCACTTATTTATAGCGTTGTCGCTATCGGCGCGAGCGTTTTATTTATGCTAAGTTTTTTGTGTGCCATCTATCTCTATTTGAAAGAAAAAGAGGGGCAATTCACCTGCCTGCTGGTGGCATTATTGATGGCATTCATCGCTTTCTATAGCGCCAGCGGCTATGTAAAGAGCGTACTGCAACAGCAGGGAATAGACGCGCTTTCTTATTAATTCCCCCGCGCGAATTCTTTATCTCTGCGCGACGTTAATCAGCGAAATCACCGCTCTCCGCCGTGCGCACCAGGCAAAAGTTTTTGTTATTTCACATTTTGGGATTCCATTTCGCAACACACCTGAATCCGGAGCTGAACCGTAAATACCACGCAGGCTCTTTTAAACGCCGTGCCGGATGCGAAAAGGAAAGGCGGGCTCAGTAATCGCTCTACCGGAAATAGCCTCTGGCACGGTTCACCTGCCGTGTTTGAGAAGAAGAGTAATATTTTCGCCCCGCTGCTCCATTTTTTTACGGCTAACGGATTTCCCAGCACCACAATCTCCCAATAAAGCATAGCGGGTAGCCTCAGTGCATTTTCAATATCCAAACCCGCAGATAATTCCCCCCGTGCAATGGCACGTTCAAATATCGCGACGCCTATTTTGCGGCGACGGTCAGCAAGCTCAGTAAGAATATTTGCAAGCTCGCCGTTCCTGGTGCGCTCGGAATGCCTATCTGGCAGGATCCGCCGAACTAACGGATGGCGGAATATTGCCCGTAACTTCATGAGAAAGGCAGAGACGTCCTTATCGATACACGGGTCGGTTTGTAGGTTGCCGGACATCGGGCAGCTGCAGTTAGTCGATCGCTATCGCTTTTTGTAGGCTGGAGATACATAAAAAAAACCGGCGCCGTGGCGCCGGGAAATAATAAAAGCACTAAAAGGGTACGGAACAACGCCATATTCCTGTCGTCAGTATTCAGCGTCAATGCCTGCTATCAGAAGCCGGAACGCGGTGCGAGCCTTAGTCCAGGCGCTTTTTTCGCCGCGCCGGGGATTTTACACGCCCACCTGCGGCAAACCTATCTCACAGCCCTCTGCCACGACGACTATGACCGCTTTCGATTCAGCGATTAATGCTGCTGTAAATAAACCACCTGAGTTTGAATAAACTCGTGCAGGCCGTGCTTACCGTCTGCTCCACCGATCCCGGATTTACGCCATCCTGCGTGAAATCCCTGCATCGCCTCGAAATTTTCACGATTAACATAGGTTTCACCAAACTTCAGCCCGCTTATGGCCCGCAGCGCGACATTCAGATCCCGGGTATAAATCGCTGAGGTCAGACCATATTCGCTGTCATTTGCCATCGCTATCGCGTCTTCCAGCGTATCGAATACCGCCACCGGCAGCACAGGCCCAAAGACTTCTTCATGCATAATGGCCATCGACTGAGTAACATCCAGCAGGAGCGTTGGCGGCCAGAAATATCCGCGCCCTTTTGGCGCTTCACCGCCTAAAGCCAGCGTCGCTCCCTCTTCCACCGCGCGCGCCACTTTTTCCCGCACCCGATCGCGCGCCTCGGCGCTTATCAAAGGCCCCATTGCAATATCACCGCCCCGGGCCGGGTCGCCGTATTCCAGCTGCGTCAGGGCTTCCCGCAGGCGCTCAACAAATTCTGGATACGCCTCGCGCTGCACATACACGCGCTCCGCACAGTTGCACACCTGGCCGCTATTGATTACGCGAGAATCGACAATCGCCCTCACCGCTAAATCAAGGTCAGCATCGGCCATCACAATAGCCGGCGCTTTTCCGCCCAGTTCCAGACTGACATTTGTGATGTTCTGCGCCGCCGCTGCCATAATTTTTGCACCTGACCCCACGCTGCCGGTCATACTAATTAGCGCGATATCCGGATGCGACGCCAACGCATGGCCCACGGTTTCCCCCCGACCAAAAACCAGATTAAACACCCCCGCCGGTAGCCCTACTTCATGCACGATTTCGCTAAACGCCACCGCATTTCCCGGCGTCAGTTCGCTGGGTTTGATAACCACGGTATTTCCGGTAATCAACGCCGGAGCCATTTTTCGGGCAATGAGGAAAAAAGGGAAATTCCACGGCAAAATACCGGCTACCACGCCCAGCGCGCGTTTGAATACCAGAATTTGCTCTCCGGGGCGATCGCTTTGCACTATTTCGCCTTCGTAGCGCCGCGCCCATTCGGCCATATAGTCGATATAGTCGGCGGTAAATGCGACTTCCACCTCTGCGAGCGCCTGGGTTTTACCTCCTTCAGCAACGATAATGGCGGCGATATCCGCCGCACGCTGACGAATACCCGAAGCGATTTTGCGCAGCCATCCTGCGCGCTCGATAGCGGGCAGCGCTTCCCAGCCGGGCTGCGCCCGCTGCGCCGCCGCAACCGCGCGCTGTACTTCCTGCTCCCCCGCATCCGGCACGCGCGCAATCAGCACCTCAGTCGCCGGATTAACCACATCCAGCCAGGCGTCTCCCTGCCAGTGTTGAAAGGCACCATTGATATACATCGGTTGATAGACCAGCTCGCCCATGCGGCTTCTCCTCCAGCGTTATGTGAGTGACTCTTCAATAGAAGGTAAATATCTTGTTAAAACAATAAAAGGCGAGTCTTCAACGCCAAAGTCGGCAGCAAAAAACTGTGAGGTAGCTGGGAAAAATGGGGGTTCTCAGGAAAATAACGGGCGCCGATGCGCCCTAAAGATGACCGTTTGGGGTATTTAAAACCTGAACGGTCAAAAAATCTAACTTTACGCTTCTCTCCTGTAACCGCGACATTACCTGGGGATCGTCTCGAACGGTTATCCACGCCTGTTCAATAGCTTCGGGAATCTCTACATGTTCAATAAAATCGCGCCCTGACGGCCCGTAGCCGCTGGCATCATCGCGCAGGCGCGGGATCTCCCCCAGCACCAGCGACAGATAGCGGTCTACCGCCCATTGCCCGGCATCGCCATGAGTAAAATGTACGCTGCGTTCGGTGTTATAAAGCTCCGGCACAATTCCGGGGTAACTTAGCCAGCGCGGCGTTTTGTTATCTCCCCGCCATACGCGCGCGAACGTCGCTACCGTCCGGCGCTGCATAGTCGGGTCCTGCATAATAACCGCGCTGCGCGGGAAAATGCCTTGCTGCTGACATAACGTGCGGGTAAAAGCGGCATTTTCTCCACAGTTGGTTGAGTGTGATTCGATGTAAATATCCTGTTCTGGGATCTGCCAGCGCTGATGCGCAATATCCGCGATAATCTCTGCTTCACTGCGCCCGGTGGTGGGCAGCGCGCTGTAGCGGGGATGCAGCGCAACGGCGCGGTATAAAAAGGGCGTAGAGTGGCCAATGCCGCCACTAATAATCAGCGGGCGCGCGTTCTCAGCAGCCAGACGGCAGGCCGCTTCAATGGTGGGGATAACCGCATTGCCTGCAAGAATAATCACATCTCCCTGGGTAGAAATTTGGGGATTGTCGCCGAGATCATTCTGCGCCAGCCAGCGTCCAAGGCAATTCACGGCATCCAGCGTCCGCGGCGCTAGCGGCGGAAAAGGAAACGTCATGTTTGCATTCTCCACAAAAAAACTGATTGATATTAACCGCCTGACCCAGGCCCCAGATGCGGGATGAAGTCCTAAAACCTACAGTCGCTCGACGAACCCATAGATGCGCTTCGCGCTGGGCTGGCTACCGGCATCACCAGAGCGATGCCCTGATATGCGCGGATGCCAAAACGCTTCCTTCAATCACGCCCTGCAGGCCACTTCACTAATATGCGAGTGTATATTGGCAATACTCCTAACATTTAGCGCGCCGCGCGCCGCAGGTGGTTTGCCCCTGTGCTACTCTGCCACCTGCTCCATCGCCTGCAGTATTCGCTTATCAGAGATAGGATAAGGAGTACCCAATTGCTGAGCAAAATAACTCACGCGCAGCTCTTCTATCATCCAGCGAATAGCCTGCACATCTTCATCTTCGCGCCGTTTAATGGGCAGTTTATTTAACCACTGCCGCCAGGCCTGCTGCACCTGCTCCACCTTCAGCAACTGCGCGCGATCGCGATGCGGGTCGATCGCCATTTTTTCCAGGCGTTTCTCAATCGCCTGCAAATAGCGCAGCGTATCACCGAGGCGCTGCCAGCCATTGCCGGTAACAAATCCCCGGTATACCAGCCCGGCCATTTGCGCTTTAACATCCGATAAACCCAGCGCCATGCTCATATCAACGCGCCCTTTGAGACGTTTATTAATGCTAAACACTGCGCTAAGAATCCGCTCTACCTGCCGCGCTATCTCCACAACGGTATCGTTTAAATTCGCACGCACGTGTTCATGCAGGCGAGCGAACGCCTCCTCCTGGTAAACCACGCCCCCCGCCTCGGCAACCAGCTTATCAACGCCGCAGGCGATGCAGTCATCAATCAGGTCGAGAACTTTACCGTAGGGATTGAAATAAAGGCCCAGCTTCGCTTTATTGGGCAACTTTTCATGTAAATACTTAATCGGCGACGGAATATTAAGCAGCAGTAGCCGGCGCAAACCGCGCCACATGGCCTGCTGCTGTTCGTGCGGGTTATCGAAAAGCTTAATCCCCACGCTTTCTTTTTCATCCACCAGCGCGGGCCAGGCTTTCACGTTGTATCCACCGCGCTTTTGCTCGTAGTTTTGCGGCAGCGTGCCGAAACTCCAAATATGCAGCCCGCTCTGCTCAATGCCGTCATCCGCAACCGATGAGAGCGTTTCCTGAACCTTATTTTTCAGCGCCGCCCGCAGCGCCGAAAGATCCTTTCCTTCACGCAGCGGGCGATGGCGCTCATCCGTCACTCGAAATGTCATTTTCAGATGATCGGGAACCAAATCCCACTGCCAGGCATCGCGCTCAACGCTAACCCCGGTCATCCGGCGCAGCTCGCGCTCCAGGCTGTCCAGCAGCGGCTGTGCCAGCGGTTCTGTGCGCCCTAAGAACGCTTCGGCGTAGTTCGGTGCCGGCACAAAATTGCGCCGCAGCGGCTTCGGTAGCGATTTTATTAGCGCAATAATTAATTCCCGGCGCATTCCCGGCACCTGCCATTCGAAGCCTGCATCATCTACCTGATTGAGCAGCGGAAGCGGAATGTGCAGAGTCACGCCGTCGGCGTCCGCGCCAGGTTCAAATTGGTAGCTCAGGCGCAGTTTCAGATTTCCCTGCTGCCAGAAGTTAGGATAATCCAGTCGGCTGACCTGGCCTGCCCCTTCTTTGATAAGCATGCTTTTCTCAAAATTGAGCAGATCCGGGGTCTCACGCGACACGGTTTTCCACCAGTTATCAAAATGGCGCGCCGAGACAACATCATGGGCAATACGTCTATCGTAAAAATCAAATAAAGCGTCGTCGTCCACCAAAATATCGCGCCGACGCGAGCGGTGCTCCAGGTCCTCTATTTCCGTGCGTAATTTCTGGTTTTCTTTGAAAAACGCGTGGCGAGTCTGCCAGTCACCCTCTACCAGCGCGTGCCGGATAAATAATTCGCGGCAAAGCGTCGGATCGATACGGCCGTAGTTAACCTTACGCGCGGCCACAATCGGCAGTCCATACAGCGTGACTTTTTCACTCGCCATCACGGCGCCCTGCGCACGCTCCCAGTGAGGCTCGCTGTATGAGAGTTTAATGAGATGTCGGGCCAGCGGTTCTATCCATTCGGGTTCGATACGCGCCGCCACGCGCCCCCACAGGCGAGTGGTTTCCACCAGTTCGGCAACCATGGTCCATTTAGGCGTTTTTTTGAATAATCCAGAGCCGGGGAATATGGCAAAACGCGCGCCGCGCGCGCCGCTGTATTCCTGTTTTTCGGCGTCTTTCATACCAATGTGCGACAGCAGCCCGCTTAATAGCGCACAGTGCACCGCCCGGAAATCCGCCGCTTCGCCGTTGACCGGAACGCCTAATTCTTTAATCACCTGCCGCAGTTGCGTATAAATATCCTGCCACTCGCGCACGCGCAAATAATTCAGGTAATCAACGCGACACTGACGCCGAAACTGGTTACCAGATAGCGCCTTTTGCTGCTCCTGCAGGTAATTCCAAAGGTTAACCCACGCCAGAAAATCGGAACCAGCGTCCTGAAAACGCCGATGTTTTTCATCCGCCGCCTGGCGCTTTTCCTGCGGGCGTTCGCGCGGGTCCTGAATTGAAAGCGCGGCGGCGATTATCATGGTTTCACGCACGCAGCCGTACTTTTGCGCTTCCAAAACCATTCGCGCCAGACGCGGGTCTACGGGCAGCCGCGACAGATTTCGCCCAAGATCCGTTAATTGATAGCCCGCGCCCCGCTCGTCGGTGTGCAGCGCACCAAGCTCTTCCAGCAGGCGCACGCCGTCCTGAATATTGCGTTTGTCTGGCGCTTCAACAAAGGGAAAAGCTTCAATATCGCCGAGCCCGAGCGCCGTCATCTGCAAAATGACCGACGCCAGGTTAGTGCGCAGAATTTCCGGATCGGTAAATTCCGGGCGCGATAAAAAGTCAGCCTCCGAATATAAACGAATGCAGATCCCTTCGCTCACGCGACCACAGCGCCCTTTGCGCTGATTCGCTGAGGCCTGCGATATGGGCTCAATCGGCAAGCGCTGCACTTTGGTGCGGAAGCTGTAACGGCTAATGCGCGCCGTGCCGGGATCAATCACATATTTAATGCCAGGCACCGTTAAAGAGGTTTCCGCAACGTTGGTTGCCAGCACAATACGCCGCCCGCCGTGCGGCTGAAACACGCGATTCTGCTCGCTATTCGAAAGGCGGGCATAAAGCGGTAGAATTTCCGTATGGCGCAAATTCAGTTTGGTTAATCCTTCGGCGGTATCGCGAATTTCCCGCTCGCCGCTCATAAAGATCAGTATATCGCCGGGTCCCTCGCGTCCAAGCTCGTCAACCGCATCGAAAATCGCCTGTAATTGGTCGCGTTCAACGTCATCCGCATCCTCAACAATGGGACGCCAGCGAACTTCCACCGGATAAGTTCGCCCGGAAACTTCTATCACCGGCGCATGGTTAAAGTGGCGAGAGAAACGCTGGGGATCGATGGTAGCCGATGTAATAATAACCTTGAGGTCGGGGCGCCGCGGCAGAAGCTCTTTCAGATAGCCAAGCAGAAAGTCGATATTCAGACTGCGCTCATGCGCTTCATCAATGATTATCGTGTCATACTGCATAAGCAGCCTGTCCTGCTGGATTTCCGCCAGCAGAATGCCATCGGTCATTAGTTTTACCCGCGTGTTATCACCCACGCTATCGGTAAAACGCACTTTATATCCTACACAATCGCCAATCTCGCTGCCGAGTTCTTCGGCTATTCGGCTGGCTACCGTGCGTGCAGCCAGCCGTCGCGGCTGCGTATGGCCAATCAGGCCTTTTACGCCCCGCCCCAGCTCCATACAAATTTTGGGAAGCTGCGTTGTTTTACCTGAGCCGGTTTCGCCGGCGACAATGGTTACCTGGTTATCGCGTATAGCCTGCAGAATGTGCTGTTTTTTCTGACTGACCGGCAGGTTTTCCGGGTAGACAATGGTCGGGCTGGCGGCAATACGCCGCTCTACTTTTGCAGCCGCTACCTCGATCTCCCCCGCCAGCGCCTCGTACAACGCGCGCCGGGATTCAGTATTTTTCACCTTTTTGGCACCGTGCAGGCGGCGCGAAAAACGAACTTTATCGCGCAGCATAAGTGAATCCAGGCGCGTCGTCAGGCTGTCGAAAGGGTTTTCTTGCTTTTCCATGTGGCTTTCAGGGCAGCCGCGCTGCCGGACGTTAAGAATAGAATGAAATGACGTGCAGTTTATCATAGTGGCCGCTGGCGCGCTTTGTTCAATAAATTCGAATATAGATTTCGATATATTGCGCTATCTCTGCGGCACGATAATGAATACTCTGTTGCTCATGCAATGGAACACCATTCGAGACAACCGAATAAGGAATCGCAATGAGTAAAGTTTTAGTTTTGAAATCCAGTATCCTGGCCGGCTATTCGCAGTCCAGCCAGCTTTCTGACTATTTTATTGAACAGTGGCGCGAAGCTCACCCAAACGACACGATTACCGTGCGCGATCTTGCCGCTGAGCCTATTCCGGTGCTGGATGGCGAACTGGTGGGTGCTATGCGCCCGAGCGATGCGCCACTCAGCCCGCGCCAGCGGGAGGCGCTGGCACTTTCCGATGCGCTTATCGCAGAGCTGAAAGCCCATGATGTTATTGTGCTTAACGCGCCGATGTATAACTTCACGATCCCAACGCAGCTTAAAAATTATTTTGACATGATAGCGCGCGCTGGCGTGACGTTCCGCTATACCGAAAATGGGCCTGAAGGGCTGATAACGGGCAAACGGGCTCTGGTTATTTCAAGCCGCGGCGGGCTTCACAAGGATAGTCCTTCAGATATGCTCACTCCTTATGTGAAGCTGTTCCTGGGTTTTATCGGCATTACTGATGTGAATTTTGTGTTCGCCGAGGGCGTGGCTATGGGGCCGGAAATCGCGGGTAAGGCACAGCATGACGCTAAAACCGCGCTTAACGCAATTATCGCCGGATGAGATTCCCTTTTTACTAAGGAGCAGGGAATGCTCCGGGAATAAGCTCCCTCTCTCCCACTGATTTGCGGCGTCTGCTGGCCGAATAGTAAAAGCCATCTGCCTTTTAGGTGGCTTTAATACAGCCCACCTAAAAGGGGCTTACATACCCCCCTTCCAGTCCCGGCTGCATTTGCCTTGCTTCTTTGGCTACCCTGTCTGGTAGCGCATATATCTGCGGAGTAATTCTTCGCATGCTGCCGCTGAGTTTACAACATACCCTCTTTGCCGGAATTGATTGCCCCAACGCTTGCGCATTCTGAGATAAGGAAGCCTCGCAAACCGTCCGATAGCCGTTCGCACTTTCATAAATCCCGCGAGTTCCAAGGCACCTAAACCCGGCGGCGCTCTGACTATGACCTATCTGCACATTTAGCTCAAAGACTGTGCACTTTTCATATTGCTGTAGATCTAAATGCTGCGGTAAAGCTCTTTACCGGGGCTGCCTTTGAGGATTTTGTATCCGTATTTTGGTGTCCATACGAGATAGGACCGGCAGCGTGGCAAGATGATCCATATCTGCTCATGCTATTGTCCCCTTGATTTGCCGGTAACAAACCGCGGCAGTATTTAGCAGAGCGTTCTCCGGGCATAGCCCCACATGAACCGTCGTCGCTTCCCCAAGAGGTGATTTAAGATTGAGAATCAATAAGGGAAACGTTTGGTTTCCTTTATTGATAATACAGAGAAGGAATTATATTCATATTAATTAGCGTTTTCGCTGTGTAATAAATAGTCATCTCCGCTAACGCTATCTCACCGTGCAGCGCTACTTTAATGCCAATCGGTGATTAAAAACTCATTAGTCCCTATGAGCACCGTCTGAATTATGCTTAACGCTATCGAATCACGCTCCCCTGCGACTAAACGTGATTTTTATTAATGCGGCCAACAGGGAAAATTCTCAATGCATTTTTTCTGAATACCCGCTTATTTTAATACTGTGTTATTTAATGCGATGCTGGGCTAGCGCCAGTTGATTATAGCGATATAACGTTTCATCAACGATAGCCGTTGCCATGACCAGAGGGCCGTTCCAGTCAATAAAATCTATATAGTGATCAATAATCGCTATAATTCTATTCACCAACACCAGATTTCCTTTTTCAGGCCGCACACCTTCAGGCACCATTACGCGTATACCCAATGCTAGCCGTCGGCTAAGCAGAAAATGGCGGGGAATAGAGTTTGAGCATTGCGTATGCGCTTGCGCATTCTCACTCTCTGCCCTTTTTGCATTCGGATAACCCGCCAGGATGCCAGCAGCGTCATAAATATCTATTTCTGTATGTTTTGCAAACTGCTCAATAAATATTAGATTGAATAATTCGGAGGAGCTCAGATGAGAAAAACCAGCATAAAAGTAATTAGACGGTTTCTTTTCTAACATATCCATATGCTTCATCCTTTAATAAATCGCTTTCAAGCATCATACCGACGCGATATTCATCACACCAGATTTAAACCACCGCCATTTTTCTGAAAATGGCCACGCCATTTTCTGGTTATGAACGAATTTTCAGTAAAGTTATTTAAAGAAATATTGGAGTGCTGGGCAATTTCTCTATTCAGCAAGAGATATCCCCCTGTCTCTGCGGCATAGAAAGTGGGAGGTTATCCAATAATTGTTTTAAATAATTTATAAAAGTGATGTTCAGAAATACAAATAGGCTCAATCCCATTACATTTAATTTTCGGCTATTTGAGTTAATTGGCAATTTCAATTCTGTTCATTAAAAGCCGTTCTTTAAAGGCGAAACCCTGCCCACACACGGCTAATTTAACCGGGATCGTTTACGCCCGTTTTGCATAACGCGGGTTAATGCGATAGATATGGAACAGCCTTTCAGGCACCCGATCGGCAGGGACTGCTCAGACACGCGTAGCGTTTGATAACGCTATACGCCCGCGCTCTTATAGCTTTACTGACGCCGGGTTTCATGGCTGAGATTATTTACGCAACCACTGACCGTTAATACCGCGCACATATTCTCCCGCTTTGGCGCGGGCCACCAGCTTCTGCCCGGCAAGCCGCGCGACGTCATCCGGCTTCAGATGATTTTCCATCGCCAGTTGGTGATAACTGGCGGTTCGTGCCTGGTTAATTTTCTGCACTAACGCCAGGCTTTCCGCGTCTTGTTTTACTGGCGCTATATAGCCGCTGAGCGTTTCGCCTACCCGCCCCTGAGTTCGGGCCTCATCCAGCGTCAGCGCATACAGGGGCGTGCTAAATAAACTAAAAAATACGGCGCTAAAGAGTAAAGAACGACCCTTTTTCATCATTCACCTTTAAAAGAGATCGCTGCGATCGTGCAGCAGTTTTTCAACGTCTTTATCCACTTTCACGTGAATTTCATGCTCTATTTTCACGTTCATATTGATAGTAATTGGCTCTTTCGGTGCCGCAACCTCAATACGCGGCGTGCACCCCGCCATCCCCATAAGCGCGACAACAGTCCCGATCATGCACCGCTGTTTCATGGTGACTCCTTACAGATATACCTCTGGCAGTGCGTCGTGGGCACCGACATGTTTTGTTCCAGCCAGGACTGGAGATTGTCGCCGAAGCGCAGGCTGCGCCAGAGCGTAAACACATTTTCACCGTGCTGGTAATTTAATTTAACGGTGGCTTCTTTCTCACCAACGCGGCTCACGCCGGTAAGGGTTGCCCGCAGGGTCAATAGCCCTAAATTATCCAGCGTAATATGCGTCCATGAGTGTGAAATTTCCATATATCGTAGCCAGTTGATGGCTGACCCGGCGGCCATATTATCGCGCACAATAGCATCCACCGTATCTTTATCCAGCCTCAATGTTAAGGGCCCTGGATTATTCAGCCAGCCATCTTTAATTATCCATTTTGGATGGTTCAACCAGAGCGGTAGCGCGCCGTTAATGCGCCCAGAGAGAGTAAACTGTTTGGGATTGATAGCGCTAATAAGTTCGCTGGAGGAGATATTTTCAACCCTGAGTAACGCTGCATCGTGCTGCGGCATGCGAAGCTGGCGCAACTCAAGCCTTCCGTCCAGCGCATCAACGCTGACATCGCTCAGCCACAGCGGCGCGTTTTCGCGCCACGGATAGCTGCCCTGAAGCGAGGCCTGGACATTTTTCGCCACCACCTGGCTTTGAACCTCGGCGATATGTAGCCGCACCGGGCCGCGGGTTCCCAGGTTCCAGATGCCTTCCCGATAGCGAAACGGCAGAATAAAATCTACGCCGTTAATTTGGTTGTCCGGCAGCCAGGCGCTGCCGTTTTTCACCACTCCGTGGCCGCCGGCTTCAAAGCCCTGGCTCTGCGCCGCAGAAAACGCTATCTGAGCGTAAAACTCACCGTCCTTCAGCGCCAGCTTCCAGTCCGTAGGCAGCAGCGGCTGAAATACCGTCAGCGGCTGACGCGGCCACCAGGCCTCCCCGCGCAGCCGCTCTCCATCCCAACGCCCTTGCAGGCGTATCGGCCCAATACTTTGTGCCTGTAGATCGCCTTTGAACAGAAACCATGTCGGATCCCGGCCCTGAACTGAAAAATGCATTTGCGACGGCGGCAGCGTGCTGCCTTCACCAAATATCGTGTTCTGCGCGTTAAGAATGAAGGCGCCTTTAAGTAAAGGCGCGGCGCTGTCTCGCTGCCAGATGACAGGCTCAGTCAGCGCCAGACGCGGTTGATTCATCGTCATAGCGCCGTAGGTCAGACTATCGAAGCCTGTCGATAGCGACAGTAGTTTAATGGCATTGTCGCGCCACTCGCCGTGGCCCTTAACATCCCAACGCGCCTGCATTGGCGTAAAGCGTCCGTCTCCCCAATAGCGCCACTGCCAAAGTCCGCTATCGGGTAAAAACTGGTGGGCCTTCCCATCCAGGTGCAGCGTGAAATTACCGAGCGCGTTTTCATGCGCTCGCAGGATAGCCTGCAGGCGACCATCCACGCCGCGCTGGGTTAATCGGACACCGGCAAGAGGCCAGCGAATTTCATCAATGTTTAAAGCATCAATTAATCTGCCGCGCGACCGTAACAGCGCGCCCGGTTCAAATTGCAGCTGCGGATCGTTAAGCGGGCCGCTTAGGGTGGCAGGCAGCGACCCGTAAAAGATCATCTGGCCCTGTTTCGCTTCGCCGGTAAGCCGCAGCGGCATCGCGCTTTGCGCCATACTTAATTGCCCAGGGCCGAAGGACAATACTGCGTTGCCTTTTCCGGCGCGCCCGGTCGTTAGCACGTTAAGACGGCCCGTTATCCGCGCCCGTTCAAAACCGCGGCGCCAGTCGTCGATAGTTATCCTAAGGCGCCCGCTTAAAGGAAATCCCGCATAGGGCCAGTTCCAGCGGCCATCGCTAAATTTTAGCGCCGCCGGCGTCGCCTCCCAGGGAAGATCGAGTAAAGGATCGCTGATTTCGGGTGCAAACACTAAAAACTGGCCCCGATTGTCTCGCCAGTTAACTTCCACATCCGCGCCCTGAGGCCCTGCAGGCAGCGGCGGTAACTGGAAATGCGCTGTAACCCGGCCGCTATCGGGCAGGCCGCCGGGCATAAGCGGCAGCGTGATATTGCCCGTCAATGACACCGGCGCCATATCTTTGATGATTTGAGCCTGCAGGCGATCAACGGTGAGTTGACGCCCGGTGATACGCGCGCCCAGAGCGACATGCTCGCCCTGGAAATCAATGCGCTGTTGCCATGGTGTGAGATCCAGCGCCAGAGCACCGCGATAATCTCCCCAGGGCTTCACCGTCAGCGTATCTACTGTTACCCATGACCGGGGCAACATTCGCTGCCAGTCGACCAGACTACGGGCAGAGCCTGCAGAGTCAGATGCCGGAAGCTGGCTAAAACAGGTTGAATCCAGCGTCAGGGCTTCTACGTGCAGTCGCCAGCGGCTGGGGTGGCTCAGACGCGCCTGTTTTACCTCGGCCAGCACGCAGTCGCCGGTCAAATAGCGTAATTCGGGCAAAATCAGCGTGCGATGGTGAACGCGCGGGCCGCTGCTTATCGCGATACGCGTTCCCTGTGGCAGCCATAATCCTGCCAGCGTCGGTAACCAGTGGGCAACCGTTAACAGCAAAGTAAGCGGTAATAATATCAGCAGCAGCAGGAGCGCAATCGCAGCTTTGTATTTACCCTTCATGGGTCCGTATCGTTTGACTGGAGCCTGCTTTGCAGGCGTTGTTATCGCAGGCACTCCAGCCAGCCGGCGTATCAAAACGCGGCGCTGACGGAAGAATTTTCACCGCCATCCTGGTTTGCCTGAACCTATTAGCAGGAGCGTTATCGCTAACTCTGTTCTCAGTAGTATCACGTAACCTATTCAATATTCTTACACATTTGCCATAACTCGTGAAGCCATCCCTGCCGCAACCCTTTGTCTACACTAATACAACAGGCCACGCACAATATGTCAACAACGGGTAAAAAGTGATCCACTTACCGTCACCACCAACGGTCTAAT
>CALYPF010000106.1 GCA_945271245.1 uncultured Enterobacteriaceae bacterium | reverse complement strand
ACAGACGACAGACGACAGACGACAGACGACAGACGACAGACGACAGACGACAGACAGCCGTCCGTTGTCGAATCTGGGGATAAGATAGGCGATTAAGAAGCTGGTGGGATAGCGTTATTTACAGCGTCATTACTGCGCTCACTTTCTTCAACGCGGGATTTAACCGACTTATCGTTGCGAAAAGCATCCCATGGAAGAAGAAGGGTATCCAGAATAGCGGTGAACGGCATATCTACAGCAACGAAAGATTTCATTCCCCAACCCGGCCCATTACTGGTCAGCATATTATAACTGGAGCGTGTACCGGGGTAGTAGCCTTGCTCGCTGCCACCCGTATGGCTCATGACGCTGGAGCATCCCCCTAGCGTCAGCATCGTGCTGCATAATGCAGTTTTTAGCAAATAGCGTCTCATCTTCATACTCTTCCATTAGGTAGCATCATGTAATGCATTTTTATAAAGGGTATATAAGTACCCGATTCCGTATTGAATAGTCTTAGAAGGCTACTTTGTGGCAGCGGTCGCAGATTCTTCTGCTTTGTGTAGCGCTCGTCCAATAAAGCTATTCGACAGGGTTCCTGAGGCTACTTTCGGTTTCAGTGTAAGCAAAGATAACGCCCGGGACAAAAAAATCCATCGGTAAGTCTTGAAAATCAGTCGATCGGCGCCATTTTATTTTGGCGGTCAGTAAAACGTTTGCCGACTGGAAACGTTGTCCGCTTTGCCCGTCCTGCTTTGGAGGGTGATATAAATTCTCGCTGATTTCAGGAGCTATAACTTATGCGTAACTTTGACCTTTCTCCGCTTTATCGTTCTGCTATTGGTTTTGATCGCTTGTTTAATTTACTGGAAAGCAATCAGAGTCAGGGCAGTGGTTATCCGCCATATAACGTCGAACTGGTAGATGAAAACCATTATCGAATCGCGATTGCCGTCGCCGGTTTTGCCGAGAGCGAACTGGAAATTACCGCACAGGATAATTTGTTGCTGGTAAAGGGGGCGCACGAAGGTGAGCAGACGGAGCGAACCTATCTTTATCAGGGGATCGCTGAGCGTAATTTTGAGCGTAAATTCCAGCTAGCAGAAAATATTCATGTTCGCGGCGCTAACCTGGTCAATGGCCTGCTGTATATCGATCTTGAGCGCGTAATACCAGAAGCAATGAAACCGCGCCGTATCGAAATTAATTAATTTGATTAGCGGCCCGTTCTTTTAGAAGTCCGCAATACCCAAATGCTTGCCGATTATCGGGAGCAATAACGTCGG
Organism: uncultured Enterobacteriaceae bacterium; assembly: GCA_945271245.1. Classification (GTDB taxonomy): domain Bacteria; phylum Pseudomonadota; class Gammaproteobacteria; order Enterobacterales; family Enterobacteriaceae; genus Apirhabdus; species Apirhabdus apintestini. The sequence goes on along the minus strand of CALYPF010000106.1, from coordinate 16,080 downwards.
TCATGCACCGGCAATACACTGCATGCGCTGCGCGCACGGCAGACCTCGCTTCATTGAAGGAGATAAAACTATGCGTAATTTAGATGTATCCCCCTTACTGCGTCAGTGGATTGGCTTTGATAAACTGGCTAACGCGCTACAAAGCGCCGCTGAAACGCAAAACTTCCCGCCTTATAACATTGAAAAAAGCGATGATAATCACTATCGCATTACGCTGGCGCTGGCGGGGTTTCGCCAGGAAGATTTAAATATTGAACTTGAAGGCACGCGTTTAAGCGTCAAAGGATCGCCGGTGATACCGCAGAATGAGGCAAAATGGCTGCATCGAGGGCTAACGCTCCAGCCGTTTAATCTAAGCTTTACGCTGGCTGAAAATATGGAAGTCTCTGGCGCTGCTTTCACTAATGGGTTGCTGCATATTGATTTAACACGAAATGTGCCTGAGCCCGTGCAGCCGCAGCGTATCGCTATCAACCAACAGTCGACGCAAAGCTAATCTATATCCTATTGATAAAAAAGGCCCGCTGGGCCTTTTTTATTACTAACTGAAAACCGCGCCCTATAGGCGGGGCTATCAACAGATTTTGGCTGTGCCTTATTATTACCCAGGGATTTAAAACTTACAGGGCCGGGCAGAGACGTCTTTTTAAGGGGTTGGTACGCCCGTGTGGGGCGAAATCAAATCTGCTCTCTATAAGGGCGGTTTTTCATTGGCCATGGCCTGTAGGGAATGATTAATTGGCTGCAAACGCTAGCCTGAGCCAGGGTTTATCTATGCCTTATTTAAATCCAGCGGGCCGTCAACGCACGCTTTTATCGCTCTCGTCTGCGCCCTCATCCTTATCGGCACATACTTTGTTTGGCGGTGTTATCTCATTACAGCAAGGCAATAAATACAGACTGTTGCCTCACTTAGTCCGATATGCTTTGTGGCATGATGGTCTGGCGGTATCAGACGGAAGTGCAACAAGGAATAATGGATGAGCTTCCAGCGTTGCTCTGCTCCGCAGATAGTCAAAGCGGCCCATACCCGCTACAGTTAATTGTCCATGGCGCAAAGGAGTAAAGGATGCTTTATATCTTTGATTTGGGGAATGTCATTGTTGATATCGATTTTGGACGGACACTTGGCGTGTGGAGCGATTTTAGCCGGATCCCGCTGGCGCGACTGAAGAAAAATTTTACAATGGGTGAGGCGTTCCAGCGGCATGAGCGTGGTGAAATAAACGATGAGGATTTTGCGCGACAGTTATGTGAAGAGATGGCGATACCGCTAAGTTTTGAACAGTTTTCAGCCGGATGGCAGGCGGTATTTGTAGCATTGCGCCCGGAAACGCTTGCGATTATGCAGCGCCTGCGTGAACAGGGGCACCGCGTTGTGGTTCTATCTAATACCAATCATCTGCATACTACATTCTGGCTGGAAAAATACCCGGAAATACGCGAGACCTCAGATAGAATCTGGCTTTCACAAGAAATGGGCATGCGTAAACCCGAGCCAGCTATCTATCAAAAAGTGCTGAGCGAAGAGGGATATAGCGCCTCTGATGCGCTGTTTTTCGATGATAACCTGGAGAATATTCGCGGCGCCGAACAGTGTGGGATTACCAGCATATTAGTTACGGACAGCCAAACCGTTCCGGATTATTTTTCCTCTCATTTATTGAGCGCGGTAGCGCAAGCCTGAAAGTAAGCTATCTACTCGGGGGGCGGCCCGGTCATCATAATACAGGGAGCTAAAATGATAGCGTTAATCCAGCGCGTCACGCATGCCAGCGTGACGGTGGGTGATGAAATTATCGGGGAAATCGGACATGGGCTTTTAGTTTTCCTCGGCGTTGAAAAGAACGATGACGAAGCGCTGGCTCGAAGGCTGTGCGATAAAGCGCTGGGTTATCGAATCTTTAGCGATGAGCAGGGAAAGATGAACCTCAACGTGCGGCAGGCTGGCGGCAGCGTGCTGGTGGTTTCACAGTTTACGCTAGCGGCGGACACCGCCCGCGGCATGCGCCCGGGGTTTTCCCGGGGTGCGCCGCCCGAGCAGGCGCAGGCGCTATATACCTATTTCACTGCGTATTGCCGCAGTCAGAATGTCGAGACCGCAAGCGGCCGTTTTGCCGCAGATATGCAGGTTGCGCTGGTCAATGATGGTCCGGTGACGTTCTGGCTACAGGTCTAACGCTCCGCAAAGCAAGTTGAAGGAGGCGAGTAATGTATCACCTTCGCGTACCACAAACGGAGGCGGAACTGGCGCGTTACTATCGGTTCCGCTGGGAAATGCTGCGAAAACCGCTGCGTCAGCCTAATGGATCTGAAAGAGACGCCTGGGATGCCATGGCGCATCATCAGATGGTGGAAGACGAAGACGGGAATATTGTGGCGATTGGACGCCTGTATGTTAACGCTGAGAATGAAGCCTCAATTCGGTTCCTTGCGGTGCATCCTTCCGTGCAGAAAAAGGGGCTGGGAACGTTAGTCGCGATGACGCTTGAATCGGTTGCGCGCCAGGAGGGCGTAAAGCGCGTCACCTGCAGCGCGCGCGAAGATGCGGTTCCCTTTTTTACCAAGCTCGGTTTTGTTAGCCAGAGCGCCATTGCCACGCCGCAAACCACGCCAATACGCCATTTTTTAATGGTGAAGCCAATACAAACACTGGATGATATATTGCATCGCGCCGACTGGTGCGGGCAGCTTCAGCAGGCCTGGTACCAGCACATTCCGCTGAGCGAAAAAATGGGTGTGCGAATCCTTCAATATACCGGCCAGAAATTTATTACCACGATGCCGGAAAGCGGCAATCAAAACCCCAATAATACGCTGTTTGCCGGTAGCCTCTTTTCAATTGCTACGCTGACTGGTTGGGGCTTGATTTGGCTAATGTTAAGAGAGCGCCACTTGGGCGGTACGATTATCCTGGCCGATGCGCATATTCGTTATAGTAAACCGATTAGCGGCCGCCCCGGTGCTGTTGCTGACCTTGGTTCTTTGAGCGGCGATTTAGATAGGCTGGCGCGCGGGCGTAAGGCTCGGGTACAGCTTAACGTCGCCCTGTATGGGGATGAGGTGCCCGGCGCGCTGTTTGAAGGCGTTTTTCTGGTATTACCGGCAAAGCCTTTTGGCGCGCTGGAAGAAGGCGGTAACGAAGAAGAGTAAAGCGCCGTCTTTTATAAGTGCATGTGCGATTAGGCAAAAGGTATTTTCATAGCAGGCTGTTTTGCTTAAACCCGGTAAAGATCATGCCACAGCCGGGCATGAAGTTTCTTTTTCCGCCACTTTAAAATCAAATACCGTGATGCAGAGCTATAGGTGTTAATAAGCATGCCTGCAAGGCATCGCTTTCCGCTAACTGCCAGCAATGCTCACCTTTAGCCCGCTCCCGGGGTGCTATTGCGCATGTAGCGCCGGGGCTGGAGCCATTTCACCGTTGACCAGGCGCTGTGTTTCACTATGACCGTCCTGCCGCTGCGCCCGCAGCTCACCGTTAAGCGTATGACGTAACGGCGGATGAGCGAGATTGCCCTGAAGCTTCAACTCAAGGTTGCCTTGCCCCGAAAACGCGCTGCGCCATCCCCAGTTATCAAGCATATTAAGCGGAGCGCGCTCGCCGTGGAGCCTGAGCGTAAACGCCAGCGGTGATATCGATGCGGCTTCCACGCTTGCTTTTAATGTTCCCGCATCGGGTAAAGATGCCTGAGCATTGCCCGTGATGAGAGCATCACGGGTTTGCAGTTCCAGCATCGGATGATTTAAGTCAGTGCGATTGAAGGTGGCGGCAAGCGCGTTTAGCCGCAGATGCTCTGCATCGAAGCGCCAGCGCCCATTACGAACCAGCTCGATCCCCTGACCTTCACCACTCAGGCCAGTGAGCTGAAAAGGAAAATCCGGGGTAATATCGATAAGTAAATTACGGTTGAGCGTGAGGTTTTTTATGCTCAACGTATTCAACCAGGCGGGGAGAGGTGTGCTTAATTGTGCGCGCCACGCCGATGGCAACGTATATTCTGTATCGCTAATAGACAGCGTGTCGAGCGCCAGGGCGCGCGTCGCACGCTGCCATTCGCCAGACACGCGTACTTCGCCACGCTCCCACTGCGCCGCGCTTTCCTGAATTTTCACACCATCTGATGAGAACCGCGCGGAAAGCCGCGGAGCGTTTAATTGCAGGCTGCCGTATAACAGATTACCGGCGTGTAAATTGAGCGCGCCGTTAGTGCTATGCCAGCCTTTTTCGTCATGTATGAGATTATTCGCACGGATATGAAGCCCGGTTGTCGCCCAATTTTTGCCCTCAAGCGTAGCGTCTTCAATGATTAGCCGCTGCAGGGTGAGGTTGGGGAGGGTGGAAAGAGACTGTAATAGAGAGTTCAAAGGGGCGTTACTTTGTGCGCGTAACCCCTGCAAAGCGAACTGTTGAATTTGCCAGCTACCATCCTGATAGCGCTGTGCGCTAAGGTTAAGCGCTCCGCGCGCCACCTGAGCGTGCAGGCTGGAGATAGTCAGTATTCCATCATGCGTTTCGCCCTGTAATTGCACCTCTTTGCTCGTAACCCCTTTCAACGTGACGCTTTGCGCGCGTAATTGAAATTGCGCTGAAGAGCCGGGAAGCTGTCTGGCATTTGGGTGCCAGTGGCGGATATCGCCGCTAATCTGAATAGCTTCGATTGGCCATGAATCGTCTGCCCGGTGAATATCGACGTTTTTCAGTTTTAACACATCCGCCCGTACAGGAAACGAAGGTGTCGCTGCGGCAACGGTGAGCGTGCCATTGCTCAGGGTTAACATAGTGGTATGGAAGGGCGAGAATAATTGGCTTAACCCTAATTCAATATCAACGCGTTGAGTGGTAAGTATCGTCGGCTTGCCTTTCGCGCCGAGGCTAACGTTACGTAAAGTCAGGTTACCGGGGGAAGACCAGCGATGTTCAATTTTATCAATAGTAATGTGATAAGGCGTGGTGTTATTAACCCAGCGGCTTAGAGAAACGGCGCCCCAGCGTGTTTGCAGCAATGTATAGATGATAGTGATGGCCAGAATTACGATAATAATTATCGTCAGACCCCAAGCTGCAAGCCGTTTCATCATTGCTATCCCTTATCCTGGTTGAGGGGATGTTATGCCTAATTATTTGTGTGAACTCAAGGCGGCGTTTCTAAAATCCCCATTGCAGCTCCCTGTCAACGGGTTTAATTGCTATTATTTTTCCTCAGTTTCTATTGGGAAGATAAGATTTAAAATAATGGCGGTAATTCCCCCGGCGGCGATGCCGGAAGAAAATAGATTCCGTAGCCACTCCGGGGCAAACTGCAGGATTTGCGGCTGCTGTGAAACGCCAAGCCCTACAGCAAGCGACAGCGCTAAGATCATAATGCCGCGCCGGTTTAGCGGTTCGCGCGATACAATGCGCACGCCAGAGGCGGCAATAGTGCCAAACATCACGAGCGTAGCGCCGCCCAGAACGGGTTCCGGAATATGCTGAACAAATCCGCCTACGGCAGGAAATAACCCCAGCAGCATCAACATTAGTGCGACAACAAACCCCACGTGACGGCTGGCTACGCCGGTCAGTTGGATAACGCCGTTGTTTTGTCCAAAGCAGGAATTGGGAAACGTATTGAAGATGGCGGAGACAAAAGAGTTAAATCCATTTGCCAGCACGCCGCCTTTCAGGCGCTGCATATATATGGGGCCGGCAACGGGCTGTTCGGAAACGTCGGACGTTGCGGTGATATCGCCAATCGTTTCCAGCGATGTAATCATGAAGACCAGCATTAGCGGCAGTAACAGATTCCAGTCGATGCCAAGGCCATAATAAAGCGGTGTAGGTATCGCTATCAGAGGTGACGCGGCATTGTGGGTGGGTGTGGTGGGCAGCATATCCAGCACCCACGCCAGTAAATAACCCAGCCCCATAGCGATAACCAGCGATGCAATCCGCAAATAAGGATTACGCTGGCGATTCAATAAAATAATGCTCAGAAGCACCACGCCCGCGAGTAACAGATTTTTAGGCGCGCCAAACGTATGATCGTTTATAGCGGCATAGCCCCCGCCGATGGAAACCAGCCCGGTTTGAATGAGCGAAAGCCCGATAATCATGACCACCACGCCGGATACCAGCGGAGTAATAATGCGGCGGGCCAAGTGCAATACTCGCGAGATAATCATTTCCGTGCAGCTTGCCAGCATTAGCGTGCCAAATAGCGCAGCCATCATCGTGGGAGTGTCCGCGCCGCCATTTTTCAACGCCATTCCGCCCATAATCAGCGGCGAGACAAAATTAAAACTGGTGCCCTGGATTGAAAGCAACCCCGAACCAACGGGTCCCCAGGCTTTAATTTGGATGATTGATGCCACACCGGAGGCGAACAGGGACATGCTAAGAATATGCTGGGTGTCTGCGGCAGGTAGTCCCAGCGACTGACAAATCAATAGTGCAGGAGTGATTACAGCAACAAACATCGCCAGCAGATGCTGTAATGCAGCGAATAATGTTTGCGGTAGCGGTGGTCGGTCTTCCAGTCGATAAATCAGTTCGCTTGATGATGACGGAATTTTAGCATCGGGCCTGGCGACATTCGCGGACATTACTGAGAAATCTCGTAGTGGAAAAAGGGCATTTTATCTAAGATACCTATGTAAAAGCAAACGTTTGCTTTTGTGTTGGCAGTAATCTGGGCGCGATTGATAACTATTGCCGCTATTCCCAATCCGGCGCTTTGCTAAAAGGGCAAGTTCTGCTCGATCCGGGCTGGATTATTACCGATCATATTTAAAATGGTATTATTGAGTGAAAAATCGATGCAATGCAGAGCAAGATAATAGATTTGCCAATCTTGGTGGGAGCACTTACACTTAAGTATATGATAGTTTTCATTTCCGTGCCATTTAATATGCAAATGTATTAGTACGGAGGCCTTTCATGGCTGCCTGGAAAAGTCGCGGTAGCAGATAAATCGCAATATATAAGCGGTAATGTACGGCGCTGCCCTGAAATACAATGGTGCTAATTTTTACTATACTATTCAGAAAATGAAGCGATGCCAGGATATCGTGCATGAAGATTAAGTCTAAAAATATCATCCTTAATACAATAACCTCTTTGATATTTGTGTTTTTTTTATTAATGGCTTTTTATTTTTCGCTAGCAAAGAATATAGATATTATAAAAAACATGAGCATGAGGTTTGATAATCTACTGCTACAAACTTTTATGGATAATGAAAGGATAGCCGATGCTATTACAGTTAGGTATTTTGAAAACAATAATAAAATAGATAAGGTGAAAATAAATAGAAACTATGATCATGTTAAAGATATATATGGTTTCAATTTACGTAAAGATCATATGACTGCATCATATATGGGGACTCTGCAATCTGATACACCTATAAGTGATAGCATTATTATTCTTATAAAATCGACAGATGAAGTGATGTCTGAGGTTAATCAAATAGCCGGTTACTCTGAAAAAAATAATCGTTATTTGTTATCAGTTGAAAGGGGCTTCATTTATACCCTTGCAAAGATATCACTCAAGGATTATAGCATTGATAATCTTGCCATGTTAACTCACGCAGGTCGTTACTTTACCTCTCCACCGGATTATTATAAACGAAAGATCGAGAAGGAACTACGTTATAAAGGTATGACTTCGACCAATATTTATCATGACGTCCTGTCGAATGAAGATGCGTATAGCATCACGAGTTTCGTTTATTCTCTTACTAATAATAATATGCCTATTGCGATGCTGATGTATGACCATAACCAGTCAGAATTGAAAAATTTACTTACCCCATTTATCGACAAGCGCCTGGAGAATGACTTCAGTATGCAGTTGACAGATAGTAAGGGTAAGTCAATATGTATTTACGGGGATTGTAAGCATTTATTTAAACAATACATTGTTAAACTATCAGAAAACCATACAATAATATCAGGAATTTATTTTGGGACTGTAGTAAAAAGCGTCTATTTTATTATACCTATGTTAATTGTGGTTTTCTTTATGGGGATGGCTTATACCTATATTAGGAAATATATTAATAGCAATGTACGTGATATTATCACTGATCCACTGACTGGTGTTTATAATCGAAGGATTCTTGATCATTTGAACTTAGTTGAAGATCGCGTTGTTATTGCAGTATTTGATTGTAATAAATTTAAAATTATAAATGATAATTATGGGCATAGCGTTGGAGACTATGTGCTTAAAAAAATCGCCTCTATTATGAAAAGTTCGGTCAGGGTTAATAACGATTATATTATAAGAACCGGCGGTGACGAGTTTCTTATCATTTTTAATACGAATGATATTTCTGTGGCCGAAAAAGTCGTCACCAGGATTTCTCATGAAGTAGAAAATACAGAATTTATTTTTGATAGTGAGCGTTTAGATGTCTCGCTCTCTTACGGCATTACTACTTTAAAAGGGAATATTGAACAAAGCCTCCAGCAAGCGGATATATATATGTATCATATGAAAAGAAATACCAACCGCGATAACTAATGCGGTATAGGGAGCGCATCAGGCATTCGAATAGCGCTCGGTTTCAGGCATCCAGCGCTCAATCAGCGCCTGAGCCTGCTGCGGATAGCGTTCATGAATGTGGCGCGCGATGCGCTGTACTTCAGGAATCAGCGCCCCGTCGCGCAGTAAATCCGCGACCTTAAATTCGGCGTTGCCGGTTTGGCGGACGCCCAGCAGTTCGCCAGGGCCGCGAATTTCGAGATCTTTTTGCGCGATAACAAAGCCGTCGTTGCTATCGCGCAGTACCTGAAGGCGTTTTTGCGCGGTTCTGGAGAGCGGAGATTTATAGAGCAGGACGCAGTGAGAGGCGATGGAGCCACGGCCAACGCGCCCGCGTAACTGATGCAACTGAGCCAGGCCAAGACGTTCTGGGTTTTCGATAATCATCAGGCTGGCATTGGGAACATCCACGCCGACCTCTATAACGGTAGTGGCGACTAATAAATGCAGCTCGCCAAGTTTAAATGCCTGCATAACCGACTGTTTTTCGGCAGGTTTCATTCGACCGTGTACGAGACCGACATTAAGCTCCGGCAGCGCGATTTTCAATTCTTGCCAGGTAGCTTCAGCGGCCTGCGCTTCGAGCAAATCAGACTCTTCAATCAGCGTACATACCCAGTAAGACTGCCGGCCTTCGCTAAGACAGGCGTGTTGCACGCGCGCAATAATCTCAGCGCGGCGAGTATCCGCAATTGCAACGGTAGTGACAGGCGTTCTGCCCGGGGGAAGCTCGTCAATTATTGAAGTATCAAGATCGGCATAGGCAGTCATTGCCAGCGTACGTGGTATTGGCGTAGCGGTCATAATTAATTGATGAGGATGAAAACCCTGCCGTTCGCCTTTTTCCCATAGCGCGAGGCGCTGATGTACTCCGAAGCGATGCTGTTCATCGATAATGACCAGCGCTAACGCGTGAAACTGGACTTGTTCCTGAAAAATAGCGTGCGTGCCGACTATCATAGAGATTTGCCCGCTGGCGATAGCTTCCTGCTGTGCCTGACGCGCCTTCCCTTTTTGCTTACCCGCCAGCCAGCCAACGTTAATACCGAGTGGAGTAAACCAGTCGCGAAAATTATTTGCGTGTTGTTCGGCCAGCAGTTCGGTTGGGGCCATTAGCGCAACCTGTTGGCCGTTAGCGATTGCGCGCAGCGCAGCGAGCGCAGCAACCAATGTTTTCCCTGAACCGACATCGCCTTGAACCAGCCGCATCATTGGCGCGTTATGCCCCATATCGCGTTCAATCTCTGCGACGACGCGCCGCTGGGCGGCGGTAGGCTCGAAAGGTAAATTTTTCAGAAGTTGCGCTTTAAGTTCGTCTTTTGCGAGCAATGACTGCGCGTGATAACGGCGAGCGCCAGCGCGCAAAGCCAGCATACTCAAGTTATGCGCTAACAACTCTTCCATAATTAAGCGGCGCTGTGCCGGATGCTGCCCGCTCTCCAAATCCGCCAATTGCAGCGTTGGTGGTGGCCGGTGAAGTGTGCGCAGGGCTTCCGGCAGGCTCATCATCCCTTGTGCCAGTTCGGCGGGGAGTAGTTCAGCGATAGCACAGCTTTCCAGTAGCTCCAGTGCCCGATCGGTAAGCTTCCGAAGCGTTGCCTGACGCACGCCTTCCGTCGTTGGATAAACCGGCGTTAGCGTCTCCTGAAGCTCCGGAGACGCACTTTCACCCTGCAAACGGTATTCCGGATGTGCCATCTCTGGCCCGTGTTGACCGCGCCTGGCTTCTCCCCAGGCCTGAACGCGGCGACCCGGGAACAGGCTGTTTTTCATCGCAGCGTTAAAATTGAAGAAGCGCATGGTCAGGATGCCGCTGCCATCGCTTATCTGACAGACCAGCATACGGCGGCGTCCGAAGAGGATGTTACTATTCAGGACTTCGCCTTCCACGGTAGCATGTACGCCCGGCAGGAGCTCGGCTATTGCGTATAAACGGGTGCGATCTTCGTAGCGTAGGGGAAGGTGTAACAGTAGGTCCTGAACGGTGTGCAAGCCGATTTTTGCCAGTTTTCCACTTTGACTGGCACCGACGCCGGTTAGCGACTGGAGTGGGATGGCGTCAAGAAGCTGGCCTTTCATGCGTTAACCTGCCGCTTGCATTGCGGTCCACCATTCCGGAGAAGCCTCAACGTCTCCGATATCGTTAACGTGGGGATATGGCAAACCCTTGCGTTTTGCCACTTTGGCCAGCACCGGGTAGCCCCCCTCGAATAACAGACGCTGCTGTTCTTCCAACGGCAGCGAACTATTTTCCCTACAATACATTCCGGCATTTTGGCGCTGCCGCTGAGCTTCATAGAGGATCAGCGCGGAGGCGACGGAAACGTTTAGAGATTGCACCATCCCTATCATAGGAATAATGATATCCCGATCGGCCAGCTCCAGCGCTTCAGGCGTTATCCCGGTTTTCTCTTGACCCATTAAGATGCAGGTCGGGCGTGTATAATCAATCTCGCGGAAATCGACGGCGCTATCAGAAAGATGCGTAGCGAGGATTTGCATGCCTTGCGCTTTGAGTTGGGTTACGGCCTGCGTAATGTTCGGATGGGTTTTCACCTGCACCCAACTGTTACTGCCTGCAGCGGAAGAATACATGGTTCGCATCCGGCTGCCTGGCCATACCGCGTGAACTTGATGGACGCCCACGGCATCCGCCGTGCGAATAATTGCCGAGACATTATGCGGCTTATGCACCTGCTCCATGCACACCGTTAAATCTGGCTGGCGCAGGGCGAGCATTTCGCGAATACGTGCGTAGCGTCTCGGGTTCATGGGTTAATTTCGGTTGCGATTAACTTTAATAACGTCCGGCATTACGCGGATTTTGCGCATGATGTTAGCCAGATGTACTCTGTCTCTCGCCGTCAGGCGAATAAAAGTAGTGTAAACCCGGCCATCTTTTTCTTCTGTGTTCAGGCTTTGAATATTGGAGCCAGCGGTATTGATAGACGCGGTCAGGTTGGCCAGAGCGCCCTGGTGGTTAAACATATCCACCTTAATTTCAGTAATAAATTCTTGCTCAATACCTTTATCCCATTCGACGCCCATAAACTTCTCGGGTTCTTTTTGGTAACCCCGAATATTACGGCAAGACTCATGGTGGATAACCAACCCTTTCCCCGGGCTAACGTGCGCGATGATAGGATCGCCGGGTATCGGACGGCAACACTTCGCAAAAGTAATCAATACGCCATCGGCGCCTTTTATCGGCAAATGATGGCCGTTACCGGAATTACTCTCCGGTGCGCCCGACGCGCTTTGGAAAAGATTACGCGCAACCACGACGCTCATCGCATTGCCAAGCCCGATTTCGGCCAGCAGGTCGTCGAGAGTTGCCAGTTTCATACGCTCAAGTTCGCGCAGAATATTCTCTTGAGGGATTTCAGCCAGTTTACGACTGCCGCCTAATGCATGATTGAGCAGGCGCCGGCCCAGGCTGATGGAGTCATCGCGCTTTAGGTTTTTCAACATCTGGCGGATGCGCGCGCGTGCTTTTGAACTGACCACGAAATTAAGCCATGCCGCATTCGGGCGTGCGCCAGGTGCAGTAATAATTTCAATGGTTTGGCCGCTGGAAAGCGGCTGAGAAAGCGGATAAGGCTGTCTGTCCACCCGGGCCCCGACGCAGGCATGGCCGATATCGGTATGTACCGCGTAGGCAAAATCAACCGGCGTGGCGCCAGCAGGTAATTCAACAATACGCCCTTCAGGGGTGAAAACATAAATCTCATCCGGAAATAGATCGGATTTTACGCTCTCGATAAATTCAAAGGAACTGCCCGCACTTTGCTGTAATTCAAGCAGGCTTTGCATCCAGCGCTGAGCGCGGATTTGCGCCGTGGTGCTGCTTTCCCCGTGCTCTTTATAGGCCCAGTGGGCAGCAACACCCATTTCTGCCATCTGATCCATATCTTCGGTTCGGATCTGAACTTCAACCGGAACCCCGTGCGGGCCGATCATCGAAGTATGCAGCGACTGATAACCGTTCGCTTTGGGAATGGCAATATAGTCTTTCACGCGCCCGGGGCGGGGTTTATACAGGTTGTGCATTTGGCCGAGTACGCGGTAGCAAGTATCGACGTCTTTCACGACCACGCGAAATGCATAAATATCCATAATGGAATGGAAGCGCTGCTCTTTCAGCACCATCTTGCAATAAATGGAGTAGAGATGCTTTTCGCGACCGCTGACCCGGCAGGAAATCCCGGCCTCCTGAAGACGCCCGTCGATTTCCGAGAGGATTTTTTGAATCATCTCTTTCCGGTTACCGCGCGCGGCTTTGACTACTTTTCTAATAACGCGGTAGCGGTTTGGATAAAGCGCTTCAAAACCCAGTTCTTCAAGCTCGGTTTTTAAATTATGGATACCCAGACGATGGGCCAAAGGACTGTAGATTTCCAGCGTTTCTTTGGCAATACGGCGACGTTTGTCCGGGCGCAGAGCGCCCAAGGTACGCATGTTATGTGTACGATCGGCGAGCTTAATCAGGATGACACGAATGTCCTGCACCATCGCCATAATCATTTTGCGAAAGTTTTCGGCCTGCGCCTCTTTCTTATCGCGAAACTTCAATTTATCCAGCTTGGATACGCCTTCAACCAGTTCGGCGACGCTTTTGCCAAACAGTTGTTCCATATCCTGATAGGTGGCCGGAGTATCTTCGATAACATCGTGCAGTAGCGCGGCCATCAGCGTTTCATAGTCGAGCTTCATCTCGGCCAGAATACAGGCCACCGCTACCGGGTGTGTAATATAGGGTTCACCGCTTGAACGTGCTTGGCCCTCGTGAGCGTCACGTGCGACTAAATAAGCCTGCTGAAGCCGTTTTATTTGGTCCGCAGGCAAATAGGATTGAATCAGCTGATTCAGGCTTTCAAACAGATACAAGGGCTACCCGCAAACTGTAATTAACGACGACCTTCAGCAATTGCGGTAACGGCCTGTAATTCAGCGGCTTCCTGCTCTTGCTGTTCCTGACGTTCGCGCACATCGAGAATCTGGTTGTTAATTAACCCATCTTCGATTTCTCGGAGCGCAATAACGGTGGATTTATCGTTTTCTTCCGGTACCAGCGGATCTTTACCGCCCACCTGCATCTGACGAGCGCGACGTGCGGCGACCAGTACCAGGTCAAAACGATTACCAATTTTTTCTACAGCGTCCTGAACAGTTACGCGTGCCATAATAAAAGTGCTCCACAGATGAAGAAATGACTGGGAATAATACCCGAATATTGCCTTAGTCCGCCATTAATTTGCTGATTAAAGCGTCATGACGCTGTTTTTGACGCTCCATGCGCAGACGCTCGGCGCGAATGATAGTTTTTAAATCCCCCAATGCCGTATCAAAGTCGTCATTGACGATGAGATAATCATATTCCGCATAATGACTCATTTCTGTCACGGCCTGCGCCATACGACGTGCGATAACTTCTTCACTGTCTTGCCCGCGACCACGCAGGCGGCGATTTAGCTCATCTTTAGACGGCGGCAAAATAAAAATACTGCGCGAATGGGGCATTTTTTGCCGAATTTGCTGAGCGCCCTGCCAGTCAATATCCAGAAAAATATCGACTCCGGTGGCCAGCACCTGTTCGATAGTTTCGCGCGAGGTTCCATAAAAGTTGCCGAAAACCTCGGCGTGTTCAAGGAAAGCATCCCGGGCAATCATTGCCTCAAACTCATCGCGATCGACAAAGTAATAGTGTTCGCCGTGTGACTCGCCTGGCCGCGGCTGGCGCGTGGTATGTGAAACAGAAACCTGAGTGTCATACAGAGGCTGAGTTTTTAGTAAAGCCTGAATCAGGCTGGATTTCCCCGCGCCGCTGGGGGCTGAAACGATATAAAGCGTGCCGTATGCCATGAATAATATATTTCGCATGAATTAACGAGAACATTAATAGCCCTGATTATACACAGAGCACTGGCCGTGCGTCGCGTTTGTTACCTTAAACACTCGAACTTTATAAGGCAAAGCTTTTAAACCCGATAGCGATAACGTGACGGCTTCGTTCTATCTTGCGCGCATTTTTTTACATTATGCATGCAATATCATCAATAAGCCTGGAATCAGGAGCGGAAAACTGAAAGGCGATACTGTTTCGGTAAGATAGCGTTAGGTAGTCTTCTCGATGCGAGAGTACGGGATGATGAGTGAGGACATAATGAGAGTTGTCGTAGGTGCGCTGTGTTTATGGATAGGGACCTTCTGCGCTGGCGCATCAGGAATGTGTCCTGCCTGGTCACCGGCAGCGGCAGCGCAGGAAATCGATCGTTTGGCCGCTCAAATAGCACGCTGGGATAAAGCATATTTTCAGCAAGGGGAAAGCCTGATAGACGATTCGCTCTACGATAGTGTACAGGCTCGGTTAGCGCACTGGCGGCGCTGTTTTAAACCTGGCGTTTCTGAAGAAAATAAGTACTTTCCCGGGTGCGGAAAAATCGCTCATCCGGTTGCGCATACCGGTGTGAATAAACTACACGATGAACAGGCGGTCTCGGCATGGATAACGGGTAAGCAGAGATTATGGGCGCAACCAAAAGTAGACGGCGTGGCGGTAACACTCGTTTATCACAACGGTGAACTGGCACGTGCGATAAGCCGTGGCGATGGATTGTACGGTGAAGACTGGACTGAAAATATCCGGCGGCTGGCTTCTATCCCACAGCGTGTGTCCGGTGAGCTAAAGAACAGCGTACTACAGGGAGAATTGTTTTTAAGGCGTGAGGGACACATTCAACGTAAGGATGGTGGCGTGAATGCACGCGCACTAGTGGCTGGAACATTAATGCGTCGTAAAATGGACTCCGGTGCACCTAATAAAGATATCGGTGTATTTATTTGGGCGTGGCCTAATGGCCCCGGAACGATGAAGGCACGCCTGAGCGCATTGCAGCTGGCGGGGTTTGAATATGTACATCAATGGAGCGTCCCCGTTCGGGATATTCGTGAAGTTGCATCGCTGCGCGAACACTGGTTTACCTCTGCGTTGCCGTTTGTGACAGACGGCATTGTGATACGCCAGGAGCACGAGCCTGCAGGACATCTCTGGCGTCCCGGGACGGGCGACTGGCTGGCAGCGTGGAAATATTCTGCTGCAGAGAAAGTGACGCAGGTGCGTCAGGTGGTGTTTCGGACCGGGCGAACCGGGAAAGTGACTGCAATATTAGTGCTGGAACCGGTGATGATTGACGATAAGCGTGTGATGCGCGTGAACGTCGGCTCCCCTGAGCGTTTGCGGGAACATGATGTTGCACCGGGGGATTTAGTAAGCGTTGCGCTGGCGGGCCAGGGTATACCGCGGCTGGAACGCGTAGTGTGGAGAGCGGTGCATCGGGAGCTACCTAATGCGCCGTCCCGTGGGCAGCTCATGGGTTGCCTTTGGCTCACTGCTCCCTGCCACGCTCAGTTTCAAGGGCGATTAAATCGTCTTAGTCACAGGGAGGTATTAGATCTGGCGGGTATCGGCCCTGCCAGATGGCAGGTTATGTCTCAGGTGTTACCAACGGTGCAAAACTGATCCACCCCAGCGGTTGAAAACTGATCCA
>CALYPF010000105.1 GCA_945271245.1 uncultured Enterobacteriaceae bacterium | reverse complement strand
TCAGTTTTCAACCGCTGGGGTGGATCAGTTTTGCACCGTTGGTAACACGCTGCGCGTATAACCTTTACGCGTCACCGCATAACCGGAAATCACAAACGTTTTATTACGGGTTACTTTACCACGGAAGATATCAGCCATGTTTCACCTTCCCCACCGTTACGGTGTATTCATTATTATCAGGATATTTTTCACTACAGGTAATGCCGTCAATCATCTTGCGGGCCGCTTTCATCGCCTTACCGGATGATTTATATTCCTGCGTGCTCTGATAATTTTTTGTTTCGCCCGTAATAACGTTACGGCAGGTAATGAACAGTTTATACATTTCCGGCCTCCGCAATTTTCACAATACATTCATGTGTTACGGTGCCGGTGGCATTCTTATGGATATACGCCATTTTCTGCGCGTCATTCCATGCAGCTTCGCGGGTTTTATAGCGGCCATTGTGAACCAGTTCGCGCCGGTCGCCAGCTTCGTGATTAATCAGGGTGATAAGCAGTTTAAACATGAGCCACCTCACGAACCGGCAGACGGCCAGCAAAGGAGGCAACAAAATCACGCGCTATAGTGCGTCGTGCGCTCATGAAATCAGGGGCGGTGACTTCCTCGCGGTGGGGTTTAGCCGACACGTCAGAACGGCGTACAGCGAGAAAAAACCAGACAAACTGAGGATGTGAGTGAATTGGGGTAGTAGCCATAAGGCAACCTCCGATAACAGCGTTAATGACGCTATCGCCGGAGTTCTCACGCTCGATGGCGATAGCCCAGACGGGGGTGAGAATACCGGCGTTATCGGAAACCGGCCAGCCCGAAAGCTGCCCCGCCTGAGCTACCATTGACAAGGCGGCATAGTGTAACGAATGGGGCAGGAAAGAGCGATTCAAACCTGTACCTGATACGTAACACCACGCCATAAAATGGCGCTCTGTGGCGTTGATTGCGACGTAAAAAAAGACGCATGGCGCGTCTGTCGTCGCCGATAACATACTCGGGTTCTCACGCCCGGTTGCCCATTGAGGGGCAACGTCTGGATTCTGCGATCCATAGGGCGCAGTTGTCAAACGGTATTTCCTATTATTTTTAGCGTATGTCATAATGATCTCGGTTTAGTTGCACTTCATGTAAGGTTTTCCGGCTCAAGTGAAAACCATCTGGGGAGATACTTCCCAAGCCCGTCAGTTCTTGCTGGCGGGCTTTTTCATTAGCGCTGCTCATACCTGCCACCACGTGATGCAGATATTTGCTCTTTAATCCAGTGATCGACTTCGCTTTCAATAAATGAAATTGCGCGGGTTCCTATTTTAACCGGGCGTGGGAAAGTATTCTTAGAAAGCTGCTTATATAGCCAGGCTTTGCTACGTTGCACACGACGTAAAACTTCTTTTGCGGATATAAGGGTCTGATAAATATCTTGATTGTTCGTATATTCCATGCTGATTCCTCGTGTTCTTCTCAAGTACACAATGACTGTAAACGCAGGGAATAACGGATTCTAGCGATAATGGAATCTATTGAAATGATGCATCATTCTATTGAATGATATTTAATTCTATTGAAACGCAATGGAATTGAATTTCCAGATAAAGCAATGAAAATAGAGTACTAAACAAATATTTTATATTTTAAAAATCAAATAGTTATGGAACAACATCTTAAAAACAAACCTCTTAACTCACCCCACCTGAGAGGCTTGTAGGGATTTATAGAGGCTTATAAAGTTCTATTAGCCCCTTACCACCCGTTATCACCCTTTATAGCTCCTTATACTTAAGCAGAAGCATTGAACAGAACAATTAATCTAATAAATAATTTATTTGCCATACTTGATAATATCTCTCGCAATTTTTACTTTCTTATAAAAAGTTGCTTGTTTTATTCCCTCTAGGGATATGTTACGTTCTTGGCATAATGAGAGAATGTCATTGTAGATTACGCTTAAATCCGCATAACTTGCTTTTCCATATTTACTCAATAGCTCTATTAACAATGCAATCAACTTCCAATTGTTATTGTCCTCATCCTCTTTACGGTATTGTCCTCTGCCATTATTTCGAAGCCTTTTCCCAACCTCATACAACTCATTTCCACCTAATGTAATTAACACATTAGCCCAATCTTTATCTTTTACTACCTGTTGCACAGCGATATTTATTCTTTCCTTAACCTCTAATGGCACAACACCCTCTCTTTGGAAAATGTATGCCGCAGTTAATACTAAATTGGCTTCTATTCTTTTTTTTGCACTAGCGTTTTTATACTCGTCAAATAGCTGTATATTTCTTGTTATAGCAGACCTTAACTTGTGGACATCTTTTAACTGCTCAGAAGATAAATCCTTCTCGCTAACATCATAGTCAAATCCGTACATTACCAATGCAACTTCATGCGGCATAAGGTAAGTTAATCGTTTAAAATAAAAATATTTATCGTCTGTATTCACGTTATCCATCATCACCCCCATAACTATTCAACATTTTAAACTTAAGGTATTATTAAAACTATTTTCCGTGAACGCTCGCAAAATCATAAGGTGTGATAGCTCCATTCTTATTAGCATCAATGTAATCAGCCCACCATTGCAGCATTAATCTTCTTTCTTCAAGATATTCAGAAGTATGCATATATGAACCTTTCACTTTTTTTCGTTCAACGTGGCTTAGCTGTCTTTCAATGGCATCATCATTCCATAGTTTCGACTCACTTAGTGCACCACGCGCCATAGTTCTAAAACCATGCCCGCATACTTCTGTTTTCGTATCATATCCCATTACACGTAATGCGCTTTTTACTGTATTTTCACTCATTACTTTTTTGGGATCATGATCGCTGGGAAATATAACCTCGCCTTTACCGCTCAATGCATGTAAACGTTTAAAAATATCAAAAGCCTGTTTGCTAAGCGGAACAATATGTTCAGTTTTCATCTTCATCCCACGCTCAGAGTGTTTTACGCCAGGAATAGGCGTACGAATTCCGGGTATCGTCCACTCGCTTCGTTCAAAGTTAACCTCACTCCAGCGAGCAAAACGCATCTCACTTGAACGAATAAATGTCAGTAGCGTTAATTCAACGGCAAGCCGTGTCATTAGTCGCCCTTTATAGCGTGATAGTCTTTCAAGGAACTCAGGGATTCTTTTTGGGGGTAGCGCTGGGTGATGGGTCGCCTTAACGCTTAAAAGCGCTCCAGCCATATCACTGGCAGGATTTGATTCAAGAAGGTCATTCTGCACACCGAAACGCATAATTGCGGTTACGCGCTGCATCAGTCGCTGCGCAACATCATGTTTACCTGCCGTATCGACAGCTTTGATCGGATTAAGAAGCTGGCTGGTTCTCAACGTTCTGGCATCAATTTGACCTATCGAGGGAAA
The DNA here is from genome assembly GCA_945271245.1 of uncultured Enterobacteriaceae bacterium. GTDB lineage: Bacteria > Pseudomonadota > Gammaproteobacteria > Enterobacterales > Enterobacteriaceae > Apirhabdus > Apirhabdus apintestini. The sequence goes on along the minus strand of CALYPF010000105.1, from coordinate 14,157 downwards.
AATATACTGTTCAAGCGTCAGCAGAACGCGACGGCTATGATCTTCGCTCCAAGTTAGGTTACTTGCGTGCCATTGCCTTGCGATAGTTTCAAATAAATATGCCCCCTCAATTTCAGCTTGTGCCCCCTTTTGCTCAGCTTTGGGGTCAATGCCCTGAGACAACAATTTCTTTGCTGCATCGCGCTTACCCCGAGCCTCAGCCAAAGTGATCGTCGGGTATACACCAAAAGCGAGCCGATCTTCCTTTTTGTCAGATGGGCGGCGATATTTCATGCGCCAGTATTTGGAACCTTTAGGGGAGACTTCAAGATACAAGCCGCCTCCATCAGCCATTTTATAGGCTTTCTCTTTCGGCTTTGCGGTCTCTATCTGGCGAGCATTGAGTTTCATTTTGGGGGCACAAATCCTGATCGAATTGACATGCCCCCGATTATGCCCCCAAAAGAGGGTAGACCACAAGAGACCAATGAAGACCATGAAATACTGTAACTTGCTTGTTTTTAAGGGTATTTTCTGGATTTGTAGACTTCAGGAAACGTCAAAAGAAGTGTTAATGGTGCCGAAGGCCGGACTCGAACCGGCACGTATTTCTACGGTTGATTTTGAATCAACTGCGTCTACCGATTTCGCCACTTCGGCACTGAAGGGATACGGAAAACGGTGGAATTATAACGGCTTCGGCGGGCAGCGCAACCATTAAGCGCGGAGTTTATGCCGACTGGCGATAAAATCATCGCCCGGTGGCACTTTCGCCGGCCCGCCGTTGTTTGTTCTGCAAGCAGCGCCGTGGTACAAAGTACCAATCATTTTCACACTGCTGATACCGGCCATGGCGTATTCTATCGACATAATCTCATGCATTACCGACCGCTTTGTCAGTTTAACCTCGACTGAAAAGCGCATTGCGCAATTTATCCTCGACGATGTGGCCACGGCGGCGGAACTGCCGATCGCTGAACTGGCGCGGCTGACCGACAGTAGCCAGGCCTCGGTGACGCGCTTTGCGCGCGCGCTGGGCTGTAAAGACGTGCGCGAGCTGAAGCTCAAACTGGCCCAGTCACTGGCGGTCGGCCAGCGTTTTTTACTGGATGTCCCCGATCTTGAAGGGATTCAGGGCATTTATGCCTCGATTATTGGCGTACTGGAAACTAATCGCCGGGCGCTGGACCCTAAGGCGCTGCAAACAGCGGTGGACTGGATAGGTGACGCCCGACAGGTGCTGGCAGTGGGTATGGGCGGCGGCTCGACCATCGGCGCGCAGGAGCTGCAGTTTCGGCTGTTTCGGCTCGGGCTGCCGATAGTGAGCCAGAATGATGGCCTGCTGGTGCGCATGATGTGCGCGGCGGTGACCGCGCGTGATGTGGTCGTGACGCTGTCGCTCGGCGGCTATACGCCCGAACTGGTAGAAAGCGCGACTATCGCCCGCCAGTACGGCGCGCGGGTTATCGCTATTACGCCGGAAGAAACGCCGCTTGCCGCGCAGGCCAGCCTAGTGCTGCCGCTGATTGTGCGTGAAAACGACTATATCTTTAAGCCCAGCACCTCACGCTATGCCATGCTGGCGATGATCGATGTGCTGTCCACCGAACTGGCGATGGCGCATAAGCCGGAAGCAAAATCTCGCCTGCGGCGCATTAAACTGGCGCTGGATAGCCACCGCGGCGGGGCCAATCGTCAGCCGCTGGGAGATTAACCTTAGGTTTGGCTCAACTGGCGGTATTTCAGGGCGCCAACGCTGCCTGCGCACTTTTAGCGCGCGTAAGGCAGGCACGGCGCGGCCTCAGCCCTGACTCGGGAATATCCGCCCCTTAGCGTACCTGTCCCCCTTTGCAAACCTGCTTTAACCTCATTCAGCGGCTTCTATCCGCTGCCCGGCTGCCTGCCACGCCGCCATAAAGCGCAGCGCCCGTTCACGCGTGTGTGCAGGCGACTGCCCTGCACGATACAAATCGCCGCCCAGCCCGGCGCCCGCACAGCCGACGCGCAGCCAGTCAGCCAGGCTTTCGGGCGTTACGCCCCCAACGGCGAGCAGCGGCGTGCCTGCAGGCAGCACGGCATTTATCGCCTGCACGTAGCCGGGGCCGAAGGTTGCCGCAGGAAAGAGTTTTAACCAGTGCGCACCGGCCTCCAGCGCGCTAAACGCCTCGCTCGGCGTCGCAAAACCGGCGCAGGTGAGCATATCGCAGGCGCGCGCGCGGCGGATTACTGCCGGATGGGCATTCGGCGTGACGATCAGCCCTGCGCCTATTGCCGCCAGCGTATCCACCTGCTCCACCGTTAGCACCGTCCCCGCACCGATGGTCGCCTGCTCGCCAAAGTGGCTCACCGCATCGGCGATACTGCGCCGCCAGTCCGGGGAGTTCAGCGGCACTTCGATATAGCGAAAACCCGCGTCAATCAGCACCGCTACGTGTGCTAATACTTCCGTCGGCGTGATGCCGCGCAGGATTGCCACTAGTTTACTGTCTTTACTGTCGTTCATGAATGCTCCTTATTCCGGTTAAAAAGGCCAGTTCCGGCGCAATGGTCTCAGCCTCGACGCCAGCTACCGCCAGCGCCTGCCGGTAGCGTGGTTTCAGCGGACCATCGGCGACTAGCGCCACGCGCGCCGGGCGATAGCGCTGCGTAAATACCGCCGTTTCCGCGCCGATCAGCAGGCCAGATAAGTACTCACTCACCGCCTCAGGCGCTAGTTCGCCCAATAGCCGCGAAGCCCTGACGCTAAATAACGTTTCCACCAGCGCTGGCTGCGCCATGCCCCGATGCAGGCCTGACAGGAAGGCAACCTCGCTATCCTCCTGAGCCATAAGTCCGCGCCCCAGTAGCGAATAGTGCATTAACATGTGGTGTAGCTCGCCGGTCATCGCAGTATCGAAACGCCGCACCTCACCGCCTTCAGTAAGCGCCCACTTACTGTGTGTACCAGGTAATATCACGCAACTGGCGTGGCTCAAATGCTGAACGCCCAGCAGCAGCGTCTCTTCACCGCGCATGACATTACACATATCATCGGTTTGAAAACGCAGGCCCGGCACAATCCAGACGCCCGGTAAAACCGCAGTCAGGCTGTCAGCCAGCGTATTCAGTTTTAGCGGGCAGCGCAGATAAGGCGCGGCTTTCCATCCTGCATCGCTGCCGACCATGCCCGCCATATATACAGGTAGTAACCGCTCACTTCGCCATGGGTTGATGTAGCGTTCAAAAATTTGCTCCGGGGTGGCATCCTCCAGCCGGGTCACGCCAAAGGGAAGATGCAGCACATTAATTGGCACGCCGTTTTCAATGTGCCAGGCGCGCAGGTGGGTGGACCCCCAGTCCACCGCAATATAATTCATGTCCGTCATCGCTTATCCCCGCTGAGTTTCGGGTTTCCCCGCTAACGGCGTTTCAGGGCGGCTTTCCCGCTCCTGGGTAATCAGCGCCAGCGCCTGTTCACGGCTCAGGGCGCTGGCCGGGGTGAGCAGCGTAACGACCACGGCAGCCACCAGGCTGGTCAGCACCGACGGGATACACGGGTTCCCCCAGAAGGCGAGCCACTCTTTATCCACCAGCACTACAACCGATGCGCCAGCGCCACCCAGCAGCGCCGCCAGCGCGCCCTGCCAGTTAAAACGCGTCCAGAAGCGGCCCAGCATGGAGCAGATAAACATCCCGGACATAATCATGGAGATCATTTTGGTGATATAGCCGATGATATCGTTTGAGGTCAGCGCAAACAGTAGAGCCAGCCCGATGACCAACACCAGAAACAGGCGCGACAGGCGAATGGCTTTTTCCGGCGCAGGCATATGGCCGGTAATCAGGGTGTATAGATCGCGCAGCATGATTGAGACCGCGGCGATGGCATCTGAACTGCCGGAGGACATATTGGCCGACATCCCGGCAATTAAAACAGCCATGCCCAGCACCGGCGGCAGTACCTGGGTTGCGTATAAAAAGGCGAAGCCGCTGTTTTCCAGGTTTTTATCCATGGTCCATACCGCCATGCCAATAATGGCTGGCAGGAAAGAGAAGCCCAGGTACAGCAGTCCGGTGATGGTGAACGACTGGCGCACAGAGCCCACCGTTTTCGCTGAATAGATGCGCTGGCGGTAAGACGGCGTGGCCAGCACGCCGACGCCAATGACCATGGCAAGCGACAGCGCGGGCAGTACGCCCAGTTTATCTATCGCGAACAGGCTTTGCGCCGCCGGATCTACCGTGCGCTGAATCGACTGCCAGCCGCCAACGTGATGCACCGCCAGTACCGCCATCAAAATGAAACCAGCGAACAGCACCAGTGACTGTATGGTATCGATCCATACCACTGCGGAGTAACCGCCGATACCGACGTACACGACAAACGCCAGTGCGATGATGATTTTCGCGGTGTTAATATCCAGCCCGCTGGCCCAGGCGAGGTACAGGCCGCCGCCGAGAATGTGCGCGCCCAGCCAGCCAATGGAGGCGATAAAAATCAACAGCGCGACGATATTTCTGATGAATTTACTGCCGCCGGTGTAAAAGCTCAGCTCTTCGCTCATGGTCATAAAGCGGTATTTCCGCACCGGCGCAAATAGCCAGGCTACCAGCAGGATGCCACATGCGCCGCCGAGGCCGTAAAGCATACCGGCCCAGCCGTTAGTGTAGCCAAACCCCACTGCCCCCACGCTGGAGCCGGTTCCTACCATGGTCCCGACGGTAGAACCTAGCGTCAGGATCATCGGTAACGAACGCCCCCCCAGTAGAAAATCATCGCCGTTTTTCTGATGGCGCGAGACATACCAGCCCAGCGCTACCATCGCGCTGGCGTAGACTGAAAACCAAATCAGGAATGACATATTATTCATTGCACACGTCCAGATGTTTGCGTGAATAACCAACGCCGGTTATTACGGAGTAAATTGGACGGGACACCTGAAAAACGGCGCAGGCTCCCCCGGGCGCACGCCGGGGGCGTGCGCCGCTGTTACGCGATGCATCACGGTATTGTTATCTGGCGCCAGCGATGCGGGCGCCCGCCTCCCTGCAGGAAGGCGCTATCAGTTACTGGCTGCGCTGGGCGCTATAGCAGGTCACATCCACTTCGACCTTGCAGACAACGACAAAATCGGCCACGCAGCAAATACGCGCCGGCGGGTTATCGCCGAAAAACTCGCGAAACACTTTGTTAAACGACTGGAAATAACGGGCATCGGTCAAAATGACGCTCACGTGCACGACGTCAGCCAGCCCGTAGCCAGCTTCCGTCATGATGTCGATGCAGTTTTGAATGGCCAGTCGCGACTGTTCAACGATCCCGCCCTCAATGATTTCGCCGTTTTTCATCGGCGTCTGCCCGGAAACATAAAGCCAGCCACCGGCTTCAACGGCGCGGGCGAACGGCAGATGCTGGCCTCCCGTGCCGGTCCCGCCCTCTGTGCCATAGCGTTTAATCCCCATCATTGCTCCTTATCAATATGCTGAATATGCTGGCGCCGCAGGAAACGCCCCGCGCGCCCGGTTACCTGTTTATCGCGACCATAGCTCATCACGCCGTTAACCATTACGCCCTCAATCCCTTCCGCAGGCCGCTGAGGCGCAGAAAAGCTCGCCGCATCGCGAACAGTGGCAGGATCGAACAGCACCAGATCGGCGTAATAGCCGGTTTTAATAAGCCCGCGCTGCGCCAGGCGAAAACGCGCCGCCGGTAGCCCGGTCATTTTGTGGATAGCTTCATGCAGTGGGAAAAGCTGCGCTTCACGGCTGTAATGCCCCAACACGCGCGGAAAAGCGCCCCACAGACGCGGATGCGGCATAGGATCGTTCGGCAACCCGTCCGACCCTATCATTGTCGCCGGGTAGCGCAGCACCCGGCGCACGTCTTGTTCATCCATATTGTGATAAATCGCACCGGCCGGCATCAAACGCCGCGCTGCGTCTATCAGACTCAGGTTCCACTCGGCGGCAATTTGTTGCAGTGTATTGCCTGCCATTTCGGGGTGAGGTTCAGACCAGGTGATCACAATGTCAAATTCATCGGTCACCTGTTTCAAATCCAGCGTCGAAGAGCTGGCGGAATAGGGGTAGCAATCGCAGCCAATTTCCTGGCGTTGGCGCATTTTGTCGAAAAAGGCGAGCGTCTCCCGGGTACGTCCCCAGTTTTTGGCACCCGCACATTTATGGTGTGATACCACCACCGGCACCCGGGCGTGTCGCCCGATGCGAAAGGCCTCATCCAGCGCCTCTAGTATCGGTTCAAACTCCGAGCGCAGGTGCGTGGTGTAAATGCCCTGCCCGGCGGCCAGCTCTTCGGCCAGCGCCATGACTTCTTCCGTGGGTGCTTCAAACGCCGTCGCGTAGGCAAGGCCGGTGCTCATACCGAGCGCCCCCTGCGTCAGCGCTTCGCGAAGCTGCGCGCGCATCGCGGCAATTTCAGCCGGATGCGCCGGGCGCATCAGGGAATCCATGTGGTTGTTGCGCAGCGTGGTGTGGCCTATTAACGTACCGACATTGACTGCTGGCCGTGCCTCGGTTACGGCATCGGCATAGGCGTTTACTGAGGGATAAATAAAGTGTTCCGCTTCCCCCAGCAGGTTCATTGGGTCCGGGACATCGTCGCGGATAGTTGCCGTCGCCGCGCTGATACCGCAGTTCCCGACGATAACCGTTGTCACCCCCTGGCTAATTTTTGGCAAATAGGCGGGCATGCGGATGACGTTAGTATCGTCGTGGGTGTGCACGTCAATAAAGCCAGGGGCCAGCACTTTACCTTCAGCATCGATTTCAGCGCCGACATCGAGCGTTAAGTGCGGCGCAATGTGGCTAATTTTGTCGCCCGTTACCGCAACGTCACCCCGATAAGCCGGGCCGCCGCTTCCATCGATCACCGTAGCATTACGGTATAGCCAGTCAGCTTTCATATTCCTCGCCTCACACGCTTCTGTCTTGCTGAAGATTTAACCATTTACAAGGTATTAAAACAGTGGAAAACTACACAAAATCACGCGGAAAACATGATACTTTTATTCAGATAAATGCGTATTTCTAATTTAATATGTTAATTTTCAATTAGTTATTTTAGATACTCATCGTAACCCCATAAAAAAACCAACAGAGATAATGATATGAAATATCAAAAACATCTCCTTATCGACGGCAAATCTGCCATCATGCACCAGCCTGCCAGCGTGCTGCTTGAAGACGTTTGTTTACCCGCCGCGGTACTTAAAAAAAACGCGTTGCTGAACAATATCGAGTGGATGCAGCGCTACGCAGACAAGCGCGGCGTCTCACTAGCGCCGCATGGCAAAACCACCATGACACCCTGGATTTTTCAGCAGCAGCAGCAGGCGGGCGCGTGGGCTATCGGCGTAGGAAGTGTATGGCAGGCGAGCGTAGCCATGGCGAGCGGCATGCGGCGCGTGCTGATGGCAAATCAACTGGTGGGAAAGGCAAATATGGCGCTGATGTCTCAGCTAAAACAGCATTTCTCGCAGGTCGATATTCTGTGTCTTGTTGATAGCGAAGCCAACGCCGCCGCGCTTTCGGCGTTTTTTGCCCAGCGCCAGCAGCGGCTCGATATACTGGTAGAGCTGGGCGTAGCAGGCGGACGCTGCGGCTGCCGCACCCCGGAGCAGGCGCTTAACCTGGCGCACCGCATTGCGTCACTCCCCGGTCTTAGGCTGCGCGGGCTGGAGCTGTACGAAGGCGTGTTGCACGACGATAATCCGCAGCCGGCTATTGAAGCGCTGTTACGCACGGCCGCGCGTCTGGCGTGCCAGATGGGGCCGCTGGTTGAGGGAGAATTTTTGCTTACCGGCGCCGGCACCGTATGGTACGACGTGGTGTGTAACGTCTGGGAGAGGGAAGAAAAACCACCGCGCTGCCGGATAGCCATCCGCCCCGGCTGCTACATCACGCATGACAACGGCATTTACCAGGCAGCTCAACAGGCGCTACGCGCCAGGGACACTATCGCCTGCGAATTAGGCGGCGATCTGGATGCGGCGCTGGAGCTAGCCGCTATGGTGCAATCGGTACCGGAGCCGGGGCGCGCCGTAGTCAATATTGGTAAGCGCGACAGCGCGTTTGACGCCGGGCTGCCCCAGCCGCTTGCCCATTATCGCGGCGGTGAACGGCTGGCGCTACCGGCGCAGGCGCTGGTCAGCGTCGGGATTATGGATCAGCACTGTATGCTGGAAGTGCGGGAACATTACGATGTGCGGGTGGGCGATATTCTGATTTTTGGCACCTCGCATCCCTGCCTGACATTTGATAAGTGGCAGTCTTTGCTACTGGTGGATGACGAATATCGCGTGCTGGATTCGCTGGAAACCGGGTTCTGAACGCCACCCCGCCGCTCACTATGGGTATATGCGGCAGCGCGCGTGACGCCGGGCTGCCCCAGCCGCTCGCCCATTATCGCGGCGGCGAACGGCTGGCGCTACCGGCGCAGGCGCTGGTCAGCGTCGGGATTATGGATCAACACTGTATGCTGGAAGTGCGGGAACACTACGATGTGCGGGTGGGCGATATCCTGATTTTTGGCACCTCGCATCCCTGCCTGACATTTGATAAGTGGCAGTCTTTGCTACTGGTGGATGACGAATATCGCGTGCTGGATTCGCTGGAAACCGGGTTCTGAACGCCAGCCCGCCGCTCACTATGGATATATGCGGCGGCGCGCGTGACGCCGGGCGGCCCCAGCCGCTTGCCTATACCCGAAGTGACGAATGACCGCCGCACATCCAGGCCAGTGCGAGCATATTCCGCACGCTACAGGTCGCATTTTTTGTCATATACATTGCAGGTATGGACACAGCGGGCATAGAAATTGTGTATAGAGAAACGCGTTATCCATCGTTTTCATCTCTTCAGAGGGCGCTTAAAGTGGTTTGGCCCGACACGATTCGCCAATAAAACCGCCCGCCGCGCCGAGTATTGGCACTCTGTGCGGCTATGCGGCTTTTCAGACCCCGATACGCCCGGCGCTTTTAGAAATGCTCTACACTTATTCTCCTGAATTTTTCCTGAGGCAGTCACAATGACAAAAATTAAAAGTTACGCGGCGCTCAGCGCTGGCGCCGATCTAGAACCCTATGAATACGATGCCGGTGAGCTAAACGCCGAAGACGTGGAAGTACAGGTTGAATACTGCGGCGTTTGCCATTCCGATTTATCAATGATTGATAATGAATGGGGCATATCACAATACCCGCTGGTACCAGGCCATGAGGTTATTGGTCGCGTCCATGCGCTGGGCGCAGAAGCCCGGAATAAAGGGCTGAAAGTTGGTCAGCGCGTGGGGATTGGCTGGACGGCGAAAAGCTGCCAGCACTGCGATGCCTGCATCAGCGGCAATCATATTAACTGCCGCCAGGGTAGCGTACCAACTATCATGAATCGCGGGGGCTTCGCCGAGAAGATCCGCGCGAACTGGCAGTGGGCGATCCCTTTACCTGACAGCCTGGATATCGCCACCGCCGGGCCGCTGCTTTGCGGTGGCATTACGGTATTTAAACCCTTACTCACCAATAACATTAATGCCACCAGCCGCGTCGGCATTATCGGCATTGGCGGGCTGGGGCATATCGCGGTGAAGCTACTGCGCGCCATGGGTGCGGAAGTTGTGGCATTCAGTTCTAATCCGGATAAAGAGCAGGAGATCCTGGCAATGGGCGCCGATCGCGTGGTAAATAGCCGCGATCCTGACGCCCTCACCGCGCTGGCAGGGCAATTTAATCTGATCATTAATACGGTAAGCGTCGATCTCAACTGGATGCCCTATTTCAAGGCGCTGGCGCCGGACGGTCATTTCCACACGGTCGGCCTGGTAATGAAACCGTTTGAGGTCCCGGCTATCACGCTGATTGGCGGCGATCGCAACATTAGCGGCTCTGCCACCGGCAATCCTTCAGAGTTACGCACGCTGATGCGCCTGGCGGCGCGGACAAAAGTCGCGCCGCAAACGGAAGAGTACCCAATGTCGCAGATTAACGATGCACTGCGTCACGTTCGTGAAGGCAAAGCCCGCTACCGCGTAGTGTTAAAGGCAGATTTTCAGGCTTAACGCCTGCCTTTGCCCTGGCGCAGCGAAAATGCAAAGCGGCGGCGCCTAAAAACGCGCCGCTATAGCGTTTTGGCGAGCGCGGAAAACACCTCTGCCACCGCCACAGCCCCGGGATCTTCAACGCCGTTCAGGCTGTCGCTGCCCACATATGAAGCGCGCCCGGCTGCGGCGCGCTTCATTTTCGCCGTCGCCTGCGCGCCTTCCTGCGCCGCCCTCACCGCCGCATCAAGACTCTGCTTTTGCAGCGCCTCCAGCGCAGGCTGTAGCGCATCAACCAGCGTGCGATCGCCCGGCGCTGCGCCGCCATAGTGCCTCATTTGCCGTAGCCCCGTCAGTAGCGCAGCGGGTAACGATTCGCCCTCTTTTAGCGCCTGCCCGGCAGCGGTGAACAAAATTGACATTAACACGCCGCTGGACCCTCCCATCGCCGTAGCCAGTCGCTCTCCGATGGTAAGCAGCAGCGCATCAGGCTCATTGAGCGGTAATGATCCCTGAGCCAGGCGCTCGCCGATATCGCGCGCGCCCAGCGCGAAAGTCGATCCTGTATCCCCATCTCCCACTTTTGCATCCAGCGCATTTAGCCTGCGCTCCAGCCCGATTAGTGTTTCTACCGCCGCCTGCACCAGCGCCGCCGCGCGCGGATTATCAGAAGGCTTCGCGTCTATTTCCGTTTTCATTGGGGGAATTTTTTGCGCCGGGGCCGGAGCGAGCGGCACCAGCGGGCGCCACCCCAGCGTGTGGACCTCAGACTGCAGCGCACAAACCACCGCATCGTTAAGGCAGATTGCGGACAGCGAAAAGCCTTTCATATCCAGCGCACTGACCAGCGGCGCCGGGCCAATCAGAAAATCCGTCTGCGCACCAAGCGGCGAATGGACCAGCGCCTTCACCAGCAGCGACATTTCCAGCTCAGAGGTCCCCCCCAAATTGTTTATCATCACCGCCAGCCGCGCAGCGCCGGTTTTCTCCCGCAGGCGGGTCGCCATTTCATTTATTAGCTTACGGCTGTTTTGCGTCTGCAGGGTACTGGCTCCCGGCTCACCGTGAATGCCAAGCCCCAGTTCAACCTGCCCAGGGCGAATACGCTCTTGCTCTTCGCCGTCCGGCAGGCTGCAACTGCGCAGGGCCACACCAAGACTGTATATTCGCGCGCAGGCATCCTGCGCCGCCGCGCATACCGCCGCCAGCGATCGCCCACGCTCCGCCGCATAGCCTGCTATCTTATGCACCAGTGCCGTTCCGGCGATGCCGCGCGGCTGAGGGTTATCCGGCAGGGCAACATCATCGCCCACGATAACCATTTCAACCTGTAGCCCGTAGCGCCGGGCTTTTTCTGCAGCCAGGCCAAAGTTCAGGCGATCGCCGGTGTAGTTTTTAACGATCAGCAGACAGCCGCGCTCGCCGGTCAGCGCGACGATGGCATTGAATACCGCATCCACGCTCGGGGAGGCAAACAGATCGCCACATACCGCTGCGGTCAACATTCCCTTACCGACATAACCCGCATGCGCCGGTTCATGGCCAGAGCCGCCGCCGGAAATAATCGCGACGCGGCTTTTATCCCAGCCGCTGCGCGCCACCACGCGAATGCCCGGCGCAATATCCAGCCGGACCAAATTCGCATAAGGTGTGGCAAGGATCAGTCCGTCTATCGCATCGTCGACCAGCGTTTCGCGCTTATCAAAAAAAAACCTGGACATAGTTTCCCCTAAAATCAGATAGCCTACAGGCAAAGCATAGCCTTTACTGCGTTACGCGCCGTCTTCTGCAGAATATACTGATAGCGATGACAGGAAAAACGCGGCACCATCTGCGCGTCGATGCAGTAGCCCGGTGTCGTTGGGGATTGTACCGACATTTATTACGCCCGGTGCCGGGCCTCAGGCAAAGAACAATGAAGGAATAAGAATGAGCTCACCACTGCTGATAGCCAAAACCGCCGATACCAGTCTGTTTTTATATCCCGCAATGGCGAACCGCCACGGGCTTATCACCGGCGCGACCGGTACCGGGAAAACCGTCACGCTGCAAAAGCTCGCCGAGTCGTTTTCTGAGATAGGCGTGCCGGTGTTTATGGCCGATGTGAAAGGCGATTTAACCGGCGTTTCCCAGCCGGGCGAGGCATCAGAAAAACTGCAGGCACGGCTTGCAAAAATTAGCGTGACCGACTGGCAGCCACACGCGAACCCCGCCACGCTGTGGGATATTTTTGGCACTAATGGGCACCCTTTGCGCGCGACGGTATCCGATCTTGGCCCGCTGCTGCTGGCGCGCCTGCTTAATCTCAACGACGTGCAGAGCGGCGTTCTGAGCATTATCTTCCGCGTTGCGGATGACCAGGGACTGCTACTGCTGGATTTCAAAGATTTACGCGCCATTACGCAATATATTGGCGATAACGCGAAAGCGTTTCAGAACCAATATGGCAATATTAGCAGCGCATCGGTAGGCGCTATTCAGCGCGGTTTACTGACGCTTGAACAAGAGGGCGCGCCGTTTTTCTTCGGCGAGCCAATGTTGGATATCACTGACTGGATGCGCATTGACGACGCCGGGAAAGGCGTGATTAATATTTTAAGCGCTGAAAAGCTTTATCAAATGCCAAAGCTGTATTCGGCCAGCCTGCTTTGGATGTTATCGGAGCTTTATGAGCGCCTGCCGGAAGCCGGTGATTTGGAGAAGCCGAAGCTGGTTTTCTTTTTTGATGAGGCGCATTTGCTGTTTAAAGACGCGCCGCAGGTGCTGCTGGATAAAATTGAACAGGTTGTGCGCCTGATCCGCTCGAAAGGGGTGGGGATCTTTTTTGTGTCACAAAATCCGGCGGATATTCCTGACAATATTTTGGGGCAGCTGGGCAACCGGGTGCAGCACGCGCTGCGCGCCTTTACACCGAAAGATCAGAAAGCGCTGAAGTCCGCGGCGCAAACCATGCGCACCAACTCTGCCTTTAATACGGAAGAGGCAATTCAGGCGCTGGGTACCGGCGAAGCGTTGATCTCTTTTCTCGATGAAAAAGGTAGCCCAACCGTAGTGGAGCGCGCATTTGTGATAGCCCCAGGCTCGCGCATGGGGCCCATTACCCGCGACGAACGCAATGGGCTGATTAATCACTCTTCGCTATACGGAAAGTATGACGAGGCCGTAGACCGCGAATCCGCGTTCGAGATGCTGCAAAAAGGCGTTCAGGCGGCTACGGACAGCGTGCAGGCACCGCAGAAAAAAGCGCCGCAGGCCGCCGATGATGATGGAATACTGGGCGGCCTAAAAGAGATTTTGTTCGGCAGCGTAGGCCCGCGCGGCGGTAAAAAAGACGGCCTGGTGCAGGCGGCGGCAAAAAGCGCCACGCGCCAGATAACCAACCGTATTGTGCGCGGCGTTCTGGGTAGCCTGCTCGGTGGACGTCGCCGTTAACCTCACGTGTAACGGATTGATAACCGGCCCACGTCCCCGCGCTGATAACACTAAGAGACGTTCAGAGCGGGGGCGGCATTCTGCACGCGTAGCTAATAGCAAGGATGTTTGGTACAGGCGGCGGCAAAAAGCGCCACGCGCCAGATAATCAACCGTATTGTGCGCGGCGTTCTGGGTAGCCTGCTCGGTGGACGTCGCCGTTAACCTCACGTGTAACGGATTGATAACCGGCCCACGTCCCCGCGCTGATAACACTAAGAGACGTTCAGAGCGGGGGCGGCATTCTGCACGCGTAGCTAATAGCAAGGATGTTTGGTACAGGCGGCGGCAAAAAGCGCCACGCGCCAGATAATCAACCGTATTGTGCGCGGCGTTCTGGGTAGCCTGCTCGGTGGACGTCGCCGTTAACCTCACGTGTAACGGATTGATAACCGGCCCACGTCCCCGCGCTGATAACACTAAGAGACGTTCAGAGCGGGGGCAGCATTCTGCACGCGTAGCTAATAGCAAGGTGGCAGTAGTGTACGTGCAGGCTGGGAATAACCGCAGTTCAATTCAATTTACTCTCACTTCACAAGGTTTTCGCCGACACTGCTGCCAGTGCCGGGGGCAGATCCTCAGCCAGGTACCTGCAGCGTAAGTTTTCGCCAGCGGCCTGGAGGTTAGCAGTTAGCAGTTAGCAGTTAGCAGTTAGCAGTTAGCAGTTAGCAGTTAGC
>CALYPF010000104.1 GCA_945271245.1 uncultured Enterobacteriaceae bacterium | reverse complement strand
CTGGATCAGTTTTCAACCGCTGGGGTGGATCAGTTTTGCACCGTTGGTAACACGGGCGTTACCGTCCACGCTGATGGTCACCGGCGTATTAGCCAGCGCAGTACCTTCATTGCTAACAATAGAAACAGTGACTTCATTTTTCTCGATACCATTGGATGCGGCCCCGCTTGTAGCGTCAAGGGTTAAGGTGTAGGTCAGTTCTGGCACAAAGTGGGCTACGGCCAGCGCCTTTTCGTTGCCTTCGTGGTAGCGGTAGCTTGCCGCTTCGATGACGCTTTCTGGCCGGGTATTGGTTAAACTCGCGCTTGCCGTTCCATCTTTTTGCGTTACGACGGAAAGCGTTGACTCCCCGCTCTCAGTGAAACGTGCGTGACCGATAGCCTGCAGATCAATAATCACGTGCGGCAGCGGCCGGTTATCATCGCGATGGGTTAAGGCCGCGGTAATAGAATTGCTTTCTTTGCCGTCGGCGTGGGCGCCGCTTTTTGCATGCAGCGTGAGCTGATACGGGTGGGGCAGTGCGCCGAATCGAGATTGTGCCGAGCCGCGCGCGCGAATATTACCGCTATCGTCCAGACTCACGGCGTTAACTGTAACGGTTTCTGCAACCTCACTGGTGATATATGCCTCGCCAATTCCCCCTTTTTGTGTGATCACGGAAAGCTGAGAACCAGCGTTTTGCGTAAAGTGAGCGTGTTTATCCACGCTGAGATCGATAATACGGTGGCTTAGAGGGTTATTTTGCGCGTCTGTCAGTCGCACCTTTACCGTATTGCGCGCGCTTCCATCCGGCGCTGCGCCTGAGCTTGCTTCAACCTGCAGGCGCTCCGGATCGCTGGGGGTCTGCCGGGTAAAGGTTGAGGGCGCCTGAGCGGTTAGCGTATGCGCTGCATCGTAGGCGGAAACCGTGACAGTTTCCGCCTGGGCATCAAAGAAGGGGAGCTGAACTTCTCCCTGTGAGTCAGTCAGAGCGCTAATAATATTGATGCCGCTGGTAAAGTGCGCGTTCCCGGTCAGAGAAAACAGAAGTGCGGTATTCGCCACTGCGAGAGGCCCGTCAGTTAGGCGAGCGTATACGATATTGGCGCTTTTATCATCGGCAAATGCCGTTGAGGTAGCGTTAAGGGTAAGTGTAATAGACATTATTGACTCCAATAAATATGTGTAATCAAGGCCAAAGACCCTCTCTGGCGGAGTCAAGGTTGGGGGAAATCAGTAATTAATAACGAGATAATTAGCATGCATTTATTTAGCGTGATAACTAAATGGTCGTAACACTCGCTCAAGACGCATGTATTCAGGACGCGTAAAAGCACCTTCAGACGCGGCAGCGGAATTTATCACAGCCGGTCATTACGTGACTGGCGCACAAGAGTTGAGGGCGGTTGATAGCGTAATGCGCTTTATATATGCCTCAGCCCGGTGCGGCATTTCAGCTCAATAGAAGGGCGGGAAAGCGAGAATTTCCCGTAGCGTATCGCCGGCCAGGCGGCGATAACACCGGCTGCCAGCGAATTAAAGTGTATGCGAGAGCGTGGATTAACGGAGATGCATTGACGCAATACCTGCGCTGAAGAGGCCAGACTGACTGAAATAGTTTCCGGGAATGAAAGACGCGCGCAGGCTGGGCGATACCTGCTTCAGGAAAACACGCAGAGGCCGGGCGCGTGAAGCTTATTTTACCGCTGCATGGTCGGCCTCTGACGTAGGGCTTACTTTTTCTTCTGCGGCCAGTCGTCCTCATCGTCCCACTTATCATTAAAATCGCGGTGCGGCGGCAGCTTTGGACGATTAGCCATATATTTTTTAGGATCGACGCGCTTTAAATCCTTAATCACGTTAATAAAAATGCCCAGTAAGAGCACCAGTACAATGATCCACCAGTATTTTTCAAGCCATTCCATGTGATAGCTCCTCTTTAGGCGCTGGTCGATCAGGCGACCAACTGCTCCATAATACGTTGATACATACGGGCCAATAATTGCAGGTCCGCAGCGTTGACGCATTCATTAATTTTATGAATGGTCGCGTTAACGGGCCCCAGTTCGACAACCTGCGCGCCCATGCGTGCGATAAAGCGCCCATCGGAAGTGCCGCCTGTGGTCAGCAGCTGCGGTTTGATTTCATTATAGTGTTCAACGGCGTTAATCACCGCATCCACCAGTTTTCCGCGCGACGTCAGAAACGGCTGCCCGGACAGCAGCCAGTCGGCGGTATAACGCAGGCGGTGGCGCTCCAGCAGTTCAGTGACCCGCCGCTGAATCAGCGTATCCGTAAGCTCGGTGCTAAAACGGAAATTAAACTGGAGAAATAGATCGCCCGGGATCACATTATTACTGCCCGTGCCCGCCTGAATATTGGCGATTTGCATACTGGTTGGGGGGAAAAATGCGTTGCCCTGGTCCCACTCGATACCCACCAGTTCATTGATCATCGGCGCGGCGCGGTGCACCGGGTTATCTGCGAGATGGGGATAGGCAACATGCCCCTGCACTCCGTGAATAGTGAGATTACAGGTTAAAGAACCGCGGCGGCCATTTTTGACAACATCGCCCACGATTTCACTGCTGGAAGGCTCTCCCACCAGGCAGTAATCAAGGCGCTCGCGCCTTGCCATTAGCGTTTCCACTACTTTTACCGTGCCGTTTTGAGCGCTGGCTTCTTCATCGGAAGTAATTAAAAACGCCAGCCGACCTTGATGATGGGGATGTGCGGCGACAAAGCGCTCTGCGGCAACAACCATGGCTGCTAAAGACCCTTTCATATCCGCAGCCCCGCGGCCGAACAGCATACCGTCGCGGATCGTGGGTTCGAACGGCGGATTAATCCAGCGATTAGCGTCGCCGGGCGGCACCACATCGGTATGTCCGGCAAAGGCCAGCGTTTCACCTTCGCCGCGCCAGGCCCAAAGATTTTGGGTATCTTCAATGTCGATATGTTCAATCGTAAAACCGATAGCGCGCAGACGTTCAACGAGCAGCGCCTGGCAGCCAGCATCGTCCGGGCTAAGAGAAGGACGACGAATCAACTGTTGAGCCAGCTCTATCACCGGACAGGACATGCTTACTTTACCTCGCTGAAATACTGTTGATAGCTCTCATCGCGAAAGCCCACCAGTAACGGCGAGTTTGGGCGCTGGAGCAAAGGGCGTTTAATTATCGCTGGCATTTCCAGCATCAGCGCCGCTGCGCTGGATGCGTCGGTAACTGTGGCGCGACGCGCTTCATCCAGACGGCGCCATGTGGTGCCACGGGTATTCAATAACGGCTCCCAGCCTAACGCGTCGATAAATGTATGCAGCAGCGCGGCGTCTAATCCATCGGCGCGATAATCATGAAAACGGTAGTCGATACCCCGCTGCTCCAGCCAGCGGCGGGCTTTTTTCACCGTATCGCAATTCTTAATACCGTAAAGCGTCACCATTATTGTCGCAATCCTTGTTTCTGTTTTTATATAGGCGTTCGAGACCGCCATAACCCGTTAAGCCCGTCAATATACCGAATCGGGCGGCCTGAGGGGTAATGAATCTGGCGTCAGATCGGGAAAGCGCGCGAAGATTCGACGTCTGATGCTGTAAAAATGCGCTTTTCGGATGATTCTTCAGGCCAGCGGCCAGAGGCGGTTTCCTGCAACCCTGGGAAACCGCCTCTCAGGCGTGCTTAATCTTCGGGCGATTCGCGTAGCGGAAAGCGGCGGCGCACCAGCACGAAAAACAGCGGTACGAAAAAGATAGCCAGTAGTGTGGCGGATAGCATACCGCCGGTAACGCCGGTACCGACCGCGTGCTGGCTGCCGGAGCCGGCGCCCTGGCTGAGCGCCATAGGAAGCACGCCAAAAATAAATGCCAGCGACGTCATAATAATCGGTCGCAGCCGCTGGCGGCAGGCCTGGAGCGTGGCGTCGATAAGATCTTCGCCGCGCGCGTTCAGCGAGCTGGCGAACTCTACAATCAGAATAGCGTTCTTAGCCGACAAACCGATAACCGTCAGCAGGCCAACCTGGAAGTAGACATCATTTTCTAGTCCGCGCAGCCAGGTTGTGCACAGCGCGCCAACGACGCCCAGCGGAACTACCAGCATGACGGAGAAGGGAATCGACCAGCTTTCATACAGCGCGGCCAGGCACAGGAACACCACCAGCAGCGAAATAGCGTAAAGCGCCGGTGCCTGAGCTCCGGACAGGCGTTCCTGCAATGACATGCCGGTCCACTCCAGGCCGTAATTACCCGGAAGCTGACGCGTGAGTGTTTCCATGATATTCATTGCCGTGCCGCTGCTAACACCGGGGGCGGCTTCACCGACGATTTCAAGCGCCGCGTAGCCGTTATAGCGTTCAAGACGCGGTGAACCGGTTATCCAGCGCGAGGTGGCGAAAGCGGAAAAAGGCACCATGTTGCCACTGCGATTGCGCACATACCATTTACTAATATCTTCAGGCAGCATGCGGTATTTTGCCGCCGACTGCACATACACTTTTTTCACGCGCCCCCTGTCCATAAAGTCGTTAATGTAGCTGGAGCCCCACGCGGTTTGCAGCGTATTGTTGATGTCGTCAATCGCTACGCCCATCGCCTGGGCTTTACGCTGATCGATATCGATTTGCAATTGCGGACTGTCATCCAGCCCGTTGTGCCGAACGCGGGTAAGATTAGGAGAACGGGCGGCGAGCTCAAGCAGCCTGTTACGTGCCGCCATTAGCGCGTCATGCCCCTGGCCCGCGTGATCCTGCAGCTCCATATCAAAACCTGCGGCGTTGCCAAGACCGCTAATCGCCGGCGGGCTGCTGGCGATAACCCGGGCTTCGCGGATGCGGTTAAATGCGCGGGTAGCGCGCTCAATAATCGCGAAGGATGAGGCATCTTTGTTGGCCGCGCGCGTTTCCCAGTCTTTCAGGCGAATAAACATGCGCGCGACGTTCTGCCCGTTGCCGCCGGGGCCGGCGCCAATAGTGGCGAACACCGAGCGCACGTTTTCTTTCTCCTGGGTCATATAATAGCGCTCAACCTGCTGAACGACCTTCAGCGTTTGCTGCTGGGTGGCCCCCGGTGGTAATTGAATCGAGGTGGTAAATACGCCGCGATCTTCCTGGGGCAGGAAGGATGTCGGGAGCCGCATAAAAAGCAGCATCATCACGCCTAGCAATACAGCGTAAAGCAGGAGCCAGCGCAAAGTATGCTGTAGCAAATGTGCAACGCGGTTTTCATAGCGCAGCGTGTAGCGCTCAAAGGTACGATTAAACCAGGCGAAAAAGCCGCGCTGCCCGTGATGCTCACCTTTTTTAAGCGGTTTGAGCAGCGTTGAACACAGTGCGGGAGTGAGGATTAGCGCGACCAAAACGGAGAGCACCATCGATGACACTATCGTAATGGAGAACTGGCGGTAAATTGCGCCGGTCGTGCCGCTAAAAAACGCCATCGGAACAAATACGGCGGAGAGGACCAGCACAATCCCCACCAGCGCGCCCTGAATCTGCCCCATGGATTTACGCGTAGCCGCACGCGGCGACAGGCCTTCCTCGCTCATCAGGCGCTCAACGTTTTCTACTACTACGATAGCGTCATCGACTAACAGCCCTATTGCCAGCACCATGGCGAACATCGTCAGCGTATTAATACTGTAGCCGCACAGCCACAGTACGGCGAAGGTACCAAGCAAGACCACAGGAACGGCGATGGTCGGAATAAGCGTTGCGCGGAAATTCTGTAAAAACAGGAACATAACTGCGAATACGAGCGCAATCGCCTCCAGTAGCGTTTCCACTACGTCGATAATGGATGCCTGAACAAAAGACGTAGTTTCATAAGCCACGCGGTACTCAAGCCCGTGAGGAAAATAGGCGGACAGTTCGTTGAGCCGGGTGAGTGCGCGTTTCGCCGTTTCCATTTCATTGGCCCCCGAGGCGAGCTTAATGCCCAGCCCCGAGGCGGCCATGCCGTTATAGCGGCTTAAGTAGTCATACTTTTCCGCGCCCAGCGCGACCTGCGCCACGTCGCCAAGCGTAATCAGCGAGCCGTCCTGATTAACGCGCAGCGTGATAGCGCGAAACTGTTCCGGTGTCTCCAGCAGCGCCTGGGCGTTAATGGTTGCGTTCAGCGCCTGCTTATCGACGGCCGGCGTTTCGCCCAGTTGACCCACGGCGACCTGGCTATTTTGGGATTTAATCGCATTCACCACATCCTGCGTGGTGAGCTGATAGGCGGTCAGTTTATTCGGATCGAGCCAGATGCGCATGGCGTACTGGGTACCATAGGCGTCAACGTCGCCAACGCCGTTTACCCGGCTCAGCGGATCCTGAATATTGCTGGCGACATAATCGGCGATATCCTGCTTATCCATGCTCCCGTCAGTGGACACAAAGGCTATCATCAGAATATTAGTATCCCCGGTTTTTCGCACGGTAACGCCCTGATTTTGCACCGCCTGTGGCAGTTTGCGCATCGCAGACTGTAACTGGTTTTGCACCTGCTGTACCGCTTCATCCGGGGAGCTTCCCGCTTCAAAGGAGAGCGTGACGGAGGCCTGCCCGGTATTACTGCTTTGTGACGACATATACAGCAGGTTATCAAGGCCGGTCATGTTTTGTTCGATAACCTGAGTTACCGTGTTTTCCAGCGTTTGCGCCGACGCGCCCGGATAATTAGCGTTAATGCGCACTTTCGGCGGCGCCAGATCGGGATATTGCTCTACAGAGAGTGAAAAAATGGCGAGAGTGCCCGTCAGGCAAATAAGGATAGCCAGTACCCAGGCGAAAATAGGGCGATCGATAAAAAAATTCGCCATTGAATCAAAATCCTCGTAATACGTGATATCGGGCGGGGGCTTACTTTAGCCTCTGGTACGGACCCAATCGTGGAGAGATTAAGAAGAAAATGTAAATTATCGTTGAAGATTGCAGGCCGGATGGCCTGCATCAGGTGCTATGAATGACGTGATTCCAGATACATGACGGTTGCCGCGACCCGCGAGCGAACGTTGAGTTTTCGCAACACATTGCGAATATGCACTTTTACCGTTTCTTCAGAAATAAACAGCGCGGCGGCAATTTCTTTGTTTGACATCCCGCGTCCCAGCTCCTGTAGTACATCCAGTTCACGGCTGGTTAATAGCGCTAACGGCGATTTTTCGTCTTCTTTCGATTCTCTGGTCGCGAGGTATTCGCGTACTTTTTCACTGAAGGCCTCCTGGTTTTGCGCACCGTGGAGAATTGCCTGCAAAAGTTCGTCTGGATCGCTGTCTTTAAGAAGGTAGCCGTCTGCGCCTGCATCGATTAACGCATACACGTCAGAAGCTGCGTCGGAGACGGTCAGAACGATGATACGCGCACTGATGCCATCGCGGCGCAGCGCCTGCAGCGTATCCAGACCGCTCAGTCCTTTCATATTAAGATCTAACAATATCAAATCCGGGGTTAGCCGGTTAGCCATACTGATGGCCTCTGCGCCGCTGCTGGCTTCACCGACAACGTTAAATGACGGTTCGTTCTGCAATAGTTGATGCAGGCCGCGTCGCATAAGTGGGTGATCGTCGACAATCAGTACCTGATAGCAATGTGAATGTGGCATGATGCGTATCCTGGAGCGTTGCAATGTTCCAAATGTTTATTAAAGGCCGTTTCCACTGCCTTTTTCTTCCGCCGCTGAACGCAGGTGCACGCATACGCGCGTTCCGCCCGTTTCACGTCGGGTTATATCCAGCGTACCACCAAGGAGGGCGGCACGCTCGTACATAATGTTTAATCCATGGTGTCCTGCCGGTTCTTCAAGGCTGTCAATTCCCTTACCATCATCGGTAATTTCAACGCAACGCTCGCCGTCGCTGGCGCTGTGACAGGTCACGGCGATCGTTTTTGCCTGCGCGTGGCGAATGGCATTTAGCAGCGCTTCACGGATTATCTGTAGCAAGTGGACCTGGCTTGCGGCATCAAGATCGTCGTCGGGCAGGTTGCCATTAAGAATAATCGCCGCATCGGTGCGTTCACGCAGCGGTGCAATCATTGCGTGAAGTGCAGCCGGGAAACTGGCCTGCTGCAGCGACAGGCGAAAAGTGGCAAGCAGTTCGCGCAGCTCGCGGTTAGCATCGTTCAGCGCCTGAGAAAAATCGGCGATAATTTGCTGCGCTCGCTGGTTATCCGGAACTACCGCCCTTTTCAGCAGCGTAAGCTGAATACGCAGATAAGAAAGCGCCTGCGCCAGCGAGTCGTGCAGTTCGCGCGCAATTGCCGCGCGCTCTTCCATCACCAAAAGCTGCTGGCGCTCTTGTTGCGTATGGGCGAACCAGAGTCCGCGCCCGAGCATAGTTGAAATACTTTTCATAAATAACGCGCCAGGAAAACGCTCATCGGCCTGCCAGCGCAAAAAACCCAGCGCATTGCCGCCTTGCATAATCGGCGTTTGCTGCCATTCTCGCCCGTCCTGAGGCGTCCCTTCCAGCAGAAGCCGGCCGCCATTATCCTGCATTTCAAGCGCGCACAGCGGGCCGTAGTGACGCGCAATTCTCAGTACGCGCTGGAAGCCCCGATTATCAGCGACGCTGGCATTCATCGCCCGGGAGCAGCTATACAGCACTTTAAGCCGGCGATTAGCCTCTTTCAGGCTGCGGTTTTTTTGCTGTACGTTTTCTTCCAGCGATTGATACAGCTTATGTAACTCTTGTGCCATTTGCGTAAATGAGCAAGCCAATTGGCCAAGTTCATTCGGCAGGTGTGTGTCCAGCGGCGGGAAATTGAAATTACGCCGCTCAATCGATCGGCTGGCCTGTGCCAGAGCGCCGAGCGGTTCTACCACCTGCTGGCGGATGCGGCGCAGGGTGATGTACACCAAAATAAAAATAGCGAAAAACCCGATTAGCGACATGAGCGCCACGTGTTCCATTTTGTGTTCCGCGCTGCGCTGCAGGCTGAGAACAAACGTATCGATATTCGCGGTATATTGCGCGATATTTTGGTTAAGCCAGTTTTTATCACCGGCCTGAATATGTCGCTCAAACTCCTGCCAGTCGCGCTGCAGAATGATGTAATGGCTTTGAACCTCACGCGGCGCCCCGGCGCGTTTCAGCGGGTGAAACAGCGGCGAGTTCAGGGTGTCGGTAAAATGCTGACGATGCTCGGGCAGCAAGTAAGGCGATGTTTCAAGGTCATACGCGATGCGATAAATTTGCATGCGCAGCGAACCTGCCAGATTGACCGCTTCGGTATCGCGCAGGCTGCTAAAGAGCGTTGAGAACGCCACACCCGTCGTTAACAGTGACAATAAAATAATGCAGAGAAAAGCGTGGGCGATGCCGGTAAATACAGGGCGTTTAACCATAAATATCGCTGGTCCTTTCCGGGCGTTATGTGGCGCAACCTACCAAATAACGCAGACTGTGAAAAGCAAAACAAGAAGTGGAGTGTTGGCTTTTATATGTCGACAAAGCATAGCCGCTGATGAGAAAAAAGTCAGCGCCGGCGTCTGTTTACGGCGATTAACCGAGGCGGAAACGCAGGCAGCAGAGTGAACGTTTTTTGCACAAAGAAAGTCCAGCGTCGGGGAGTAGCGAGGCGGATAATAGCGGTCCGGTGCCGCCGGGACAATGGTTATTAAAGAGCGTAACATGTCGCTTTCAGCCTATTCAGGAGAGCGATATGACGCCGGCAATCCGCGTGATAAAAGATAAAATTTTGTCTGATAACTATTTTATCCTGCGCAATATCACCTATGACCTGACGCGCCGCGATGGCACAGCTTTGCGACATAAGCGTGAAGTGTATGACCGTGGTAATGGGGCGACGATCCTTCTCTACAGCCGGGAAAAACAAACCGTGGTGCTGACCCGGCAATTTCGGGTTGCGACCTGGGTTAACGGAAACCCGGACGGATTGCTGATTGAAAGCTGCGCCGGGCTGCTGGACGATGATGCGCCGGAAGCGTGTATCCGGCGTGAGGCTCAGGAAGAAACGGGCTATACGCCCGGTGAGGTGGAAAAGCTCTTCGATCTGTATATGTCGCCAGGCGGCGTCACCGAACTGATTTCGTTTTTTATCGCAGAATACCGCGATGAACAGCATACCGGGCGCGGCGGTGGAGTTGAGGATGAAGACATCGACGTATTAGAAATTCCGTTTTCTGACGCACTGGCAATGGTGAAAGAAGGCACGATTCGCGATGGTAAAACCGTGATTCTACTTCAGCAACTGCAGCTACGGGGCGTGATGCGCGCTGATTGAGTAACACACTGTATTTATCCGCCTGCGCGGTATTCTGCGCAGGCGTCTAGGTGCTCTTTTCCGTATTTAATTAACCGCGCAGCGATGCTTTTATGGCATAACGCCAGGCCGCCGTTGAGGCGGCGATAAATCTTTAGACATTTTTCAAAGTCGCGCGGCCAGCAAGCCTTCCAGCTTGCGCTGATCTGCGGCAAATAAGCGAATGCCCTCAGCCAGCTTTTCGACCGCCATCGCATCCTGATTATGCTCCCAGCGAAATTTCGCTTCACTCATCGGTGGCGGTTGCTTATATCCCTGTGGCGCAGGGATCAGTTTGCGCAGCACCGGCGCTTCGCTTTTTTGCAGCTCTTCGAGAAGCGCCGGAGAAATGGTCAGGCGATCGCAGCCCGTCAGCGCCAGAATTTGTTCAATACGGCGGAAGCTGGCACCCATGACGATAGTGCTGTAGTTATGCTGCTTGTAATAATCGTAAATACTGCGCACCGATTTCACGCCGGGATCTTCTTCAACTACATAAGGTTCCAAAGGTTTCCGGGCGTGATACCAGTCATAGATGCGCCCGACAAACGGCGAAATGAGAAATACGCCCGCCTCGGCGCATGCGCGGGCCTGAGCCAGCGAAAACAGAAGCGTCAGGTTGCAGTGGATACCTTCTTGTTCCAGCGTTTGTGCGGCGCGTATCCCCTCCCACGTGGCCGCCAGTTTGATAAGAATTCGCGATGTATCGATTCCCTGCTCCTGATACAGCGCGACCAGGCGGCGCGCTTTGGCAACGCTTTTTTCCGTATCAAATGATAAATGCGCGTCGACTTCGGTAGATACCCTGCCGGGAATACTGTTTAGTATTTCGACGCCGAAATTGACTGCCAGCTTGTCACAGGCCGTGGCGATAATACGCTCGCGGCCGCTTTCATGGCGACGGGCGTAATCCAGCGCTTCGTCTATCAGCCCTTCATAGGCTTTGATTCCCGCAGCTTTGAGCAGCAGAGAAGGATTTGTCGTGGCATCCTGAGGCTGATAGTGGCGAATGGACTCAATATCGCCGCTATCGGCAACAACGGTGGTGAATTTCTTGATGGCTTCCAGTTGGTTCATGTCCGCATCTCCATGGCGGGTAGCGCGCTTCGCGGCGAGTGAAAATAAAAAACCTGGGTATAGATGAACAAAAAAGCATAGCAGACGGCTATAGCAATGCGGTGAGGCTTATGTAACATAACACCTAAAAAAATATAACAAAAAGGTGCCGAAAGCCTAAAAGTTTGGCGGCGTTCAACGTTTTCCTGTGGGGTACAGAGTGATACTGACCGACCGATTTCGTTAATCCCAGCACAACACGTAAATGTAAAGGAACAGAGCGATGGATGAACAATTAAAGCAAAGTGCCCTCGACTTTCATGAGTTCCCGGTCCCGGGGAAGATTCAGGTTTCCCCAACCAAACCGCTGGCTACTCAGCGCGATTTGGCCCTGGCCTATTCGCCAGGCGTGGCGGCGCCGTGTCTGGAGATAGCCGAAGACCCGCTGGCGGCGCACAAATATACGGCGCGCGGCAATCTGGTGGCCGTCATCTCTAACGGC
The DNA here is from genome assembly GCA_945271245.1 of uncultured Enterobacteriaceae bacterium. GTDB lineage: Bacteria > Pseudomonadota > Gammaproteobacteria > Enterobacterales > Enterobacteriaceae > Apirhabdus > Apirhabdus apintestini. The sequence goes on along the minus strand of CALYPF010000104.1, from coordinate 5,784 downwards.
ACTGCGGTGCTGGGGCTTGGGAATATCGGCGCGCTGGCCGGTAAACCGGTGATGGAAGGCAAAGGCGTACTATTTAAAAAATTTGCCGGTATTGATGTATTCGATATTGAAGTGGATGAAACCGATCCTGACCGGCTGATTGACGTGGTTGCCGCGCTGGAGCCCACTTTCGGCGGGATTAACCTTGAAGATATTAAAGCGCCGGAATGCTTTTACATTGAGCAAAAGCTGCGCGAGCGCATGAACATTCCGGTATTTCACGACGATCAGCACGGTACGGCGATTATCTGCACTGCCGCCGTGTTAAACGGCCTGCGGGTAGTGAAAAAAACTATCTCCGATGTGCGGCTGGTGGTTTCCGGCGCGGGGGCATCGGCGATCGCCTGCATGAACCTGCTGGTGGCGCTGGGTATGCAAAAACACAACATTGTAGTCTGTGACTCGCGCGGCGTTATTTACAAAGGGCGTGAAGAAAACATGGCGGAAACCAAGGCCGCCTATGCCGTGGCGGATGACGGAAAGCGCACTCTGGAAGAGGTGATTGAGGGCGCTGATATTTTCCTCGGCTGTTCCGGGCCGAAGGTAATGACGCCAGAGATGGTGAAGAAAATGGCGCCAGCGCCGCTGATACTGGCGCTGGCAAACCCGGAACCGGAAATTATGCCGCCGCTGGCGAAAGAAGTGCGCCCGGATGCCATTATTTGTACCGGTCGTTCGGATTTTCCTAACCAGGTAAACAATGTGCTTTGCTTCCCGTTTATTTTCCGCGGAGCGCTGGACGTCGGCGCGACCGCTATCAATGAGGAAATGAAGCTGGCGGCGGTGCATGCTATTGCGGAACTGGCGCACGCAGAACAGAGTGACGTGGTGGCCTCCGCCTACGGCGATCAGCCGCTTTCTTTTGGGCCAGAGTATCTGATCCCGAAACCTTTCGATCCGCGTCTTATCGTTACTATTGCGCCAGCGGTCGCGAAGGCGGCGATGGATTCCGGCGTGGCGATGCGGCCAATCGAAGATTTTGAGGCCTATAAAGACAGGCTGACGGAATTTGTCTATAAAACCAATCTGTTTATGAAGCCGGTATTTTCTCAGGCGCGTCAGGATCCGAAACGCGTGGTGCTGGCAGAAGGCGAGGACACGCGCGTACTGCACGCGACGCAGGAGCTGATTACGCTGGGGCTGGCGCGGCCCATCCTGATTGGTCGCCCGAGCGTAATTGAAATGCGCATCAAAAAGCAGGGTCTGCAGATTCAGCCGGGCCGGGATTTTGAAATTGTTAATAATGAATCCGATCCGCGCTATAAAGCCTACTGGAATGAATATTACGCCATCATGAAGCGCCGCGGCGTAACGCAGGAGCAGGCCCAGCGCGCGCTGCTGAGTAATACCACCGTCATTGGTGCAATAATGGTGCATCGCGGGGAGGCCGACGCGATGATTTGCGGAACGGTCGGTGATTACCATGAACATTTTCATGTGATTGAAGAGATATTTGGCTACCGGGAAGGGGCGAAAACGGCGGGTGCCATGAATGCGCTGCTGCTGCCTGCCGGCAATACCTTTATTACCGATACGTACGTTAACCCCGATCCGAATCCGGAGCAGTTAGCGGAAATCGCCATCATGGCAGCGCAAACCGTGCGTCGTTTCGGAATTGAGCCTAAGGTGGCGCTGCTATCGCATTCAAACTATGGATCGTCCAACGCGGCGGCGGCGGTTAAAATGCGGGAAACGCTGGCTATCGTACAGGCGCGGGCGCCCGATCTGATGATTGACGGTGAAATGCACGGCGATGCGGCGCTGGTGGAGTCGATTCGCCAGGAAAGAATGCCGGATAGCCCGCTGAAAGGCACTGCGAATATTTTGGTGATGCCCAATATGGAGGCCGCGCGCATTAGCTACAATCTGCTGCGGGTGTCCAGCTCGGAAGGGGTTACGGTAGGGCCGGTACTGATGGGAATAGCCAGGCCGGTGCATATACTGACGTCCATCGCCTCGGTGCGGCGGATTGTGAATATGGTCGCGTTAGCGGTCGTAGAAGCACAGACTCAGCCGCTATAGCCCGCACGGGCGCCGCTTGCGGCGGCGCCCGTATCAGCAGATGGAAACCCGAGGTTTAATTTTATGGTTTTGGCCCGCGTAGAGATGAATTGCGGACTGGCCGGTTTTTTTATCGGCGGCGCTGTTTGAAAGCGTACATTGTCAAAATCATTCCTTCCCGCCTGTAAAAAAGTACGATACTGCGCCGTATATCAGGAACCTCGCTATTTCTCGCCTAAAAGTACCTTGCCATGCAGGTGGCAGGCGCTGGTTATTCATAAGCATCGCTGCGGCTATTCATTCAAAACAACCAGAGATAATGTCTCTTGCGTCAACGGCGCACCGCCATATAGCAGAAACACTTTCCTGTTCATAACACGACATTTATTCTGTTTATGTGCACTATTTATGGGGGGGTATGAGCTAAGTTTGATTAACAGACAGTTTGTCGTACCCGCAGAGGCGGTAATTGATAAAAGAAACCAGCCAGCACAGCGCGAACAGACCGATTATCCAAAAACCCATGTCGCCAAGATTATCGTTAAGCCTGACAATGGTATGCCAGGGTTTTCCATTTAGATGTAATGTCTCTGTAATAAGCCCCAGTGCTTCAATACCGCCGATAAAGAGCGCCACAATCACGGAAGCGCCGGTAATCGTCATATTGTAATAGAGCTTGCGTACCGGGCGTGAGAACGCCCAGCCATATGCGCCAACCATAATTAAATTATCCAGGGTGTCTATCAGCACCATTCCCGCGGCAAAGAGCGCTGGGAAAATCATGATGGTGCCAACGTTCATGCCCTGGCCTGCACCGGCGGCGGAAAGCCCCAGCAGCCCGATTTCAGTTGCGGTATCAAAGCCCAGCCCGAAAAGAAACCCCACCAAATACATCTGCCAGCTATGGGTTATCAGACGAAATAAAGGGCGGCACAGGCGGCTGAGCCATCCGCCGCTCAGAGCGTCCAGCGCTTCATCAGGCAGCGAGTTGCCCTGTTTAAGCAAACGGAATTTTCGCCATATCGCCATCAGTATCGTCAGGTTGATTAAGGCGACGATCGTGAGGAATAGCGCTGATACTGCGGTTCCAATGGTTCCGCCAAGGGCGTGCAGCTCGACTAATTGCGCGCGAAAGGTAATGGTGGCGCCGGCAATCATCAGTGAGGCCAGCACGACAATCGTTGAATGACCCAGTGAAAACCAGGCCCCGACGCTGCAGGCGGGTTTCCCTTGCTGCATAAGCTTACGCGTAATGTTGTCGATGGCGGAGATATGATCGGCATCCACGGCGTGCCGCAGCCCAAAACTGTACGCCAGTATTGCGCTGCCCATTAATGTTGCGCTGTGGCTAAACGCTAGCGCGGCCAGCCCCCAAGCTAGAATATTAAGAAGCGCCAGCGTGGCCAGCAGTATAACGGCGCGGTGGCGCGGCTGCCGGGCCGAAAGCGTTGCATGGTTATTCATGAGCCTTGGTTTCCTTTAAATCAGTGAAAGGGGAAGTGTTATCTGGGGTCGGAGCATTTATGGGCTGTGTCAGCAGATATCCCCAGGTGACCAGTACAAAAGAGAGCGTAAGTGAAGGGATACCAAAGGGCGCCAGCAAAGTATTAAAGGCGCCTTGTAACAGCACACAGCCAGCAATACCGGCAATGCTTAACGCCACCGCGATGCGGCCCGCGGGGCGAAAAGTATCGCCAATTGCGATGGCCGTTAATACGGCGCTGAAAGCGTAGAGCCCTTCGCCAAGCGTGAGCGGCTCTGCCCCAAGCAATTCCGCGAAGGTAAGCGCCAGCGTAGCGCCCAGCAGGGCATATCCCATAGCGCGCAGCGAGGCGCAGGCGAGCCCGAGTAAGATAAAGCCTCCTGCCAGCGCATTATTAGCGAGAAATACCTGTGAGATCCCCGCCAGCAGCGCTTTTAGCAGCGTATCCGGTGGCGGTAGTGCCGTTAATGATGTGTTTACCAGCGGTAGGGCAGGCGCCGGCAAGTGCATCGCCGCCAGTGAGGAAAAATGATAGCTGGCCAGTAGCGCAATCCAGCTTACGATGACAAACGGCGCCGTCAGTACCGGCAGACGCCATGGGCTTAGCCAGCGCGCGGTAATTTCCATTACCCACACCGAGAGCGCGCTCCAGAATACAATCGCTACCCAAAGCGCGATGCCGGGGGCAAGGAATGTCGCCAGTGCCGCTCCCGTCAGACAGCCATTATACCCGTATAGCCCCTGAGACAGCGCGAACTGGCGCCTCGGGCTGAGCGCTGCCGTTAGCGTACTGATGGCCGTGCCGGCCAGGCAGGCTACGGCGATGTACGACATTTGAGCCTGGTATGCGGCAATGCATACTGCAATGAAGAAGAAGAGACCGCACAGGGGATTATTCTGGAACATGACCTGTGAGCCGCCGCGTAACACGGCATCCGTGCTTTGCCAAAGCATCCGGTATCCAGAGACTGATTTTTGCATCTTTCCTCCGTTGAATTTAGCGCCAGAGAAACGGGGCAGCCAGCGGTGCACCGGTGATTGTTTCGCGCGCCGCCTGCCAGAACGATCGGATGGCCTGTTTGACCTGGCAGGCTTCCTTGCCCAGCGCTTTAAAGATAATGCCGCCCTGATTTGGGAGCAGACTGGCACCGCAGGCAATGCCTTTTTGAGGCTCATAGCACGGCGTAATGCGAGCCAGAACGGCATCGCGGTGCCGCGGAGGTGTGAGCAGAATGACGTTACCGAAAACATCGAATGGCCCCATAATGCCGATATTGTTCAACGGCTGGCACCGGGGCGTTAAAGCGTAGCGCTCGCTGAAAATATCCGTTCCGCCCGCCAGCTGTGCGCGAATATATGAAGCGTATAAATCGAATGCGAAGCCCCCATCGGCCGAGTGATACTTGCGCCCGGAAGACAAGATTTCTGAGTAAAGTAAAGACGCGGTTGGATGGAGTGTGATTTGCGTTTCCGTTAGAAAGCGCGAGCCGCAGTGTGGAATGGTGGGATCGGGAAGAAATTCCAGATAGCTATTTTCCTCCAGAGAAATGCGCTGCAGCTGCGCGGCGTAGTTGTGGCTCATGGTGTGAATTTTGGTTGCTGACTGAGTGGTGACGTGCGCGCAGGCGTCCCTGGCAACGTGAATATCGAGCGCCAGTCTGTCTCCCTGCAAAATACAGCCCGAGGTTGAAATCATAAATACGCAGGGCATGTGCGGCATGGCTTCATCCCAGTACAGCGCTTTTTGTACCAGGCTCGGGGCGTGCCGTTCCATGTCCAGCAATACGCTACGATCGCCACGCCTTGCGAAGCCAAGGTGTAAATAGCCTTTTTTCCCTGGCGTATCGCTGGCCATTTGCGGCGGCTCATCCTGCCAGGCGGCTAACTCCGGCGCTTTTTTTCCGAGCCTGGCGACCATTTCTAATGCCTGTTCCGCTCTCATGCTGTCTCCAGGGGCGCACGGGTAAACAGGAAGTCGCGCATAATAGTATCGACGAGCGCTGCGATCCCTTCACCGGTTTTACAGTTGGTGAGGATATAGGGGCGTCCTCCGCGCACCCGCTGCGTGTCCTGCTCCATGACGTCGAGGCTGGCACCGACATAAGGAGCCAAATCGATTTTATTGATAACCAGGATGTCAGCCTGAACCAGGCCCGGCCCGTTTTTACGCGGAATTTTTTCGCCTTCGGCGACATCAATCACGTAAATGTGTTACCAACGGTGCAAAACTGATCCACCCCAGCGGTTGAAAACTGATCCAG